>ONCS01000198.1 GCA_900316375.1 uncultured Succinatimonas sp. | reverse complement strand
ATTTAATATTTCTTAAATTTAAAGAGCAGATCACACTTTGTAAAAAAAGCGTTATATTTCAACAAGATACTAAGATCTTGGGTATAAATTTTTAAAGAAAATATCAGAAAATCTTGGTTGTTACGTTACAATATTTTCGGGGAAGTAGGATAAAAAAGGTTGCTCGTTAAATGTAATATAGAGTAACCTTTCTTATTTTTAGGGGGGGATTATCTTACGGCCTAATCAACTTTTCTAATTGATTGTAGTAAGTATTTCTCTTAGCGAATCTGCCATATAAGCCAAAATCTAAAAGAATTAGTATAATTAGGTATAAACCAAGATTTCCAAACTTACTAAATAAGCTTTTGCTATCTAACTTTTCTTTAATCAAAACTGTTATCAAATAATATCAAATTTGATGAATTCCTTACTTTCAAAGTAGCATTCGTTAATAGATTATTTTTTGCAGTTCACAATAATTTTGTTTTTTTCATCTATAATATCAGTGTAGTAAATTAAGTTTAGAAGAGGTGATTATATGCAATTACGTGAAGGTTGGGACGGAAACGATTTATAAATGATCCAAGAGATTATTTTAGCTCTAGGTTTAGGAGCCACAGTATTTACTTTGGTATTTAATCACAAAGAAAATAAAAGACAATCTACTCTAGATTTGATCATTCATCAAAGATCAAATGATAAGCTGAACAACGCTGTTAATCATGTAGTATCTTTAGCAAGAAACCTTAACAATAATTCAAATTCGATCAAAGATCTCGTTAGTTTCATGGCTGACTTAGAAAGTTCAGAAAGCAAAGATATTATTGAAGTTCTTAATTTTAGAGAATTCGTATCTGTTGGTATAAACACTGGTATTATTGACGAGAAAGTTTACAAACGTGCTTATTGCTCTGTAATGATCCGCGATTGGAAATTACTTAAAAGTACGATTTTTTCTATTAGAGAAAAACAAAATAAACAAACCCTATTTCAAGATTTTGAAATTTTGGCAAAGAGATGGGAAAAGTCACCTCTAAAAGAAAAAATAAGATAACTTGGCTAGTTTTATAGAAATATCAAAAGGCAGAGAATACGAACTCTGCCTTAATTTTCTATAATCTAACAAAATATTAACTTAAATTTTTAGAATCTTATTAATGCTGTTGTTAATTATAATTTCAGCTCTATATTGATTGTACTTGATACTAAATTTAAGATCTTCAAAAATATAGATTGTACTAAGGTCTAATCAACTTTTCTACCTGATCATAGTAAGTATTTCTCTTAGCAAATCTGCCATATATGCCAAAGCCTAAAAGAATTAGCATAATTAGGTATAGACCAAGATTTCCAAACTTACTGAATAAGCTTTGCCCTTCAACTGGTACAAAATCAAATTGCTCTACTCCTTCTACATCAGTTGGCATAGTCTTAACAACTTCACCTTTTTCATTGATGTAAGCAGTAATACCACTGTTAGTATCACGTAGCATTGGCTTGTTAAGCTCCATTGATCTCATTCTTGCGATGTTTAAATGCTGCACAGGGGCTTTGGTAGGACCAAACCATGAGTCATTAGATAACATCACAATTGCTTGGGTCTTGTCACTATCCATTTGTCTAATTAAATCTGGAAAGATTGCTTCATAGCAAATAGCAGGGGTAAAGGATAATCCCATAGCTTTAATTGGCTCTTGATTATCTTCACCATAGCTAAAGCTTGAGTTTGGAATTACAAAGATAGAGCCAAATTGTCTTAGAATATCAGCAAAAGGCACGATCTCACCAAAAGGTACTAGAGCGCGTTTGTTATAGGCAACGATATCATCAACATCTTGCTCTCTACCTAAGCTTACAATTGAATTAAATGATTTTCTGTCAGCAACCTTTACAGAGAAAATGCCGGTAATAAGCTCTGTTTTCTTGCTTTTTAAAGCCGTATTTAGATCATCGACGATATTAGGCATGAACTCTTTAGCAATAGGAAGAGCTGACTCTGGCCAAATGATAAGACGATTTTCTTTTAAATGATCCTTTGTTAAATCCCAGTATTTAGCAATGATGCTGTTAGTTCTAGAGCCATCATTGTTAACCTCTTGAGGAATATTGCCTTGTACCATTACTACATCAAGAGCTTTAAGTGGTTTTACAAAGCTAATACCTTCTAAGAACACGCCAATTAAAAGGATCATCGCTGCAATTGGTAAATATAAGAACTTTCTCATTGCAGTCATGGCAACAGCACCACTTAGCACATAGATTAAAGCGCTGATACCACGTACACCGATAAAAGGAGCGTAGTTCTTTAAAGGACCTTCAACACAGCTATAGCCTGAGTAGAGCCAAGGAAAACCAGTTAGGAACCAACCTGTAAAGAAATCACTAATAATGAAAGCTAAAGGCATGAAGCAGCAAAGGTAGATACCGATGCGGTTATTGGCAATCTTATAGGCAATCACGTTTAAGATAGCATAAGGAAGTGCTATATAGGTACAAGCAAAAGCTAAGATCACAAAGTATGAAATTACAGCAGGTGCCTGACCAAAACCTTCTAATACAAAATCAAGCCAAGATAGTGAGATAAAGGCGTAGCTTGCAAAAAATAGAATAGTGAGCCAAAAGACTTTGAACTTACTTTTGCACACGGCCATTTGCATCATGAAGAAGACAAAGGCAATGATGGTAGCAGGCCACATTTGCACTGGTGCTAAACCACATGAATTTAGTGCACCTAGTACAATGCAACTTAAGGCTGCACCATATTTACTTGTAACAATCGAGAGTAGACGACCACCATCTAGGGCAGTCATTAAAAAGGCAATGATCTTTAATAACATCGTAAAATAGTAGATTGGTTGAAAACGCCGATATTATAGCCGTTTTGAGTGTACTTTGCTGATAAATATAGTAAACAGATATCTAGCACTCTTCTTTTACAAGAATAGTGCCATCATCTTCAATAGTGGTAGGTTCTTGACTGTACTCTTCATACTCACTTTGCAGCATTACTCATAAAGCCCAGTTCTTCTCATCAATCATCATTACAATAGGCTCATTTACACCTTTGACTTTCAATACTTTAAAGGTATGTTTGCCGGCCTTATCAAGCTTGGTGATAGCATCTTCATCTTATTAAGGCAAGGAGACCACGACCTCTGTAGGTCGTGGAGGAATTGCCGTCCT
>ONCS01000197.1 GCA_900316375.1 uncultured Succinatimonas sp. | reverse complement strand
TATCGTTTTGCATGTTTTTTTACTGTGTCTAAATGAAATAATTGAGTGCATTTTACAAGCAAAAGCAACCTAACTCAATTAAGAAAACTTAAAAACTATTAAAATGGTAGGAAATAAGAAGAAAGGATTCTTTCAAAGAGAAAATCAGTATTGCCAAGAAGACAGAGACATAGCAAACTCGACTTGTCGAGTTTGCTATGTCTTTGGATAAACTAAGATAGGACAGATTTAGATGGTTCTGTAGTTGGAACATTTCTCATCACGGTCTTTGGTGTAATCACCACCACATCACATGACAAGTTATCAGTAACTCTCTCGCAGATATTACCTATTAAAGCAGAAGCAAATCCACGACGAGCAGAAGTGCCTAAGAATAAAGCCGTAGGATTTAGCTTCTTACACTCATCTACAATTACCTCATCTAATGATCCTTCTGCAATATGACAATCAGATGCTTCGATACGATGGCGAGAGGCAAACTCTAAAGCTTTCTTGCAACCATCTTTTAGTGCGTTGTCATACATACTTTGAGGAGTGTAGCCTGGGATATCTACTGCAATTGGAGGCACAATTGGAGTAATGGCGTTAATTAAAGCAATCTTGCAGCCTGTAAATAAAGCTAGTCTTTGAGCCTCACGTAATAGACGTAAGTTAATTAAGCGACTAAACTCATCTTCTTCAGTTGATAGATCAACAGCTACCGCGATAGTACCACTTGGTTCCCAAAGATGATCTTTTGCAATACATACAGGAACTGGAGCATGACGTAACATCTGCCAATCAAGAGGTGTGAAGAACACTGAATCAAGCATACCGTGGATTTCAGCAGTCTTGATGATCATGTCACAGCACATATCTTTAGCTAAAGCCACGATATCTTTCCCCACCTCACGAGAGTAGATGATCTTCTGCTCAATCTTAACTCCCATAGCGTTAATACTTAAAAAAGCATTTAGCCAGCGTGACTGCTTTTTTAAATACTCCTGCTCAAGGTTCTTTCTATCAACAGCAAGTAATGATGCCATGTTCCAAGGCTCTTGAGTTACCGGAAGCACAGCTACGATCTTTACCTCATCTTTTGCTCCAGTTTTTAAAGCATGAGCTTTAGCATAATTGTATAAGGCAAGACCTCTTTCTAAGGCGGGTTGTCGTAATTCTTTAGGTTCAATTACCACCATGATATTTTGCAAACTTCTCATGGTATCTCCTTAATTTATCTTACAGCTGACTTTGATACTTCTAAGTTTAGTCTATTTTTCAATGATTTGAGCAGACAATGTATTTCTTTGTGGACTTTGATTAGATTTTGACAAAATTTTTGTGAAATGCTGCACATGCGCTACTTAAGTGTGCAGTAGTTTTCAATTCTTGCGTTAAGTTTGCGCCAAGATTTTTTAACCTTGCGAATATAGCGATTATGAATTTCAGGGTTTACTGAATAGTGATAGTGGTAGTTACCTACACCTAGCCAAATCTTACCATGAGCTTTTTCAATTTCACGGCGGATTAAGTAACCCATTGCCCAAAGGTTATGACAAGGTTTTGACCTAATGTCATTTTTAGTTAAGCTAAATTTACTTAACTCTTTTAAGCGCACATCGTTAATCTGAGCAGGTCCACAATCTTGAGTGCCGTTACGATTAGTCTTACAAGTACCATTTACAGGACCGCGCTCAACATCAAGCATGGCGTACATTAGCTCTTCAGGTAGATCAAATTGATAAGCAGTCCAAGCAATACAGTTGCGTAAGTCTTTGTACTTACTCATAGGACCTGTGCTATAAGCAATATCACGCCAATGTTTAGCATTACCATGACATTCCATTTGGGTAGCTTGAGTGCCTTGAATAAAACTTAATGAGGCGACAGAGATAGATAAAATTAGGAATTTTTTAACTGATTTAATAGATAACAACTTATTGAGCATTTTCTTTTAAGCCTCGAACTGCTTCAATTAAATTTTGCTCAATAGTTTTAATATCAGCATTATCAAGTTTTACCACTTCTGCACTTGGATTTGGCTTTGGTACTTCATGAATTTCAGGGAAAACATAGCCTTGTGCGTTAGTGTAGCTTTTGACTTTTATAGTATTGATGATAGTGTTAATGGCGATCTCATCACGGACTAGTTTGACTGGAGTTAATGAGAACACTAAAGGATTGTCATAATTTTCTAAGGTAACTACCATCTTAGTAGTTGAAGCACCTAAATTTTGCTTAATTAAAAGCTCATAAGGGCTTGCAGTCACCTCTGCTAAAAAGCCTTGATTTTCACAGCGCACTGATGAAATTTCAAAAGGAACACCTTCTAAATCGTAAATTCTAACAATGCTAGCCCCAAGATTAGGTACACCTATGGTAGCTTCTGCTGTGTATACAGTATCAAGTCTTACAATACCTGCTGTATCATCGCCTGGTACAAATGGAGCTGATTCAATTTCAACGTTTTCTGTAAAAGGCATAAGTGAGTCATTTTCCCTAGTTTTATTTTCATTGATTTGCTCTAGGGTTCTAAATTTAGTTAAGGTATCAGGAAGCTCAGGAGGTGGAGCTGGCATGGTAATAGCGACACTTGTTCCTGCGTATAAAGAGCAAATAGCTAGAAGTGATTGGTTAACTAAATTAAAACGACTCATGTGACTTTGTTATTCAAGCAAAATTGACTTAATGCACAAACCTTAAATTAAGCAGTATGAGCATTGTAGTACAAAAATGCTTAGAACTTTAAAAAATTTGTACTTTCAATAAGTTAAAGAAGCTCTTAAGGCTTATTTCTTAACTTTAAGCTTACTTATTAGCTCTTCTTTTTGTTTGCAAGCTTCATCGTTTTCTAAAGAGCAAGCCTTATCTAAAAGAGTTATAGCCTTTTGTAAGTCTTGATTTACACCAAAGCCATCTTGATGCATCTTAGCAAGGAGTAAGCAGCCAAATGACTCATTACCATCACAAGATTTTGTAAATAAGCTAGCAGCCTTTTCTAAATCACGACGTACACCTAAACCTTTAGCTGACATTGAACCAAAGACCGCACAGCTGTACATATCTCCAGCGTTACAAGCAAGCTCAATGTAGTAAGCAGCTTGATTTGAATTAGCTTTTAAGTGTTTACCGGTTAAATACTCTTCACCTAAGTATGAACAAGCTTCTCTTAATCCTTTAGTACAAGCTTTTTCAGCCAACTTCACACCTGTTAAAGAGTCCTTTTCAACATCTGTACCTTCAATTAAAAGAGTTCCTGCTAAAAAACAGTTATCAATATCCCCTGCGTTGCAGCTATCAACAATCTCTTTTAAGTTGATATCTTCAGCAAATGTTGCATTTAAAGACATGAATGATAATGAACAAACAATTAAAGACTTTTTAAATAACTTAGGTAAATTCATAATGGTTAAAACAAACTTTTCTTAACAAAATAATTGAGTGCAATTCTAACAAAAAACACAGTATTAAAAAGGCTTTTGCCTTGCAATTTTAATGTTAATCTTAAAGAAAATAGTCAAAAGTTAATATCGTGTACTTATGCGTTTCATTTTCTTGAAAAATTAGCTTATTCACAATCAAACTGTAAAAGCTGTAATTTAGCTAGAAATAGGCTCAAAAAAGCTTTTAAATTGAGTAATTTTTGCGCTTAATTTTGCCTAAGCCTTATACAAAAGACTGCATTCACGGTATAATAGAGAATTATTATTTTTCGTACCACACTTTATATTATTGAGGAAAATTCAATGAGTGCTGAGACTTTAGTTTTAGGTCACAAGAACCCAGATACTGATTCAATTATTTCTGCAATTTCTTATGCTCACGTATTAAACGCTCGTGGCATCAAGGCAAAGGCAGCTGCTCAAGGCAATCCAGCTCCTGAGACCAAGTTTGTTTTAGAGCACTTCAAGTTACAAGCTCCAGAGGTTGTAACCTCAGTTGAAGGTAAAGAGATTTACTTAGTTGACTACTCAGATCTAGCTCAAGCACCTGAAGATTTTTCAAAGGCTAAGCTTTTAGGTATCGTTGATCACCACAAACTAGGTGATTGCACTTCAGATGCTCCTATTGAGGCTTGGATCCAACCTTTTGGTTGCGTTAACACTATCGTTAAGATGGTAGCAGACTACTACAATGTTTCAATTCCTGCTGATATCGCAGGTGGCATGCTATGCGCTATCCTATCAGACACTGTTTTATTCAAGTCACCTACCTGCACTGAGTTTGATAAGAAGGCAGCAGCTGATCTAGCAAAGATTGCTGGCGTTACTGATATCAACGCTTTAGGCATGGAAATGTTCAAGGCAAAATCAGATTTATCAGCATCTCCACGTGACTTAATCTTCCGTGACTTCAAAGACTTCGATATGAACGGTAAGAAAGTTGGTATCGGTGCTTTAGAGTTAATCTCTTTAGATATGGTATCAGCTGACTTAAAGAAGGCTTTAAAAGATGAGCTAGCTGTTATCAAGTCAGAAGGCCGCAACACTGCTATGTTAGTTCTAACTGACATCATGAAGGAAGGCTCTGAGATCTACGTTGTATCAGATGATGAAGATACCGTTCTAAAGGCACTAGGTGCTACTAAGTCAGATACCATGTGGTTACCTGGCGTAATGAGCCGTAAGAAGCAAGTAGTTCCACCTCTACAAGGTGCTTTCAAGAACTAATTTTATTTAGTTTTATAAAGCCAGGTGTATGCCTGGCTTTTGCGTATCTTAAAATACGTTTTTTAAGCTGTTTTAGAAAAGATAAAATTTGTAAAATCAAGTAGTTAACTTTTCTAAGACAGTTTGTCTTTTAAACATTGTTCAACTAACAAAATTTTAAAGATTTCATGCAACAAAAAACACCTAAAATTGGCCTAGTATCCTTAGGCTGTGCAAAAAACTTAGTTGATGCTGAGCGTTTAACCTCTGCTTTAATTGCCATGGGCTACCAAATTGAAAATGAATACAGTCAATGTGATGTAGTCGTCGTCAACACTTGTGGCTTTATAGGACCTGCTGTTGAAGAGTCCATGCAAGCAATTGGTGAGGCTTTAAATTATGCACGCAAAGTAATTGTCACAGGCTGTTTAGGTGCTCGTGCTAAGGTAGTTATGGATCGCTACCCACAAGTAGCTGCTGTCTATGGTCCTGGTATGAGAGCTACTGTAATTCGTGGCATTGTCTCATTAGTTGGTATGCCACCAGAGGAGTGTCGTCAACAAGTACGTCAATCAGGTGTGTTGTTAACTCCTCCTCATTATGCTTACTTAAAGATTGCAGAAGGCTGTCGTCACCACTGCTCATTCTGTATTATTCCATCTTTACGTGGTCCATTACGTTCACGTATGCCAAAGCAGATTTTAACCGAGGCAACAGATTTAGTTCGCCGTGGCGTCAAAGAGCTTTTAGTCATTGCTCAAGATAGCTCTGATTATGGTCAGGACTTAAAGAACAAACCATCATTATCTTCCCTACTTCGTCAATTAGGCGAGCTAAAACGTTGGGTGCGTGTACACTACGTATACCCTTCAGATGAAGCTAGCCGTGTTGTAGATTTAATGGCTGAAGGTTTAGTACTTCCATATTTAGACGTTCCTTTCCAACACGTAAATCCAACCATTTTGCGTGCTATGAAGCGTCCTGGCAATATTGAAAAGACCTTAAAATCAATTGAGGCTTGGCGTAAGGTTTGCCCTGATCTTGCAATTAGATCAACCTTTATTGCTGGCTTCCCAGGAGAAACTGAGACTCAATTTAATGAGCTTTTAGATTTTATTAAGGAAGCTAAATTAGATAGAGTTGGTTGTTTCCCATACTCTGATGTTGATGGTGCTACTGCTAACTCATACTTAAATCCTGTTGATGAGCAAATCCGTGAAGAAAGAGCTGCGCTTTTAATGGAAACTCAAGCTAAGATTAGCTATGACAAATTAGAAGCTCGTATGGGTAAAGAATATCAAGTGCTTATTGACTATGTATCAGACGATGGTACCGCAGTAGGTCGTTCTAAATATGAATCTCCTGATATCGACGGTGTGATCACCATTGAAAACGCTAAAGGCGTAGAAGTTGGTGATGTGGTTAAAGCTGTCATCACAGGTCACGATGAGCACGACATGGATGCACAATTAGTTGGCAAGACTGATGGTGCTATTTCATTTGTGAAAAAGTAATTTAAGCTTATTCAAGAAGTTAGTATTTTCAAGCAATTTAAAACAGAATTTTTACTAGGCAAGTTTAAGAATTTTGCAAAAGAAGTATTAAAATCTTTGCAAATTTAAGCTTACTAAGATTTCAAAACATAGAGGTTAACATGGCTAATACTTACAAACCATTTGCACCATTAGTAGAGCGCATCAAAAAAGATGGTGTATGTCTTGATGGTGGTATTCTAAAGGTTGATTCATTTGTTAATCACCAAATCGATCCAACTTTACTGCAATCAATGTCAATTGAGTTTGTACGTCGCTTTGCAAACAAAGAGATCAACAAGATCTTAACTATTGAAGCATCAGGCATTGCTCCTGCTATCATGGTAGGTTTTCTTCTAAATGTTCCTGTAGTTTTTGCTAAAAAGAAAAAGCCTTCAACCATGGGCGATATGCTAGTAACTGAAGTTTTCTCATTTACTAAGAACAAATCATACTCAGTATGTTGCTCAAAGGATTTCTTACACCAAGGTGATAAAGTCTTATTCATCGATGACTTCTTAGCTAATGGCAATGCTGCTAAAGGCATTATTGATTTAGTAAAACAAGCAGGAGCTGAGCTTGCTGGCATGGGCTTTATCATTGAAAAGTCATTCCAACATGGTGGCGACTTCTTACGTAATAGCGGTTTCCAAGTTGAATCTCTTGCAATTATCGATAGCCTTGATAACTGCCAAATCAAGTTCAAAGGTGAATAATCATGTCTGATATCCAAAACAATGAAACTCATGAGAAGTTTCAAGAACAAGATATGGAAAAGGCTAATTATCAAGCAGAGCTTATTTATCAACTTGAAGATAGACCTCCTTTAAAAGAGACTTTATTTGCAGCTTTCCAGCACTTACTAGCAATCTTTGTGGCAATTATTACCCCACCATTGATTATCGCTGGTGCCTTAAAGCTTGATTTAGAAACAACCTCTTTTCTAATTTCAATGTCTTTGTTGGCTTCAGGTATTTCAACTTTTATTCAGTGCCGTAAGATAGGCCCAATTGGTTGTGGTCTACTTTGTATTCAAGGTACCTCATTTTCATTTATCTCACCTATTATTGGTGCAGGTTTAAATGGTGGCCTTGCTGCAATCTTTGGTGCAGTAATTTCTGGATCTGTAGTTGAAATGTTCGTTAGCCGCATCTTACGTTACACAAGAAAGATCATCACCCCATTAGTATCAGGAGTGGTAGTTACCTTAATTGGTTTGAGCTTAATTAAAGTAGGCGTGATCTCTTGTGCCGGTGGCTTTGGCGCTATGTCAAACGGTACCTTTGGTTCTTTTGAAAACCTAGGTCTTGCAGCTTTAGTTATCGTAACTATTTTATTCTTTAATAGAAGCTCAAATAAGTTCTTACGTATGAGCTCAATTGTGCTTGGCTTAATTGTAGGCTTTGTAGTAGCTTACTTCCTAGGTCGTATTGATTTTGGTCAGATTGAAAGCTACGGTGGTATCAATATTCCAATGCCATTTAAGTATGGTATTACCTTTGACCCTTCAGCAATCATTGGCTTAGGTATTGTGTATCTAATTACAGCAATTGAAGCTTACGGTGATATCACTGCTAACTCTTTAATTTCGGGTCAGCCAATTGATGGTTCTAAATTCCAAAAGCGCAGCTCTGGGGGTATTTTAGCTGACGGCTTTAACTCTATGTTATCAGGTTGCTTAAACTCCTTCCCTAACTCAATCTTTGCGCAAAATAATGGCATGATTCAGTTAACAGGTGTAGCTTCACGTTACGTAGGTTTCTTTATCGCAGGCTTCTTAGTACTACTAGGTATCTTCCCAGCTGTAGGTAAAATCTTCTCTTTAATTCCTGATCCTGTATTAGGTGGTGCTACTTTATTGATGTTTGGTACCGTAGCAGCAGCTGGTATTAAGATCATCTCTACTCAGAAGATGGATAGAAAGGCGATTTTAGTGATGGCTTTAAGTTTCTCATTTGGTCTATCAGTTGAACTTGTACCAGATGTATTACAGCAATTCCCTAAATCAATTTCTTCACTATTTTCATCAGGTATTACCACTGGTGGTATCGTAGCTATCTTATCGAATGCTCTGATTAGAATTAAAGAGCCAAAGGCTTAACAAAGTATTAGTTTAAGTTATACTTGAGATTGCGCTTTGTAGAAATACAAGGCGCAATTTATTTAGGAAGTGACAATTAGATATAACTTACAGGAATGGCAACTACATCTTTACTTAATGGATGAACTTCACTGCAATTACAGATAATACAACCACGCCCTCGCACTTTCTCATCGATTAACTCAAAAGCTTTAGTCATTTTGATATCTGGATTTGATGACTGCTTAATCTCAATAGGATGGACTTTGCCACGAGCTTCTAAAACTAAATCAATTTCCTTTGTGTTATTCTCGCTTCTATAGAAGTATAAATTAGGAACTCTACCATGGTGATAGAAGGATTTATATACCTCTGACACCACATAGTTTTCAAACAAAGCTCCACTATAGCTCATATTCATAAGCATACTTCCAGTTAAATCCTCTCCTAGTAAAAATGAGCAAAGACCAGTATCTGTAAAGTAAAGTTTTGGACTTTTAATACTGCGCTGACTTACGTTGCGTGAATATGGATACAGCAATACAATCAAACCTGTAGTTTCTAAAACTGATACCCAACGTTTTACAGTAGGCACGGTAATATGCAGATTATTAGCAATGTCAGAATAGTTTAAAACTTGGCTAGTACGAGAGGCTAAGATCTTCATGAAATTAGCAAAGGTGGTTAAATCTTGAACATTGGTAATTTCCCTAACATCGCGCTCAAGATAAGTGCTGATATAAGATGTAAAGAACATGTATGGATCGCTTTGTAGAACCATATCTGGATATGAGCCTTTTACAATCTCATCGAAGATCTCTTCTTTAGTTAAGATTTTTCTTTGAGTATCAACTCCCATTTCAGGGGTAAAGAGTTCTCGCTCACAATCATTTTGTTTTTCAGCTTGAGAAAAGCCTAATAAACTTAATACAGCCACACGTCCTGCTAGAGAATCTGAAACACCTTGCATAAGCGAGAAGATCTGACTTCCTGTGATCCAAACTTGTCCTTTTTTATCAATTTCATCAACTAGTCTTTTAATGTGAATAAAAAGTTCAGGTGCGCGTTGCACTTCATCAATTAAAATTGGAAGTTTATATTTTTGAAAAAAAGCCTCAGGATCATTTTTAGCTAAGGCTAGAGCAAAAGGATCATCTAAAGAGACGTATGCTCTGTCCTTTTCCATCAAAGAACGCAATAAAGTGGTTTTACCAACTTGACGAGGGCCTGTGATTAGAACCACTTTGAAAAGTTCACTTGCTTTTTTTACCGATGTAGCTATGGTTCTTTGATATTTAAGATTAAGCATGATCTGCCTCTTGTAAGCATTGTTATCTTAATCTTAATTATAGATGATTTTTTAATAAGTAAAATTAAAAAATTTAAAATACAATATTAAATTTTCATAATGTTAGATTTTAAATTTTCTTATTAAAGGCCTTAGCTTAACTTTTTGATTTCAGCGCGTCCTGACGAGAGTTGTGTAACCTGAGCTTTTAGTTGCTCAGCACTATCTAGTGGCACATCTAAAGTGTATTTAACTTTATCAGTGTACTCTTGATTTAGAATTTGAATATTTAAAGATTTGATAAGTCTTTGTACTAAGGTCACCATCGAGTGATCAATGACAATCTCATAGCAATCCATTAAGACCATGTTAGTTGTATTTAAACTTTCAAGACAAGTTTTAACACTATCTTGATAAGCTTTAACTAAACCACCGGTACCTAATAAGATGCCACCAAAATAACGGGTTACAACAGCAGTGATCTCACCTACATCGCAATGTAAAACCACATTAAGCATAGGTTGACCTGCAGTGCCATGAGGCTCGCCATCATCAGAGCAACCAGCGTAACCAGAAGTACCAGGTTTATCGGCGTTATAAGCAAAGCAATTATGTCTAGCATCAGAGAATTCTTCAGTTACTTTAGCAATAAAAGCTTTAGCCTCATCAACACCTTTGGTTCTGGCAATTGAGGTAATAAAACGGCTTTTCTTAACTACAAGCTCAGTACGGTGAATCTCACCTTTTTTTAAATCTGGAACTAAATAAGTATCGCTAGGCATAATCTAAACTGTTTTTCTGATCTAAAATGATACTGCTCATTTTAACGGTAAAAATGCAATTTACCAAACACAAAAACAAATTGAGCAAAATAAAACAAAGAACACAATAGAAGAATACAAATATGACAATGTTTCAAATGACTCTCATGGCATTACTTGCCGGAGGATTCACCTATTTCTGTACCACCATAGGTTCTGGTATTGTCTTTATCATCTCTCAGGCAAAGCGTGATCAAAAGATCTACATGCAATTAGCATTAGGCTTTAGTGCTGGTATCATGCTCGCAGCATCTATCTTTAGTCTGATCATTCCTGCACTAAATGCCACTGAGAACTTAGGTATCGCAAGATTTATCCCAATTATGGGAGGATTTGTTGCAGGTGTAGCTTTCTTAATTATCTTAGATAAAACTTTACCTCACCTACACGCTCTATCACATGAACCAGAAGGTCCTAAATCCCGTCTTGGAAGGCATACCCTATTATTCTTAGCAATCACTATCCACAATATCCCAGAAGGTATGGCAATTGGTGTGGCTGTCGCATCAGCTTCTATGGGTAACAGTTTAATTAGCGCCACTGCCGTTTTAGCCTTAGGTATTGGTCTTCAAAACTTACCTGAAGGTGCAGCTGTGTCTATGCCCTACTATGCTCATGGCATGAGTAAGTTTAAAGCTTTTATCTTAGGCTCACTCTCAGGTATTGTTGAGCCAATTGCAGCCGTTGCCGTGGTTTTAAGTGCTAATGCAATTAGTCAATATTTACCATGGTTCTTATCCTTTGCAGCAGGTGCCATGATGTACGTGGTAGTTGAGGAGTTAATTCCGCAATCCCATGGCATGAATAATGACGATAAGGGTACTTTAAGTGTTCTTGCTGGTTTCTTACTGATGATGTTCCTAGATGTGGCTCTAGGTTAATCTTATTTAGGCTAGGCTCCCTAGCCTAAATTACAGCCTACTCACAAATCAATTTTCTTTTCCTTACTATAATGTACCTAGAAACATTACTTTTATAGTTAG
The DNA here is from genome assembly GCA_900316375.1 of uncultured Succinatimonas sp. Taxonomy (GTDB): domain Bacteria; phylum Pseudomonadota; class Gammaproteobacteria; order Enterobacterales; family Succinivibrionaceae; genus Succinivibrio. The sequence continues at coordinate 13,984 of ONCS01000197.1, read as the reverse complement.
CTTATTCTAACTTATATCTTTTATGTGTTAAGATAATTATAAAAGTAATAAATTACAATAAGTTAGTATTAAAGAGAAGTTATGGATTATTCTAAGATCATCTTAATGGCAATGCTAGCAGGTGGCTTTACCTATTTATGTACCACTCTAGGCTCTGCTTTAGTTTTCTTTATAAAAGAAGCTAAACGCGATCAAAAGCTCTATATGCAATTAGCTTTAGGCTTTAGCGCAGGTATCATGCTCGCAGCCTCTATCTTTAGCTTAATTATTCCTGCTTTAGATGCATCAGACGGCGTAGGTAATCAAAGACTTGTGCCGGTGGTAGGCGGCTTTATCTTAGGTGTAGCCTTTTTAATTATGTTAGATAAATGCATGCCTCACCTACATGTAATGTCACACTCACCTGAAGGACCAAAATCTACACTTGGCAAACACACCTTGTTATTCTTAGCAATTACCATTCACAATATTCCAGAGGGTATGGCAGTAGGTGTAGCAATAGCATCATCATCACTTGGTAATAGTTTACTAAGTGCCACCGCGGTTTTAACCTTAGGTATAGGTCTTCAAAATATCCCTGAAGGTGCAGCGGTTTCCATGCCATACTTTGCAGGAGGCATGGGACGCTTTAAAGCCTTTGTATTAGGAAGCCTATCAGGTATTGTAGAGCCTATAGCAGCTGTTCTAGTTGTTCTTTTAGCAGAATCTGTAGCACCATTACTTCCATGGTTCTTATCCTTTGCTGCAGGTGCCATGATGTATGTAATTGTCGAAGAGTTGATCCCTCAAGCTCACGATTTAGAAAATTCTGATAAAGGTACCTTATCGGTACTTAGTGGATTTTTATTGATGATGATTTTAGATGTGGCTTTAGGCTAGAAAAATTAAGGCTAGGATCCCCTAGCCTTCTTTAAAGATATTAAAGCACACCTTTTAAAAAGCCACTTGCGGCAATTTTAGCGGCAAACATTAAGCCATCACCTAAGGTATCTAATATAGAGAAATCAGACTGAGTAGGATTTGACTCAAGCACAGCATAATCATCTGCTGTTGGCTTGTTATATAAAGCTGCAAAGCGCTCTTCAAGCTTTGATGGTTCTTCTTTTACAGTTACTGTATCACTATTTTCATCTAGCTCTAAGGTAAAGCCTGAATCTAACAACTGACCTTTTGGATCTTGATTTAAGTAGCTATTAGAGGAGCTAGCATTGCCATTTAAAATTGCTAAAGCTTTAGCAAAGTCGGCACCTGACTTACTATCTTCACTGTAGCCATTGATAGGATTTAAGCTCGTTGCATTTAAACCTTGCAAAGAACTTAAATCAGTACGAGATATTGTGGCTGACATATTAACCTCCGAAAGTGGCAATACTTGCCACCTTTTTCCATTACTAATATGTATATAGCACAATATATGCCAAACTTATTTTTACCGCTATTTTGCAAAACCTAAAAAATTAAAAAGCCTTAACATCTCTGCTAAGGCCTTTAAAACTAAGGAATTTAATCTTAGTTTTGAATTTGGTATTTATCAGACTGAATACGCTCGAAGGTAACTTCCTCGTAACCAGGCTCCTTCTCACGAGGGGTATCATCTACAAACTTATAGTTGCTCTTAACCCATGCTTTCTTAGTTTCAGTCTTAGGAGAGGTTACATTCTTCTTGCAATCATTGTAGATGTAAACATTATGGATATCGTTAATGCCCTTTAAAATGATTGGAGCTTCTTCACCAGAGGCAAACACATACCAACCTTGAGTAACCCACTTAGTCTTATCAGTACGAGCATTAATTGCAAGAGAGCAATCATCAGAGGTATCGTTTCTTACATCAATCATGACATCAGCATTAGCAACTGATACAGCACTTAGGCCTAAAACTAATGCAGCAATAGTCTTTTTCATATAAACTCCTTTAATACTCTCTCTATTTTACAAAAATCTATGATTTTATTTAAGCTTTAATTTCGATGAAGTTTGCAAATTAGATAAAAAAAGGAGAACACTTGGTATGCTCTCCTTTGATGCTTTGATTTTCTAGTTAATCTTTGAGCTATTTAAGGCTTTGCTAATTCCAACCAGTTGCCTCACGTAAGCCATCAGCAATGTCAGCTGCAGTTGCAACTACAGTAACACCGGCCTCACGCAAAGCTTGTTGTTTTGCAGCAGCTGTTGCATTACCACCAGAGATAATAGCACCAGCATGTCCCATTCTTTGGCCTTTTGGAGCTGAAGCTCCGGCGATATAACTTACAACTGGTTTTGTCATATGCTCCTTAATAAACTTAGCAGCATCTTGCTCAGCTGTACCACCAATTTCACCTACTAAGACAACAGCCTCAGTTTCAGGATCGTTTTCAAAAAGCTTTAACATATCCACAAAGTTTGAGCCTTGTACAGGATCACCACCGATACCTACGCAAGTTGACTGACCAAAGCCGGCTTCTGTTGTCTCTTTTACAGCTTCATAAGTTAAGGTTCCAGATCGAGAGACGATACCAACTTTACCTTTTTTAAAGATTGATTGAGGCATAATACCAATCTTGCACTCATCAGGGGTTAATAGACCTGGGCAGTTAGGTCCAATTAAAACAGTCTTGGTGGTATTTAATTTTGCCTTAACCTTTAGCATATCTAACACCGGAATTCCTTCTGTGATACATACAACTAAATCAAGGCCAGCATCAATTGCCTCTAAGATTGAGTCAGCTGCAAATGGAGGAGGTACCATAACCATAGATACTGTAGCACCAGTTGCTGCAACAGCTTCTTTTACAGTGTTAAATACAGGTACACCTAGGTGAGTAATACCGCCTTTGCCTGGGGTTACACCGCCTACAAGCTTAGTACCATACTCAAGCATTTGCTCGCAGTGTTGAGTGCCCTGAGAACCTGTAATACCCTGACAGATAACCTTAGTATCTTTGTTAATTAGAATACTCATATTAAATCCTTAAGCCTTTGCTGCCTGAACTGCTAGTGTTGCTGCCTGTCTTAAATCACGTGCTGAGACAATGTTCAAGCCACATTCATTTAAGATCTGCTCACCTACATGTGCTTGGTTACCTTCAAGACGCACTACAACCGGTACGTTGATCTTAATTTCCTCAACAGCACCTTTAATACCATCGGCAATCATATCGCAACGGACGATACCACCAAAGATATTAACCATAATGCACTTAACATTAGGATCTTCTAAAATTACCTTGAAAGCTTCCATTACGCGGTCTTTAGTTGCAGTACCACCTACATCTAGGAAGTTAGCAGGAGCTCCGCCTAAGTTTTTAATAATATCCATGGTGCCCATAGCAAGACCTGCACCATTAACCATACAACCGATGTTACCTTCAAGTGGTACATAGCTAAAGCCTGCTACTACTGCGCGAGCTACACGAGGATCTTCTTGAGAAGGATCATCTAAATCAGCAAGCTCTGGGTGACGGTAGGCTGCATATGGATCAGTGTTGATCTTAGCATCACAGCAAAGTAAGTCACCTTGCTTGGTAACTACAAGAGGGTTAATCTCAACTAGTGATAAATCCTTTTCAAAGAACATCTTGCAAATGCCTAAGAAGATCTTTGCAAATTGATTTACTTGCTTACCTTGTAAACCAAGCTTGTAAGCAAGCTCACGGCCTTGATATGGCTGAGGACCAGTTAAAGTATCTATAGCTACCTTTAAAATCTTTTCAGGATTGGTAACAGCTAACTCTTCAATTGACATACCACCAGCTTCAGATGCGATGATGGTTAAATGAGCAGTCGCTCTATCAATAGTTGCTGATACATATAACTCACGAGCAATATCAGTTGCCTTTTCAATTAAGATACGGTTTACAGGTTTACCATGTGGGCCTGATTGACGGGTAACTAATCTCTTACCTAACCACTTTGCGGCAAAGGCCTCAGCTTCAGCTGGAGTGTTAACTAATGCAACACCACCTGCTTTACCACGAGCACCTGAGTGAACCTGACACTTAACTACAAATGGGCCACCATCTAATTCATAAGCAGCCTTACCGATACCTGTTGCCTTGGTACTTACATAAAAAGGAGCTACAGGAAGACCATATTGTTTGAAGATCTCTTTAGCTTGATATTCGTGAATGTTCATATCTAATTCCTTGTAATTTTTATGTAGCTATTAAAATACAAAGCCCCGCTCTAGTAAAGAGCGAGGCTTTTTCAAATAACAGTGAATTTTTTTACAAAATAGGGCTATTCTGCAGAGCTATTTTGTTGAATTACAAGGTTAATTGCTGCTTCGTTATACTCAACATCGCAATTTTCTCTTGCACCTAAATAGAGCATAGAATTTGCTTTATTCTGTTTAAATTGCACTAATTGTGTGCGAATTAAGTCGGTATATTTATCTAGATCTTCATCATTTTGACGAACTTCCTTAAGTACTGCTAAGGTTGGTTCGCCCTTTATGGAAGTAATAGTGCTATCTAATTTTGTATTAGGAATTGCAAAAACTGATAGGCTAAATAGCTCATCAAAGTTAGGGCTATTACGAGGAACTACGACATCGCTTTGAACTTTGATGTTGGCCTCAGCCTTAACCTCTTTGCCCTCTTTTACTGCAGTTTTGATAGACTCTAGAGCTTTTCTTGCAACTTCATTAACCTTTGAAGATTTAGCAAGCTCAATTGCCTTATCCTTAACAGTGTCAAATGCCTCTAACTTAGCATCTTGGTAATCACTTACATTTAATACTAAGCAAGCGCTGTCCGATAGATTTACAACAGGAGAGTTTTGATTTGAAGTACGGTTAGTCTCATTGAAAGCTGCCTTTTGAACTTCATCGTCGTTTAAAGGCCATGCAAGTGACTTATCACCTAGTGATACCACGCCAGACTGTTTAACTTCAACGCCAACTTCCTTTGCTGAATCATCTAGTGAATCAGGTTTTTCGTATGATACGTTTGATAAAGTCTGTGACTTCTCGTTGTACATTTCCATAGCTTTGCTTTGTACAAACTTTGAAGTAACTTCATCTTTAATGTCAGCTAATGAAGGGATCTTAGATGCAATAATATCGTCTAGCTTTAAGATATGAGCACCAGCGTTATCAATAACTACAGGAGAGTATTGACCTTTATCCTTGATAGCAAATAAAGCGATGTCAAGTTGCTGTGATAAAGAGCCTTTTTCAAGCTCACCTAATGAACCTTTTGATTTAGCAAAGTCTTTATCATCAGAATACTGTGCACCTACTTCTTCAAATGAAGCACCAGACTGTAACTTAGCTAAAGCCTCTTTTGCTTTTTGTTCAAAATTCTCAGTAGTTGCCTTAACTAAGATCTGAGAGCAAACACGCTTTTCAGGGATGGCAAAGTCTGTTGAGTTTAGATTGTAGTACTCATCTAAAGCCTCATCAGTTACTTCTACATTCTTCTCTAAGTCTTTTGCAGATAAAAGAATATAGCTAAACTGAACTTGAGATGGCTTCATGAAAGTATCATGGTTCTTATCGTAGTAAGCTTTTGCCTCATCATCTGAGACAGTAATGTCTTTTGCAATAGCCTTAGTGTCAGCTGTATAGGTATCTACAACACGCTCTTGAGTTAATAACTTAGCTAACTCTTCAACTTCATAAGGGAAAGCTTGAGCTTGAGATAAGATAATTGGATTTGCTAGAGTATCTTGTACTAATGAAGCACGGATTTGCTCTGCAAAGTGATCAGGGCTTGAGCCCATGTTCTTAACTGATGCTACGAATAAATCGTTATTGAACTTACCGTCTTTAAAGAAAGCTTTTTCTTTACGAATTGCATCTTTAACTTGCTCATCACCTACACGGATACCTTGATCTAAGGTTACAGTGCTTAGCGCTACATTATCAATAATGCGCTCTAATACCTGAAGACGCATTGCTTTAACGTACTCAGGATTTTCAAATAACTTTGATACAGCTGCACCATACTGACGCTGTAATTGACGAGTTTGATCTTGATATTGACCATTCCACTGTTCAACACCAATCTTATAATCACCAATCTTAGCAGGGCTATTATCAAGACGAGGAATTAAGTAATTACCTACACCTGCAAAAATAAAAGATAGGATAATGATCCAAAATAAGATCTTGAAAACTTTACCGTGCGCACCATCACGCAACTTGTCTGTTAACATTTAATTATTCTCCGAAGCCTTGCTTCAACTAAAAACTTCGTCAATTATATAAAAAATTGAGCTTAATTAAAATTGCAAGGCGCGTTCAGACACCATTTAAAGCCACATTTTTAAAGATTTTTTTAATCTTTGTAGGCTGTTTTTAATTTTTGAATTCGCTATGACTTTTAAGCTTTGAAAAAGACAAAAAAAATCCTCGAAGATTTTTGCTCTTCAAGGATCTTTTGTAGCGTTAGCAAAGATTACTTGTTAACTGCATCCTTTAATGGCTTACCAGCCTTGAATGCTGGAACCTTAACTGCAGGGATGTCTACAACCTTGCCTGTACGTGGGTTACGGCCAGAACGAGCTGCTCTGTCACGTACTAAGAAGCTACCAAAACCGATTAGAGTTACAGCCTCACCCTTTGATAGAGACTCTTTAACTGACTCTAAGAAAGCATTAACAGCAGCTGCTGAATCCTTGTTGGTTAAACCTGACTTTTTAGCGATGCTCTCAACTAATTGACTCTTATTCACAATGCACTCCTAACTTGGTTTGTTAAATTGTGTTTTTTCTGATTTACTTGGGCCTTAATACAAAGGCTGTATGTATTATGCACGTGTTTATCAGTGTATATAGATGTATATTATAAAAACATGATCTATATCTTAATTTTTTTGCTAAAAAAGTGGCTTAGCAAAGCCATTTGCGCCATTTTTTGTCTAATTTAATAATCATTACTAATTATTTAAAGTCCTTGATGGAGCTTAATTTGAGAAAAATTGAGAGAGATATGAGGAGAATTTGAATTTTTATTAAGAGCGATTTTCTAAAAAATAAGGCCTAATTTAGTGATTAGGCCCCGTATTTTAGCTATTTATTTTTCTTATCGTGAGTACGAATATAGTCTAAAAGAGGTGGTAAGAGATCATCTTCAATATGCGCAATCTTCTGTCTTACAACAAATGAGTTATCATCTTTTAAATACTCAAGATTATCTACGCACTCTAAAAGCATGGGTAAGGTATTTTCAACACTTACACACAAAGGCTTGATGATTTTTAAAAAGGCCTCTTCATTTACAACTTTACCAGAGTTAACCTCAGGTGAGAGTTTTTCTAAAACCTTAATTAAACCATCTGCAGAACTTAAGATCTTGTGGATCTCATCATCGATGGTGTTTGCTTTAGCAGCTTCTTCTGCTGCCTTTTTATCATCATCAAATTGCACAAATGATGCGCTATCTTGTGCTTCAGCCTCTGCTGTACCCTTTTTATCAAAATCAGCCATAAATAATTACTCTTTTAAGCCTACAAAGCCCTAGTTTATAGGCTAAGGCTTTAAGATGGATAATTTAAACTTTGAAACTATAAAACGATGTTCTCGCTTTCAGTAGGTTTTGCCTTCTTTTTAGCAACCTTCTTTTCCTTTAAAGCCCAAGGTGTAGTTGGAATAAAGGTGTAAGGATCATGCTCTAAAGCTGTCTTTAAAACTTCTTCAATACGACTTACTGGTTTTACAGTCATCTTCTCTTGAACAATCTTAGGAATATCCCAAAGATCTTTTTCATTCTCTTTAGGGATCATCACGGTCTTAATACCACCGCGCATTGCAGCAAGTAATTTCTCTTTTAAACCACCAATTGGTAGGACATCACCACGCAAGGTGATCTCACCTGTCATAGCTACATCACGGCGTACAGGGTTGCCAGTTAATGCAGAAACTACAGCTGTCACCATACCAACACCTGCTGATGGGCCATCTTTTGGAACAGCACCTTCTGGTACGTGCACATGTAAATCAGATTTTTCAAAGAAGTCTTGATTTAAATGTAAATCATTAGCTAAGGTTCTGACAACAGTAATACCAGTTGAAATAGACTCCTTCATAACATCACCTAATTTACCAGTGAGCTGATGTTTGCCTTTACCTACATTAGCTACAGCTTCTAACTGAAGGATGTCGCCACCTAAAGTTGACCAAGATAAGCCGTTTACAATACCCACCTTGCTCTCTTTAAGTTTTGAGGTGAAGTCAAACTTCTCAGGTCCTAACATTTGATGAACATCATCAATGGTGATCTTAGTTGGCTTAAAGCTCTTAGCATTAGGAGATTTAATTAACATCTCTTTAATGCGCTTACGGATAAGCTCAGTTAAGGTACGCTCAAGCTCACGCACACCTGCTTCGTGAGTGTAGTAACGGATGATGTGAAGTAAGGTCTCATCATCAATTGATATCTCTTTTTCTGAGGTATTAGCTAAACGATACTGCTTAGGTAGTAAGTGCTCCTTTGCAATATGGAACTTCTCATCTTCAGTGTAAGATGAAAGATCGATAATCTCCATACGATCAAGTAATGGACCTGGAATGTTATAAGAGTTTGCAGTAGTTACAAACATTACATTTGATAGGTCATACTCAATTTCTAAGTAGTTATCTTCAAAGCTATTGTTCTGCTCTGGATCTAATACTTCAAGTAAGGCAGATGCTGGATCACCACGGTTAGTCGATGCAACCTTATCAATCTCATCTAATAAGAATAATGGGTTATTTACACCTGCTTTAGCCATATTAGAGATAATACGTCCAGGAAGTGAGCCAATATAGGTACGTCTGTGACCGCGAATTTCAGCTTCATCGTTCACGCCACCTAAAGCAACACGCACAAACTTACGGCCTGTTGCATTGGCAATAGACTTGCCAAGTGAGGTCTTACCAATACCTGGAGGTCCCATTAAACAGATAATAGGACCATGAATTCTATCTGCGCGAGCCTGTACTGCTAAGTACTCTAAGATCTTATCTTTTACCTTAGTTAAACCGTAGTGCTCTTTATCTAAGATCTCTTTAGCCTTAGCGATATCGTGATTTACTTCTGAGCTCTTATTCCAAGGTAGGGATAATAGGGTATCAATATATGATCTTACAATTGAGTACTCTGATGAGTTAATACTCATTGAGTTTAACTTACCAATCTCACGAGTAATACGCTTGTGTACATATTCAGGAGCATCTAAAGCCTCATTTTTAGCCATAAAGCCTTGAATGTCATCTTCTTCAGAGATGGTATAGCCAAGCTCTTTTTTAATTGCCTTTAATTGCTCTGATAGGAAGTACTCTTTTTGATTGCGCTCCATCTGCTTTTTAGCAAGATCGATAATGTGGTTTTCTAGCTCTGCTTTGTAGCTATAACCATTTAAAGCGCTAATTAGAATACGACCACGCTCTACAGGATTTACAGAGCTTAAAAGCATAAACTTAGTTTGATTGTCTAGCTTTAAGATCTGTGTGAGCATATCAGTAAGTCTTGATAATGAGCTCTCTTCTAAAATATTAGTAATTAAGTGCTTTGGAACGCTATCTTCAATTAAAGCACGAGCTGTCTTATCTGAACTATCAATTGAGTACTGCAAACAAGACTTTAGAACTGATAAAGTATCTTGGGTATCTTTAGCAGATTGTTCTTTTTCTTCTAATACTTGAACGCGAGCAAGTCTAAAACCTTGAGCATCATTTTCAATGATTTCTAAAAGCTTAATTCTTGAAAAACCAGAAATTAAACACTGACGAGTGTTCTCATCTTTTGCATTCATTGATAACAATGTGCAAAGCACACCGGTCTTATGTAAGTCTTTAAAATCAGGCTTTTCATCAGACTCATTTAATTGACAGAACACAGCAATCTGAGATTTCTCTTGATGAAGAGCAAATTCAAAAGCATTGATTGAGCTTGGACGTGCTGCAGTAATTTGAAGCTTTGAGTGAGGAGTAATAATCAAAGCACGTAATGAGATTAAAGGTAATAGCATCTCATCTTGAGCAAGTTTAATGCTTGAGCTTTGATTTGAAGTTGCTTTCTTAGTTACTTTTTTAGGAGCAACCTTAGCCTCACTTGCTACAGTTTTAGTAGTAGCCTTAGAACGAGTTGAACTAGTGCGAGTTGTAGTTTTAGAAGTACGCTTAGGAGCAGTCTTTTTTACTTCAGTATTCTTTTCTTTAGTATTATCAGCCATATGTATCCTGGGTTACGTTAATGATATCTACCTTATTATATGGAGATTTACCTTTAATTTTTCAAGATCTTTTTTAGATATAAAGTCAAAAAAGGGATCTTTTTTGTAAGATCCCTTTGTTAATTATTTGTATTTAAAGTACTAATTTTTTGAAATATTATAATTAAATATTAAGAATTTGATGCTACATCAAATTCTTCTTTTTTAATCACAATTGGCTCTTCGTGATTTTCAACTGTATTCTTATCAACTACTACCTTTTCAACATTCTCAACAGATGGAATGTCATACATGGTATTTAGTAATAAGCCTTCAACTACAGAACGTAAGCCACGAGCACCAGTGTGACGCTTAATTGCAGAATCTGCAATTGCGTTTAGGGCCTCATCAGTAAACTCTAATTTTACATTCTCAAAACCAAACATTGCCTCAAACTGACGGATGATAGCATTCTTTGGCTCGCGTAAAACACGAATTAACTCATCACGATTTAGCTCATTTAAAGCGGTAATAACCGGCATACGACCAACAAACTCTGGAATAATACCAAACTTAGTTAGATCATCTGGCTCAACGTTTTTGTACTTTTCAGATAATGACATCTTGTTATCTTTGCCATATACCTCAGCACCAAAGCCAATACCAGCTTTCTTTGAAACACGCTTTTCAACAATCTTGTCTAAACCATCAAAGGCACCACCACAGATAAATAGGATCTGAGATGTATCAACTTCAATGTTCTTCTCTTGTGGATGCTTACGACCACCATTAGGTGGAACAGAGGCTACAGTACCTTCAACAAGCTTTAATAATGCTTGCTGCACACCTTCACCTGAAACATCACGAGTAATTGATGGATTCTCACTCTTACGTGCAATCTTATCAATCTCATCGATATAGATAATACCCTTTTGAGCTTTCTCTACATCAAAATCACAATTCTGTAATAGACGAACAATTACGTTCTCAACGTCTTCACCTACGTAACCAGCTTCAGTTAAAGTGGTGGCATCAGAGATTGCAAAAGGAACATTTAAGAACTTTGCTAAGGTTTGAACTAATAAAGTCTTACCAGAGCCAGTTGGACCTACTAATAAGATATTAGATTTGCCTAGTTCTACATCAGAACCATTGCCTGAGTGACGTAATCTTTGATAATGATTATAAACAGCTACAGATAATACCTTTTTAGCATCTTCTTGACCGATTACATAATCATCTAAATGCTTAGCAATTTCATGAGGTGTTGGAATGTGCTCTAAATCAATGCCACCAGCACTCTTCTTTGCAAAGCCTTTTTTCTCTAGCATCTTGTAGCACTGCATAATGCAATCAGAGCAAATGCAAATGCCATCACGAGCTCTAATTAAGGTGCGGCTATCTGATGAACCTTGACCGCAGAATAAGCAAGTATTCTTTTTCTGATCTGCCATGTACTTATTTGCCCCAATTAGTCGTTATTAGTTGCAGTAATTTCCTGGCGATGGGTAATAACTTTATCAATTAGACCATACTCTAAAGCTTCTTGAGAGGTCATAAAGTTATCACGCTCAGTGTCACGAGTAATGTCTTCAATACTCTTGCCAGTGTGCTTAGCTAAAATGCTATTTAAAGTTTGTTTAATTCTTTGTGTCTCTTGGGCATGGATCATAATATCAGTTGCCTGACCTTTAAAGCCACCTAATGGCTGATGGATCATGATACGTGAGTTTGGTAGAGCAAATCTCTTACCAGGAGCACCACCTGTTAATAGGAAACTTCCCATTGAACAAGCCTGTCCCATACACAAAGTGCATACATCAGGTTTGATGTATTGCATGGTGTCGTAAATTGCAAGACCTGCAGTAACTACGCCACCTGGAGAATTGATATATAAATAGATATCTTTGTCAGGATCTTCTGACTCTAAGAAAAGGAGCTGAGCTACGATTAAATCAGCCATGTGATCCTCAACCTCACCGGTTAAGAAAATTACGCGATCCTTTAAAAGACGAGAGTAAATATCAAAAGCTCTCTCGCCACGTGCGGTTTGCTCAACCACAGTAGGTACTAAAGTACCGGCATTTTTTACAGGATCTAGTAAATTAAACTGATCGTTTAAGTTAAACATTAGTAGCAAAGCTCCTTTCTAATTATTTTTATGAGATTACTGAGCGTTTACAAGCTCTGAGAAGCCCATAACCTTCTCGCCAGCTGATGCTTTCTCAAGAACCTTAGCAACAACTTCAGCCTCAATAGCTGCGCTCTTAACATTCTCAAATGCTTGCTTGTTCTTGCGGATCTCAGCCTTAACCTCTTCTGGCTCCTCGTAAGCACCAGCCATTGCATCAAGCTGTGCCTCTACGAAAGACTCTGAAGGCTCTTGTAGATTTAACTCTTCAACAATCTTACGAACGATAGCGCCTAAACGAGCGTCCTTAGTAGCCTCGTCTTTGAACCTCTCATCTTTCTTGAAGGTATCAGGTAACTTCTTCATACCGTACTGACGCATCTGAGCCTCTAACTGCTTAGCTAGACGATCAGACTCAGCATCGATGTAAGCCTGAGGAACAGCAAACTCGCCGTACTGCTCAACTAAAGCATCGAAAACCTGACCACGAGTTACAACGTACTTAGCACGGTCTAACTCACGCTGCATATTCTTGCGTAAGTCTGCCTTGAAGGTATCTAAAGAACCATCTTTAATGCCAAATAGCTTGATGAAGTCCTCGTTAACCTCTGGTAGTGATAACTCTGAAACGCTGTTTACAGTGATATCAAACTCAGCATCTTTACCCTTTAGGTTCTCAGCGTGATACTCCTCTGGGAACTTAACTTGGATAGTGAACTTCTCACCTGCCTTGTGGCCTACGATCTGCTCAGTAAAGCCAGGGATCATTTGAGTCTCACCAACGGTTAATGAGAAGTTCTCTGCCTTGCCGCCTTCGAACTCTACACCATCGGTACGACCTAAGAAGTTGATTGAAGCACGGGTGCCGTCAGCTACTGCTGCGTCATCCTTAACCTGCCACTTACCCTGTTGCTTACGTAGTTTCTCAATCATCTCGTCTACGTCTTTGTCTGAGACTTCAGCCTTAATGGTCTGTAGTTTCTCGCCCTTTAGGGTTAACTCTTCAAATGGCTTTAAAGTAAGCTCTGGAGCAACTTCGATAGTTGCTACGTATACGAAGTCAGCAACAGCATCAGTCTTTGCTTCCTTAACTTCAACTTTTGGATAGCCTACCATTTGTAGCTTTGATTCGGTTACAGCTTGTGGAAGAGTGCTGTTGATTAATGAATCATAAGCGTCTGAATAAATCTGACCGCCGAACTGTTGCTCTAAAACTTTAGCTGGGATGTGGCCCTTACGGAAACCATCGATCTTTGCGTTCTTAGCGTATTTACGGAAACTTGCGTCATATGCCTTTTGAACATCAGCTGCTGGCACAGTAACGGTTAGAAGGGTCTGTACGCCTTCTTTCTTCTCGGTTGAAACCTGCATCGTTTACCTCTATGTCTAGGTTGCAGTAATTAACAAACAATTGACGCAGTCTTAGGTATTCCCCGTGTCAAGCGTCTATACAAACTTTGCTATTATACAGATAGAAAGCTGTCATATCAATTGCGAATTTGTGCAAAAGTCTTCAAAAAATGCAATCCACATCTAGCTTTAAACAATGTTTTTTGAAGTTTTTTTAAAGTTAGTTAAAAATTTTACATTTTTCTTTTTCTCTTGCTTTAAAGCAAAAAAATCTTTTCTATAATCAATGCCTAACATCAGTTGACATCCTCCCCTTGCTAAAGCAAGGGGATTCCTACCGCCCCATATAGTTTCCTATATGGGGATTCGACGGGTTCGCGTTGCC
>ONCS01000195.1 GCA_900316375.1 uncultured Succinatimonas sp. | reverse complement strand
TTTTCTGATTTAGTCTCATCTTTTGAATCACTTTGGCTTGTTTATCAAGTATTAAAACTTAAAATATTCAGTGATGCGTAACTTCTACTTTGTTAACCACATCCTCATCAATGATATTGTAGGTAACCTTATAAAACATGGTTGTAAGGATAATTACAACCGCTAAGATACAACCAACGATAGCAACACCAATTTTGGTACTTAAAGATTGTGTGTTGTTAATGTACATTCTTCGCTCCAATGACGTAGTGTAGATTTAATATTTATAATTTTGGTAAGTCTACTATATCAAACGACATTCTTGAGCGCTTTTTAAGAATTATTTTATGGTGATATATCTCAAATTTTGATAATTAATTTTACAAAAATAGAGCATAAGGATCATTTTAAGGATCATAAAAAAAGCACTAAGAATTACTCCTTAGTGCCTTTTTTAGAATTAAAGTCTAGATTACTTTAATTTCTTGTATGCGTTGATTAAGCCGTTAGTTGAGCTATCGTGAGAGGTGATAACATCATCATTTTCAAGCTCTGGGATAATCTTCATAGCAAGTTGCTTACCTAACTCAACACCGAACTGATCGAATGAGTAAATATTTAGAATTGAGCCTTGAACGAAGATCTTGTGCTCATACATAGCAACTAACATACCTAAAGTACGAGGAGTGATTTCCTTTACTAAGATAGAGTTAGTAGGACGGTTACCCTCAAATACCTTGAATGGAACTACGTCTTTGTACTCGCTCTCTTTCTTGCCCTTAGCCTCAAACTCAGCAATTACTTGCTCTTTGGTCTTACCAAATGCTAAAGCTTCAGTCTGAGCAAAGAAGTTTGAAATTAATTTAACGTGGTGATCACCAATTGGGTTGTGGCTGATTGCAGGAACAATGAAGTCACAAGGAATTACCTTAGTACCTTGGTGAATTAACTGGTAGAAAGCGTGCTGACCGTTAGTACCTGGCTCACCCCAAATGATAGGACCAGTCTGGTAGTCAACCTTGTTACCGTTTCTATCAATGTACTTACCGTTTGATTCCATATTACCTTGTTGGAAGTAAGCTGGGAAACGGCTCATGTATTGATCGTATGGAAGGATAGCTTCAGTCTCGAACTTGTAGAAGTCGTTGTACCAAATACCAATTAAAGCTAATAATACAGATAGATTCTTCTCAAAAGGAGTCTCTTGGAAGTACTTATCGTACTCATAACCGCCCTTTAAGAACTCTTCAAAGTTATCAAAACCACAAGCTAGAGCAATTGATAAACCGATTGCTGACCATGATGAGTAACGGCCACCAACCCAGTCCCAGAACTCGAACATGTTGTTAGGATCGATACCGAACTCTACGCAGCCCTTCTCATTAGTTGATAGAGCAACGAAGTGTTTTGCAATGAATTTCTCATCTTTAGCTGTCTTTAAGAACCAATCACGAGCAGTGTGTGCATTGGTCATGGTCTCTAAAGTGGTGAAAGTCTTTGAAGCAATTAAGAATAAAGTGGTCTCTGGGTTGCACTTCTTGCAAACTTCAGCAATATGAGTTGCATCGATATTTGATACGAAGTGAACGTTTAGACGGGTGTGGTATGGAGTTAAAGCCTGTGCAATCATTACAGGACCTAAGTCAGAACCACCGATACCGATATTTACAACATCAGTGATCTCTTTGCCTGAGTAGCCTTTCCACTCACCTGAGATAACCTTGTTGCTAAAGCTCTTCATCTTATCTAAAACAGCTTTAACACCTGGCATTACGTCTTTACCGTCAACTAATACAGGCTTGCCTGAGAAGTTACGTAAAGCAGTATGTAATACAGCACGACCTTCAGTACGGTTGATGATCTCACCATTGAACATTGCGTCCATGTTCTCTTTTAGCTTAGTCTCTTTTGCTAAGTCTAATAATAGGTTTAAGGTGGTCTCATCAATGATGTTCTTTGAATAGTCAGCTACGATATCACCATTAGCGATAGTTACTGAGTACTTATCAAAGCGGTTAGGATCCTGTGCGAAAAGATCTTTTAAAGTACGATTTTTAGTAGCCTCAAAATGAGCAGTTAGCTTTTTCCAAGCTTCAGTTTGAGTAGGGTTGATACCGTAAAACATGAAGATGTCTCCTAAAATACAGACTTAATTGGTTCAAGATATGATTTAAAACCATACCTTATAAAAAATAACTTTTGTTAATTTCTACATCCGAAGCTAATTATACAATATTTGTGAGATAGGTTGCATTATGCCTTGCACTAGATTGTGTTAACGTCAGTACGACGACGTGTTAAATCTGGGGTGAAACTTGGAGCTAAACGTTTAGCAAGATCGTGTACAACCTTAATCTTTTTATCATTAGCTCGGCTCTTTAAATTGCAAAGGGCAATTCTAAAATTAGACCAAGGAATATCTCTTATGACTACAACATCGTTTTTAAAAGGAGAGATTTCATAGACAAGTCTTGGCACCACCGAGACACCAAAGCCTAAAGCGGTAAGACTTACGATGGCCTCATGACCTGAAACTTCAGAGTAAATGTGAGGGGTTATTTCTTGAGAGTTTAAATATTTTTCAACTTCATAGCGAAGTTGACCTTTTTCTGGCATTACAAAAGGAACTTGCTCTAAGTCAAGATTATTTAGATCAGTATTTAAGCTAAAACGAGGCTTTTTAGGCGCAATTAAAATTAAAGGAAAAGCGACTAAGTCAGCGTATTGGATATTAGATGGAATTTCATTTGGCATTGCTGAGATGACAAAATCAGTTTTAGGATCATCTAATTTATGTAAAGCGTCCGCTGGATCACCAGTCTCTAGCTTGATCTCAAGATTTGGTGCTGTAAGGTGTAATTCATTTAAAAGTCTTGGAATGAAAAGATATGATGCCGTAACTGAGCAATAGATTTTAATTACCCCAGAAATCGCTCCTAAGCCTGTATCTAATTCACTTTCAAGTTTTGAAAAATCATTTAAGGTCTTTCTTGCAAAAGCTTCAAACTTACGGCCAGCTTCTGTTATAAAAATTCCTTTTTTATCGCGAATACATAATTTTGCATTTAAATCTTTTTCAAGTTTATTTAAAGTTCTGCTAAGTGTTGAAGGACTTACATTACATAATGTCGCAGTTCTAGTTAAATTAGAGGTTTCGCACAGACGTAAAAAGGCTGCCGCGTCTTTTAAATCAATCACTTTTTAATCCTTCACACAAAATTACATATTGCAATATTTGCAACACAAAAGAAATTATATGCCATTTTGTAAAAATGTGCTATCATAAACATCAATTACCGCAGGGTAAATTTTTTCAAGACTTTAATTTTTTAGTTAGAAGGTTAATCAAATGGCCAACTTCAATTATTTCAATACATTGAATTTGCGCGAAAAGTTAGCTCAGCTAGGTTGCTGTGAGTTAATGGATCGTAATGAATTCGCTGATGGTTGCAACTTCTTAAAGGGTAAGAAGATTGTTATTATCGGTTGCGGTGCTCAAGGTTTAAACCAGGGCTTAAACCTACGTGATTCAGGTCTAGATGTAAGCTATGCTTTACGTCAGGCTGCAATCGACGAGAAGAGAGCTTCATGGAAGAGAGCAACTGAGAATGGTTTCAAAGTTGGCACCTATGATCAAGTTATCCCAACTGCTGATCTAGTTATTAACTTAACACCAGATAAGCAGCACGAGGCTGTAGTTAACGCTGTTCAACCTTTAATGAAGAGCGGTGCTTGCTTAGGTTACTCACACGGCTTTAACATGATTGAGTTAGGTATGCAGGTTCGTAAGGACATCACCGTTGTTATGGTTGCTCCTAAGTCACCTGGTACTGAGGTTCGTGAAGAGTACAAGCGTGGTTTCGGTGTTCCAACTCTACTTGCTGTTCACCCAGAAAATGATCCAAACGGCGAAGGCTGGGATTATGCAAAGGCATGGGCTGCTGGTACCGGTGGTCACAGAGCAGGTTGCTTACGTTCATCATTCGTAGCTGAAGTTAAGTCTGACTTAATGGGCGAGCAGACTATTCTATGTGGTGTTCTACAGGCTGCTACCATCCTATGCTACGATCACGCTGTAGCATTAGGCGCTGATAAGGCTTACGCTTGCAAGTTATTACAGTATGGTTGGGAAACCATCTGTGAGGCTCTAAAGCAAGGCGGTATCACCAACATGATGGATAGACTATCAAACCCAGCTAAGATCAAGGCTTTCTATCTAGCTGAAGAGTTAAAGACCATCATGAAGGATCTATACTTAAAGCACATGGATGACATCGAGAGCGGTGAATTCTCACGTGTAATGATGGAAGACTGGGCAAACGGTGATAAGAACCTACTAACCTGGCGTGAAAACTACGCTAAGAGCGCATTTGAGAATGCTCCTGCTTGCGATACTAAGATTGCTGAGCAAGAGTACTTCGATAAGGGCACTTTATTAGTTGCATTTGCTAAGGCAGGTATTGAGCTTGCTTTCGAGACCATGACTAAGTCAGGTATCTACCCAGAGTCAGCTTACTATGAGTCATTACATGAGCTTCCTCTAATTGCTAACACTATCGCTCGTCGCCGTCTATACGAGATGAACGTAGTTATTTCTGATACTGCTGAGTACGGTAACTACTTATTTGCTAACGCTGCAATTCCTCTATTAAAGGACTTCATGGCTAAGCAGAAGTTAGACGTATTTGGTGAGACTCTAGCTGGTGATAACTGCGTTGATAACATCGAGTTAATCAAGGTTAACGACGCAATCCGCAACCACCCAATCGAGGTTGTAGGTCGCAAGCTACGTGCTTACATGTCTGATATGAAGGAAGTTATGGTTGGTAACAACTAATCATATTTCATAAAGATTGAAAAAAGGGGCTTCCGCCCCTTTTTTAATGGATGAATTTTAAAACAGATTTTCAAGTTGTCGTAAAGCCTCATCAAGATCTTTTTTATAATCCTCTTCAGTTGATTCTACATTTGTACCTAAAGGAAAATACTCAATGTCAGCTTGTGGTAATTCTTTTAAGAAGCGACTTGGGTGAACTACACTTGCAACTCCACCACGACTATTGCTCTCACGGGCAAGTAGTAAAGTAAGTTCTTGTCTTGCTCTAGTAATACCTACATAAGCTAAACGGCGCTCTTCATCGACGTTATCTTCTTGATTATCATCGCTAGGCAGTGAGTTTTTATGTGGAAGGGTTCCCTCTTCCATGCCAACTAAGAATACATATGGAAACTCTAGACCTTTTGAAGCGTGCAAGGTCATCATCTGTACTGCATCGTTTTCTTGATCATCGCTTTGTCTATCCATCATTTCACGAAGACCTAACTTATCTACAGCTTCAATGAAGTTTAGCTTTGCATCACCTTTTTTACCATCAATTAAGTCGCTGACCCATGAAAGTAAAACTTTGACATTTTTAGTTTTAATTTCAACAGCTACTTTACTTTCAGTATTAGCTTTAATGTAAGCGTTATAACCAATAAGCTCACTTAGCTCATTAGCTAGATCATGATCTTTGCCGTTTAAGATGTACTGACGAAGTTTGGTAAGTAAAATTACAAACTCTCCTAAGGATTTTTTTTGCTTAGGTAGTAATTCCTTGGTGATATTAGGATTTAAAGCACACTCATAAAGAGATTTTCCAAGATCTCTTGCCTTAGTAAATAGTGCATTGATGGTTTCATGTCCAATACCGCGGCGAGGAATGTTAATTACGCGAAGTAGTGCCATATCATCGTATGGATTGCAGATAACTCGACACCAAGCTAGCATGTCTTTAATTTCAACTTGCTCAAAAAAGCTCGTGCCACCTGAGATAAAGCAAGGAATTCTAGCTTCTCTAAAAGCTTTTTCTAAAGGTCTTGATTGAGAGTTACTACGATATAAAACTGCGTAATCTTTCCATGGGGTATGGTTTCGGTACTGATGAGACAGAATTAGTTGTACCACACGCTCTGCTTCGTCGGTGACGTTTCTTAGCTCCATAACTTGCACCTTTGTGCCTTGATTAGACTTGGTGTACAAGGTTTTATTAAAGATGTGCTCGTTATGAGAAATAAGGTTATTAGCACAATTTAAAATGTGCTGAGTAGAGCGATAGTTTTGTTCTAGTTTAATTACCTTTAAATTTGGATAATCAGTATTTAATACTTTAATGTTTTCAGGTCTTGCACCACGCCAAGCATAGATAGACTGATCATCATCGCCAACAACCGTAAAGCAGTTATATTTTGAGGTGAGATATCTTAAAAGCTGATATTGTGTTTCGTTAGTATCTTGATATTCATCGACAAGCACATACTTAAAATAACTAGACCACTTATTTCTAACTTCTTCATTGTCACGAAACATTAAAGTTGTTTTGAAGATTAGATCTTCAAAATCGGCAGCGTTACATGCTGCTAAATAGGCTTGATAAGCTTCGTAAACTTGTACTCTTTGAGTTTTTACGGTGATATCTTCTGGTCTTAGTAAATTTGTTTTCCAATTACTAATTTCAGTTGCTATATCTTCTATAACCGTTCTTTCAGTGTTATCTACAAGCAGTTGAGGAAACTTATCTTTGACAATATCTCTAATTAGCTTTTGACTGTCGTATTGATCAAATAAGGTAAAGTTCTTACCAAGACCTAAAGCTGCAAACTCTTCTTTTAAGATATTTAAGCCTAAAGAGTGGAAGGTTGAGATGGTAATTAAACTTGCTCTTTCACCGCCTAATTGAGCCTTCACACGGTCGCGCATTTCAGCTGCAGCTTTATTAGTAAAGGTCAAAGCACAGATGTTTTGCGGATTGATAAAGTGATCTTTAATTAAGCTTACAATCTTAGTGGTAATTACTCTAGTCTTACCAGATCCTGCACCTGCTAAAACAAGGCAAGGACCTGATACATAATCAACAGCTGCTTGCTGCGCGTCATTTAGGCGCATCTTATACGCCTAGACTTTGAATAAAGCTAATAGGATGACCTTGCTTATCAATGCTCTGACATAAGAAGTCACCATTTTCTTGAAGATAAACATTGATGTTTTGCAAGCTTAAAGCTTCAACAGAGTCGGTAATTGAGTCATTGCACATTACAATTACAGGAACTCCTAGCTCATCAACAATTGAGGCGATAGATCTTACTTGAGATAGAGCAGCTTCATCGGTGTAGGCACTTAAATCTAATAAGGTTACAAATCTTGTAATGCCTTGAATAATGTGGGATTCAATACCATCTACAAGTTGTTTTTGAATGTTGTCTTGTTTTAATTCAACAAATTTAACTTGTTCCCA
>ONCS01000239.1 GCA_900316375.1 uncultured Succinatimonas sp. | reverse complement strand
TAAAAGATTTACCACTTCTCATTGAGAAGGTGGTGTTTACCATCGCCCATAACCTTAATTTAAAAATTGCTTAAGGTCCTGGGTATAATTTTTTTTACAAAGCCTTTTGTAATATTTGCTAACTTATGCCTTAGCTAAAGCTAAAGATACGACTTAGAAGACCTACTTTAGTCTGAGAGACAATTTTCACCTCTAAAGAAATACCTTGGAAGTTAAAGCAAATTGGCTCAACTTCTGTATTAGGATCTCGAATTAACTCCATGAGTTCTTTGATCTTACGGTATAGGTTGGTAAGGTAAATGGCAGCCTCACGCTCGATGATTTTAAGTACCACCACACGAGCCTCTTTTACATTGTAAGCATCGTTAGCACGTGGAGTACGCGCAATCTCAGAGAAAGTAACACCGGTAATATACTGGATCCAAAGCTTTAAATCTGGAGTTATCCAAATGTCAGAGAACTGGTTTTGTGCCTCTTCATAAAGTTTTGATAACTCAGCTACTACTGACTCAACACAGCGAGCTCTATCCTTACCTCGACCTTTAACTTCATAGTAGCGGTAAATTGAATAGCCTTGAGCATTACGTACTTCTTTGTAGCTAGCCTTAGTGCTATTACTTGGATTGTTATCAGTTAAGATAAGCTTAGGACCATCACGGTTTTCCTGTTGCTCCTTTTTAAGTGTCTCATAATCATAATGAGCAAAAGGATGCTTATCTCGATCTTGCAAAGACTGATTTATAAGTGATGCAATCAAACGATTTTTATTTTTAGGACTTAAAAAGACATCTAAGTTCTCAATAATAAAGTTTGAAAAGTTCTCAACTGTAGCAGGCTTTAGATTTCTAAATGAGCCACCATCTAGTGCAATTTGACGAGCTTGTTCTAATTTATGCTGATACAGTGAGTAGAAGATTAGAACCCACATCTGCATCTTAAAATCTAAAACATGCTCAAAGACATAGACTGCTAAATCATTCTTGCCTACTAAATCTTGCACACCGATTTTGTTAACACGATGGAATAACCAATCGCAGGCATACATCGAGGTAGTAAACCAGTTAATTCTGTCATCAAGATTTTCATTAAAGAAATCTTTGATCTCATCAGCGGTTAATTGAGCTAAACAGCTTTTTTCATCCTTAAACCAAGTCTCTTCATTTTTAGGAAGAGGCCAGATTAAGTTAAACTGCATGCCACCTGAGCCAATATTGCGACGAGCTTTAGGATTTTTTAACAGCTCATCTAAGAAAAACCACAAGCAAGCTGTCTTATACAAGCGCTTTAAAAGTGGTGTGTAATTAGTATTTTCCTTGTCATCAGGAAGCATACCGATGTAATTACACATTGAGTCAAGCGTAGTACAAGCTAGAGCTTTTTCATCATCAATAAAGATCTCTTGCCAGATCTTCAAAATGGAAATTACATCTGTGCAACGACCTACTAATGAGTATATAGGCTCAATTAAAGGATCAAAGCAAACGGCAATACGACCTTTTAGATAATCAGCTTCAACTACATCATCGATAGTTGGCAAATCATTGTTTTCAATGAAGTCATGAGAAATCTTCATCTCAACTTGAGCGTTTGACCATCTAACTCGATTTGGAGTTAAAGCAGGCTTTAAATAAGAATGAACATATACCTCAGGACGTGGGGCAGAGCCAATTGACCAGCGTAAAACGCCGATCTCTAAGCTTAAGCCTGGCTCACCTTCATTTGGGGTATATGTATCAACGAAAAATACTTGTGAGCTTTTAACTGGCATACAAAAACTCTTATTAGAAGTCTTGAGCTGGGGTGCTTGGAGCTAATAAGCTTTGATCATCTTCTAAAACAGCACCACCATTATCAACATCACTAGTACCATCTTGAGTAAGTGATGAAGCAGCAGATGAGCTAGATGATGCGTTTACAGCAGGAGCATCATCGTAGGCAGATGAGCTATTGTTAGTAACCGGAGCACCTTCTGATGAGTTAGGAGTACCTGATTGATCCATGTAGTCATAGATAGGTACAATCTTTCTAATTCCATCAACCTTACGAGCTTGATTGATAGCTCTTTGACCTTCATCGCGGGTAACATAGCCTAGTAAGAAAACTACGCTATCTTCAGTGTAAACCTTAAAACGACCTGAGCTAATCTTAGAGCCAAATAATAAAGCACTCTTTACTTTTGAGGTAATGTAAGAGTCGTGAGCAATTACAGATGCCTTGACAGGATCTTTGTTCTCTACATAGTTATACACACGCTTTACGTTCTTAACTTTGCGAATGTATGAAATTGCCCAGTTTAGATACTCAGTATCGCGAGTCTGACCTACTAGAAGCACATTACCGTTTACTGATACAGCATCTACTCTAAAGCGTTTACCATCAGATTTCATACGATCATTAGTTAGAATACGACCTACATCAACTTCAATTTTTTGATCATCTACTTGAACATCTACTGTGCGGCTATCAGAACCAATTAAAGCACCAGCACCGGCAGCTGTTGCACCAACTAATGCGGTAACACAGCCATTTAACATGAATACAGATGAACTTACAGCAAGCACTAAAGATAGCTTCTTTAGCTTACGTGAAACTGTCATAACCATAAACTCCGACAAAAAAAGTAATTTTTATAATTTTGATTTATCTTGATGTAGTTTTCTAAAATTATTCTTTTAGTACAGCTATATTCTAGCAAAAAGCGCTGTCAAATGCGGAGTACATTTAAAAAAGTGCGAGAAAGACTTAAATATTAAGTTGAAATTTCAATGATTAGACAAATATAGAGAAATTTAGAATGTCAGTTAATGATGATTGAAGGTGTGTATAATTTCGATTGAAAAATTTGCAGAGCCTAAAAAGAAAAATCCCCTGAATATCAATTCATGAATTTCAGGGGACAACAATCAAACAAACATAAGGAGTACGTGAACTATATCACAAAAATTCAATTGTGATCAACTTCATAAAAAATATTTTTTAAGAATTTTTATGTTTCCTTATAAATCAATAAGTTAGAAAAATACGATTTTTAACTTTTTTTTAAGTTTTATTGCAGATTAGAAAATTTAGGCAAAATTGAGCTCAAAAATGCCTATTTTTTTAGACAAATTAGTGATCTTAATGATTTTGATTAGTAATTATTCGGAGATTTTTAAATAACTATTTGATTTTAAAATAAATTCAAATCCGCATTTTAGGTGTCAGTTTTGATTTTTAGATAATTTTGTATAAGGTAGGTTTACAAAAGTAGAAACAAAAAAAATATGGCAACTTACAAAATTAAGGCCTCAAAGATTTTTCTTCACTCGGATTTTATAAAATCTTGTGACATAAGAAATGTGAAGTAAAGATCAATTTAGATAAATCGCGTAGGAATGCGGAATAAAGCCG
>ONCS01000193.1 GCA_900316375.1 uncultured Succinatimonas sp. | reverse complement strand
TTGAATCTCTTGCTATACAAAATAGCCAATAGGGAGTGATAGTCCTAGTAAAGAGATTTAAAGAATTCATATGCAGCAAAATTTTTGATAATTATAGCCTGCACAATGATAGTGAATTTTTGTGAGATGGGTTAAAAATATTTGTAAAACTCGGACGTTTTGTCCGAGTTTGTGACGATTATCTCATTATTCAACGGTTACTGACTTAGCAAGGTTACGAGGTTGATCAACATCGGTGCCGTTGATCACTGCGCAATGATAAGCTAGTAACTGTAGAGGAATGGTAAATAAGATTGGTTGTAAAATCTCAGGACAATCTGGAAGTGCTAACTTTCTAGTTTGCTCATCTTGTTTGATATGAGCATCTTTAGAAATAAAGATATAAAGTAAAGCACCACGAGCTCTAACTTCTTCAACGTTAGAGATGAGCTTATCCATAAGAGAGTTATCAGGAGCGACAACAACAACCGGCATCTCTTTATCAATTAAAGCAATAGGACCATGCTTTAATTCACCTGCAGCATAACCTTCAGCGTGAATGTAACTAATCTCTTTTAGCTTTAAAGCACCTTCTAGAGCAATTGGAAACATCACGCCACGACCTAAGAATAAGCAGTGGTGCTTGCCTGAGAACTCTTCAGCGAGCTTTGAGATTTGGCTATCACACTCTAAGAACTCTTGAGATAGATTTGGAAGCTTTCTAATGTTCTCCATGATCTCGTGGTTTTGTTCAGCAGAGATAGTACCTTTTTGCTTTCCTAAGATTAAAGCTAAAATTAAAAGGCTTAATAACTGAGTAGTAAATGCCTTAGTACTTGCAACACCAATTTCAGCACCTGCTTTAGTAAATAAAGTAAAGTCAGACTCACGTACTAATGAAGAGCCATTAACGTTACAAATACATAATGATTTAGAGTAATTTTGCTCTTTAGAAAGTCTAAGCGATGCTAAAGTATCAGCAGTCTCACCTGATTGAGAGATGGTGATAAATAAGCTATTTTTACGTACAACTGCTTTTCTATAGCGATACTCTGAGGCAATTTCAACGTTTGTTGGAATACCAGTTAATTCTTCTAACCAATATCTACCAACTAAACCTGCGTGATAAGAAGTACCACAAGCTACAATTTGTATGGCTTCAATGTCTTTAAAGCTATTTTCATCAGAGCCTACAATAGTCTCAGTTGAAATATCATCACCTCTTAGACGGCCTAAAAGTGTGTTTTGTAGTGACTGAGGTTGCTCAAAGATTTCCTTTTGCATGTAGTGACGATATCTGCCCTTTGAAATGCTTTCAGTATCTAAGTCAGACTCTACAGCAGTTTTTTCAATCTTATTGCCATCTAAATCATAAACATTAACTGATTCAGTGGTGATTACTGCAATCTCGTTTTCTTCTAAATAAATGAAACGGCGAGTTACAGGTAATAAAGCTAAAGTATCAGATGCAATGAAATTCTCACCAATACCTAAACCGATAATTAAAGGAGAGCCAGAGCGGGCTGCGTATAAGGTATTAGAATCGTTTTTATCAATTAAAGCTAGACCAAATGAACCTTTAACTTCATTTAAAGCAGCTTTGAAAGCTTGCAGTAAGTTGTCACTTGACTGTAAGTGATGATGAATTAAGCACACTAAAACTTCAGTATCAGTTTGAGATTTAAAATTGTAGCCTAAAGCAATTAACTGCTCTTTAAGCTCAGCAAAGTTCTCAATAATACCATTATGAACTAAGGCTAAATTCTCACAGATATGAGGATGAGCATTAACCTCAGATGGTACACCGTGAGTTGCCCAACGGGTGTGAGCAATACCAATTGTACCTAAACAGCCTTTCTCTTTAACAGCTTCTTTTAGGTTCTTAACTTTACCTGTAGTTTTAATACAATTTAATTCGTTTTTATCGATAGTACAAATACCTGCACTATCATAACCACGGTACTCTAAACGAGATAAACCTTCTAAAAGAATTTGTGAAACGTTTCTTTGTGCAATCGCACCGACAATTCCGCACATATTGTTTTTTCCTTACAAATAGGGCAAAAGTATTCTCTACTTGTTGTTGTAAATTCTGTCTCTATCTTATCACGACTATTTCTTGATCTTATGAGGACGCTCATATTTCTCAACAATGACTGTTTGAGCGCGAGTTAAGATCAAGTCTTTAGCACTGTGTACAGTTCTCTTAGTAACTGTAGTACCAGCTGCTACGGTAACCCCGTCTTTTACTTCTACAGGGGCTACAAGCTGTGAGTCAGAGCCAATAAATACATCATCACCAATTACGGTCTTAAACTTATTAGCACCATCATAATTGCAAGTAATGGTACCTGCTCCTATGTTTACATCACGACCGATTTGAGCATCACCTAAATATGAAAGGTGGCCAGCTTTAGTACCAAAGCCTAGGTGAGATTTTTTACATTCAACAAAGTTACCTACATGAACTTCATCTTCTAAAACATTGCCTGGACGAAGTCTTGCAAATGGACCTATGGTTGCCTTTCTCTTAATGATTGAATCTTCAAACACAGAGTATGGAGAAATTACTGAATCATCACCAATTGAGGTATCTTTGATGACACACCCTGCTTTGATAACTACATTGTCGCCTAAAACTACGTTTCCTTCAAAAACGCAGTTAATATCAATAAAGCAATCTTTACCGCAAGTTAAAGTACCACGTAAATCAAAACGGTTTGGATCTGCTAGGGTAACACCTGCTTCCATTAACTTTTGCGCAGCTCTTCTTTGATATAAACGCTCAACAAAAGCTAGCTGAGGTTTAGAGTTAACGCCTGATAAAATTTCAAAATCAGGGGCAACCTTAATTAAAACGTCCTTACCTTCTTTTGCAAGCATGCCTGATAAATCTGTTAAGTAATACTCGCCTTGAGAATTATTGTTCTTTAGTTTTGGTAAGTATTCTTTTAAAACACTAGCACGAGCTACTAACATACCGGTGTTAATTTCGGTAATTTTACGCTGCTCGTCAGTTGCATCTTTTTCTTCAACAATGCAGTCTAAATTGCCTTTTGCGTTTCTTACGATACGTCCATAACCAAAAGGATTTTGTGCATTTGCAGTAAGTACACATAACTCTTTATCTTGTAAGCTCTTTACTAAATCATCTAAAAGCTCAACTGGAGTTAATGGAGTATCACCGTAAAGTACTAACACCTCACTGTCATCTTTAACTTTATCTAAAGCGCAGTTTACAGCATGACCTGTACCTAATTGCTCTTCTTGTAGAGAGATAGTAATTAAGGCTTTAGTTGCCTCATCTAAAGACTGAACCATCTGTTCAACTTTTTGAGCCATGTGTCCTACAACTACATGGATAGCACTAGGATTAAGAGCTTTAGCACTGTCGATTACGTGCTCTAACATAGGTTTATTTGCTACCTTATGTAGAACCTTAGGAAGGTCAGAGTGCATTCTCTTGCCTTTGCCTGCTGCAAGAATAATAACTTCAAGTGCCATAGTTAGTCCTTTTGCTTTTTAGCTTTTAAATATGAGTAAATGATAATTGCAATGCCTAGTAGGATAAATGGAATAGATAACAATTGACCTACATTTAATAAGACATTAGTTGAGTAATCTGCTTGCTCTTCTTTAAATGGCTCGATTAAGAAACGAGCGGTGAAGGCAAGGGTGAAAAGTAAACCAAAGATTAAACCATTTGGTCTTTTCTTGATTAGGGTATATGTGCCAAGTAACACTAAGAAAATTGTAAAGTAAGCGATAGCTTCATACAATTGAGCAGGGTGTCTTGGGAAAGTCTCACCTAATCTTAAAAAGATCACGCCATAATTGCTATTTGTTGGCATACCTAAAATTTCAGAGTTAAAGAAGTTACCAACTCTAATCATTGAGCAAACTAAAGCTGTTGGCACACAAATCATGTCGGCAAGCTCTAGGAATTTATATTTCCACTTAGTAACTTTCATGAATACTAATGTTGCAATAATTACACCGACGCAACCACCGTGACTAGCCAGTCCTCCTTCCCAAATTTTTATGATATCTACAGGGTGAGAAAAGTAATAGTCTGGTTCATAAATTAAGCAGTGAGCAAGACGTGCACCTAGAACGGTACCAATAAAGATATAAACTAAGAGTCTGTCTAAATCATCTGTTTTATAGCCTTTTTTTCTGAAAAAAAGCTGCATGATGATATAGCCTAGAATAAAACCAAATGAAAATAAGATACCGTACCAACGGATAGAAATCGGTCCAAGCGAAAAGGCAATTGGATTTAATTGTGAAACAAACATTTGTCGCCTAATTTGGTAAAATTAACTTATATTATTTTATCCACTAACCGGATGCGAAAACACTGCCATTTATGGCGGTGATGAGCATCAAAGTAAACTGTTTTAAGCATTGTAAGCTAGT
>ONCS01000159.1 GCA_900316375.1 uncultured Succinatimonas sp. | reverse complement strand
GTCTTAGCCATCGTCGGTAGAACCTTAGATCAGATGCGTGAATACGCTCGTACCACTGGTGATTTATTTATCACAACTGAGGTAAGACTCTCTCAAGGTCAGTTTAGAGGCTTACGCGAAGATGGTGGTATTTTAAGTATTTACACCTCAATTAAGTCTCATCAGATCTTAGGTGCTGAACTATGTGCTTTTAAAGGTGATAAGATAGCTCAACTTTTAGCTTTTGCTATGGAAAGTAACGCTACAGTAGATCAATTAGCTGATTATCCTTTCTTCAATATGTCAGCAGAATCAACCATTGCTCTTGCTGCAAAAGAAGCTTGCGCAAGATTAAACAAAGGGCAAACAAGAAAAATTTAAAATGGAAAAGACAATTGTATTAGCCTCTGGTAATGAGGGTAAAGCTCGTGAATTTCGTGCAATTTTAGAGCCACTTGGTTTTAAGATCGTCTTACAAAAAGAATTAGGCATTGACTCTCCAGAAGAGACTGGTAAATCATTTTTAGAAAATGCCATGATTAAAGCTTACTACGCTGCAGAAAAATCTGGTATGTGGGCTTTAGCTGATGACTCTGGTCTTTGTGTTGATGCTTTAAATGGTGCCCCTGGTATTTACTCTGCTCGTTATAGCAGTGTTGATGGTGAACATGGCGATGATAAAGCTAATAACGCTAAGCTTTTAGATGATCTTAAAAATGTACCAAATGGCAAAAGAACTGCTCGTTACTATTGTGCTTTATGCTTAGTTCGCCACAAAGATGATCCTGTACCTCTAACTGTATTAGCTTCATGGGAAGGTGCTATTGGTTATAAGGAAATTGGCGCTAATGGCTTTGGTTATGATCCTTTATTTGAGGTAACTGGTCGTAACTGTACTGCAGCTCAGCTTCCACCTCAGATTAAAAACTTAATTTCTCATCGTGGAAGAGCTCTACAGGCACTAACTTACAAAATTGAGCACAACCTATTTTAGTAAGCTCTTTTTTAAGTAACTAATTAAAAAATAAGAAAAAATATAAAAATTAAAAAAAGTAAGAACATAATGTCATCAAAACTACCTATAGGCTTATATATTCACTATCCTTGGTGCATTAAAAAATGCCCTTATTGTGACTTTAATTCTTTTCCAAAAGATAAAAGTAATTGCTCTGATGAAAATTATTTAAACGCAGTATTAAGTGATTTTAGACAAAATCAAAGTTATCTTGGGGATAGAAAATTTGTCTCTGTATACTTTGGTGGTGGTACTCCATCTTTATTTCCACCAAAGCTCATGGAGAAGGTTTTAAAAGAAATTAGTCCTTTTATAACTGATGCTACCGAAATCTCCATGGAAGCAAATCCTGGTACTGTAAGCTTGGATTTACTTAAAGACTATAAGTCAATTGGTATCAATCGTTTAAGTTTAGGCGTGCAAAGCTTTGATGATAAATGTTTGAAAGCTTTAGGTCGTATTCACAACAGTAAAACTGCTATTGAAAGTTGTGAAGCGATTGTTAAAGCAGGCTTTGATAATTTTAACCTAGATATCATGCACGGCCTTCCTAATCAAACTTTAGACATGGCCTTAAATGATATTAAAACTGCTAATTCACTTGGCTGTAATCATTTATCTTGGTATGAGTTGACCTTAGAAGAGGATACCTATTTTGGCGCTCATCCACCCAAACTACCAAATGAAGATGAGCTCACTGAAATTGAAGAAAATGGCTTTTTACTTTTAGAAGAGCTTGGCTTTAATCGTTATGAGGTATCAGGTTTTACTAAAGATAAACGTTGCCTTCATAATCAAAACTATTGGTATTTTGGAGATTATTTAGGTATTGGAGCAGGTGCTCACTCTAAAGTAAGATTAGGCGACATTACTTATAGAAGAGCTAATGCTGAAAATCCTCATGACTATATGTCTCAAGTAGATGAAGGGGATAACTACTTTTATCAAGTAAAACGTGACGAGCTACCTTTTGAGTTTATGTTAAATCGTCTACGTATCTTTGATGATGTTAAACTTGAAGAGTTTTTCAATACTACCAATCTTGATTTAAATGTGGTTAGAGACAAGTTATTAAAAGCAAAAGCTCAAGGCTTATTACAAATGGATGACACTCATTATCGTTTAACCGAGCTTGGGCGTTGGATGTTAAATGATATTCTAGAGCTGTTTTTGTAATAATATACGTACAAACTTGCCCTTTATTGCAAAATCTTAAAATATGCGTACAAAAAGCAGATTTTTGTACGCATTTACAAATAGATAAGAAAATCTCGCCTATACTTATTAGAACAAACTACTAAACTTACAAAAAATTCCAACTTGGGATATATATTTTGCCCGAGGATATAAATATGAAAACAGAAACTGAAAAGAAAAAGATTAGCTCACTACTTGCTTTAAAGACTGCGCCTAAGGGCAAAATTGAAGGTGATTTTAGAGTAGCACTATATGCAGTAGCTGCTTTGTATCAATTAGATTTTGGTAAGACCTCTAACTTTGGCATGTGCTCAAATATGCTAGGGGCGGTAGGCTTTAAAGGCGATAGCTCAAAGTTTAAGCTTGAAGATTACTTCAACACTTTAGATGATTTAGTTGAAAAAGGTTCATTAGTCAGAATTGGCAATCGCAGAATTTATGCAAGTCCTAATGATGTAAAGGTAATTAATGCCAAAGTTAAAGCTGTAGAAAACACTGTTTTAAACATCATGAATCCTGGTGAAAAGCATTACAGCTATGCAATCAATGATGAGGCAGGCAAAGAATATCATTTACTTACTGACTATGTGATCATGCCAAATGATGAAGTTGAGGCAACCATTACTAAAGACAATGATGTAGCTTATGTAAATGCTTTAACTAAGGTCCGTCAGTGTGTCTTAGGCAGAATTATGCTCTTTGGCAAGAAAAAAGCTTGCTTGATGCCAGATGAGGCTAATTTACAAGAGCTAAGCTTTGATTTTGCTAATGCTGAGGATTTAGGTGAGGCTAAATCAGGTGATGTAGTAATTGCTCAGATTGTAACTCGCAGCTCCAATAACCATTTCACTGTAAAAACTCGTGAAGTTGTCAAAGACATTGGTAACCTCAACAATATTATTGTCATGGCTGTACTACGCAATGACATTCCTCATGTATGGCCTGATAACCTTCTAAAGTCATTATCAAGAATTCCAACAGAAGTTACAAAAGATGAAACTAAAGGTCGTGTGGATTTAAGAGATATTCCTTTAGTTACCATTGATGGTGAAGATGCTCGTGACTTTGATGACGCTGTTTACTGTAAAAAAGAAGGCACTGGTTGGAGATTATTTGTCTCAATTGCCGATGTTTCAACTTATGTAAAGCCAGGTACTTTACTTGATAAGGAAGCTATCAATCGTTGTAACTCTTGTTATTTTCCTAACTTTGTAATTCCAATGTTACCTGAGAAGTTATCAAATGGTATCTGCTCACTAAATCCTGATGTAGATAGACTTTGTATGACTTGTGAAATGGAAATTTCCAAAGTAGGTAAGATTGAATCTTATCGCTTCTATCCTGCGGTAATGAGATCACATGCTCGTCTAACTTATACTGAAGCTTGGCAAATGATTAAAGAGGGAACTGCGATGTTCCCTGAGCACAACAGTGTCATTGACGATGTTAAAGAGCTATATAACCTATATGGTGCTTTCAAGAAAGATAGAGTAAAACGTGGTGGTATTTCAGTTGAATCTGAAGAGCTCCACTTTGTCTTTGATGAGAACATGGAAATTGAAGGGGTTAAGCCTTTAGAGCGTAATGACGCGCATAAACTTATCGAAGAGTGCATGATAGCTGCTAACGTTGCTGCAGCTTCCTTTGTAGCTGATCATAAATATCAAACTCTATATCGTGATCATGCTAAGCCTACTGAAAAGAAACTAACTTTGTTAAATACACAATTAGCTAGATTTGGTTTAAGTCTAAAAGGTGGCTATAGCCCAACTTCAAAAGACTACATGGAATTAGCTGACATTGTAAGTAAGCGCAAAGATGGCAAGATTTTAAATGAGCTACTCTTGCGTAGTATGTCAAAGGCTGAGTACAGCCCAGATAACATCGGCCACTTCGGTCTTGCCCTAGAGAAGTATGCTCACTTTACCTCTCCAATTCGCCGTTACGCTGATTTGCAATTACACCGTGTGATTAAGTACATTCTTGAAAAAGAAGGTAAGCACTCATGGGGTAAGATTGGTGCCCGTTCATACACAAAATCAGAGTTAGTTGCTCTTGGTGTTAAGTGTACTGACAGGGAAGTTGCTGCCGACATGGCAGAGCGTGAGGTGGATGCGACACTAGCTTGTATCTACATGGAGAAGTTTGTAGGCTCGGTAGTTGATGGTACAGTAACTGGTGTTACCTCATTTGGAGTCTTTGTGCGCTTAGATGATTTTGGTGTCGATGGCATGATCTACATCGGTAACTTCGATACTTATATGAACTACAATGAAAGATCACAAACACTTTCTAACTACCGCGGTGAGACCTATAGCGTTGGTAAGAAAGTTAAGGTCGTAGTAGCTGGTATCAACAATGAAGAGCACAAGATTGATTTACGCCCTAACAATTTAACTAAGCGTGAGATGAACGATTTACGTAAGCTTCGTGATTCCTTAGTTGAAAATCGCAAGAAAATCAGTCAAAATGCACCAAAATCCGATAAAGAGACTATTTTTAAGAACTTAAAAGATATTACCAAGGCTAAGGACGTTGAAAAGCAAGACGTGGTTGAGCGTAAGCGTAATCGCACTAGCTTTTTAGAGCCTGAATACTACAGTGATCCAAGTAGCAGTGCAGTCAATATGCGTGGTATTAAGTTTAATTCAAAGACTACTTCTAAGAAGAAGTCAAAGAAAGGTAAAAAATAATGTACGTAAACCAAAAGAAAAGTCGTGCTCGTGAAATTATTTACGGCATCAATGCTGCTACTACTGCAATTGAGAGCTCTCCTGAGAAGATCACAGCAGCTTGGGTAGTTAAAGGTCGCGAAGACAAAAGAATTATTGCCCTTGAGAAAAAGTTATTATCTATTGGCATTCGTCCACAAGTTGCAATGCGTCACAGCCTAGATGAGAAGACTGAAAATGGTGTGCATCAAGGTATTGTGCTTGAGGTAATTGCAACTCCTCCTAAGGATGAAAAGTTCTTAGAAGAGTTATTAACTAAGCTTGAAGATGACAGACAGTTATATCTAATTTTAGATGGTGTAACTGATCCTCGGAACTTAGGTGCTGCTATGCGTAGTGCCTGGGCAGCAGGTGCTGATGCGGTGATTGTACCTAAGGATAAGTCAGCAAGTTTAACTCCTGTTGCAAGAAAAACTGCCGATGGTGCAGCAGAGCAAGTACCATTTGTAGCCGTAACTAATTTATCTCGTACCATTGAGCTTTTAAAAGAGCACAATGTTGAGGTAATTGGTATGGCAGGTGAGGCAGCTGACACCATTTTTGATTACGACTTCCAAAAGAAGACTGTAATTGTGATGGGCTCAGAGGAGAGTGGTATGCGTCACTTAACTCGCGAAAAGTGTGATGCAATTGTGAAGATCCCTATGGCAAAAGGCGTTGAGTCTTTAAATGTATCAGTAGCAGCTGGTATTGCCATGTACGAAGTTGTGCGTCAATTCTTAGCAAAATAATTAGCTTATCTTAGCCTAGCATAGACTTTTAAATTAAGTTTTCACTTAATTACAAAAAGTATTAATGCTAGGCTTAAATTTTTCTTGAAAATTCCCAAAAAAGTCTTATAATACTGCCGTTCAGTCATGTGGGTATATACTCACATTGGTCTCCTTGTCTGATAATTTGACTGATTTGTCAGACTTTTACCGTAAGGGGCATTTTAATGCGTAACTACGAAATTGTTTTCTTGGTTCACCCAGATCAGACCGATCAGGTTCCAGGAATGATCGAGCGCTACAAGGGCGAGATCGAGAAATCAGGTGGTAAGATCCATCGTTTAGAGAACTGGGGTCGTCGCCAGTTAGCTTACCCAATTCAGAAAGTTCACAAAGCAACCTACGTTTTAATGAACGTTGAGGCTGAGCAAGAAGTTATCGATTCAATCGAGAACAACTTCCGTTTCAATGATGCCATTATCCGTAACCTAATCATCCGTACTAACGAAGCAATCACTGAGCAGTCACCTATGATGAAGGCTCGCGATGAGCGTCGTTCACGCGATGACGAGGCAGTTCGTGCAGTTAAAGCTGAAGTAGAAGTTGAAGAGTCTACTGAAGTAGAAGCTGAATAAGGAGAATTATCATGGCTCATTACTATCACCGTCGTAAGTTCTGCCGTTTCACCGCAGAAGGCGTAACCGAGATTGATTACAAAGATGTAGCTCTATTAAAGAACTATGTTACCGAGTCAGGTAAGATTGTTCCAAGCCGCATCACTGGCACTAGTGCTAAGTATCAGCGTCAATTAGCAACCGCTATCAAGCGTGCTCGCTTCTTGGCTCTTTTACCTTACACCGACCTACAAAGCCGCTAATTAGGAGCTTACAATGGAAGTTATTCTATTAGATAAAATTGGCCGTTTAGGCGGTCTAGGTGACAAGGTTAAGGTTCGTAACGGTTATGCTCGTAACTACCTATTACCTTTAAAGAAGGCTGTTTTAGCTACTAAAGAGAACCTAGCTAAGTTCGAAGCTGAGCGTGCTCAGTTCGAGGCTAAGATTGCTGCTGAGTTAAAGGCTGCTCAGGATCGTGCTGAGAAGTTAAACGCAATCGCTAAGGTTGAGATCAAAGCTCAAGCTGGCGACGAAGGCAAGCTATTCGGTTCTGTTGGTACTCGTGATATCGCTGAGGCTGTTATTGCAGCAGGTTGCGATCTTCACAAGTCAGAAGTTCGTCTACCAGATGGCGTTCTACGTACCATCGGCGACTTCGACATCGAAGTACAGCTTCACCCAGATGTTAAGACTTCAATCGTTGTTTCAATCGTTCCAGAGAAATAATCGATAGTCTTTATTCTTAAAAACGGGGGCTTAGGTCCTCGTTTTTTGATCTATCCTTTCAATAAGTAGGGCTTTATGTTAGAGATCCTTCCACTCTTAAAATGGGTCGGTGGTAAACGCCAGATCTTAGGCGAGCTTATTTCTTTAATGCCAAGTACTTATAACACTTACTGTGAACCCTTCTTAGGTGGTGGAGCCTTATTCTTCGCTCTTCACCCATCAAAAGCTATAGTCAACGACATCAATGAAGAGCTCATCAACTTCTATGAAGTGGTAAGAGATGATCATCAAGCTTTGTTAGATATTATCAGTGAGTACCAAGCAAAAGATTGCGAAGAGTTCTTCTATGAAATTAGAGCCTTAGATAGGGATGTAGAGAACTTTAAGAAGACATCTAAAGTAGTTAAGGCTGCTAGAACTTTTTATTTAAATCGTACTTGCTTTAATGGTTTATACAGAGTTAATTCTAAAGGCTTTTTCAATTCTCCATATGGAAAGCCAATCTACAAATTCATAATTGATACAGATCGTTTTGTTGCAATGTCTACGTACTTGAAAGAACATAATATCACTCTTTGTTCAAATACTTATGAGTATGTATTAGACAAGCTTAAAAAAGGTGATTTTGTCTATTTAGATCCTCCATATGACAGAGTAAGCACTACCTCTTTTACATCTTATTCTAAATACGATTTTACCCAAGCTGATCAGCACCGTTTAAAACTAGCTTGTGATAAGCTCAATGAGCGTGGCGTTAAGTTCATGCTCTCTAACGCTCCAACTGATTTTATTGTTGAAGAGTTTAAAGATTATCATCAAAGCTTTGTCTCAGCATCTAGAATTGTTAATTCAAAAGTAGAAGGTCGTGGTAAGGTCAAAGAGATTATTGTTAGAAATTACAAATAATCTAAGCTAACTTTAAGAAATCCCCCTTACTTTCCTTTAAAATAGCTACTTATGAGGTAGCTATGCACACTAAAAACAATCTTGAAAAT
>ONCS01000192.1 GCA_900316375.1 uncultured Succinatimonas sp. | reverse complement strand
TTCATGGCAAACACCCCCTTGATGTTATGCCTCGAGAATACAAAAAGTTTAGGATTAGTTAAACAATGCCGAAGATTGACCTGTTACCTGAGAGTTTTAAATTGCTAAGAAAATTTTGCAAAAAAAATGGGCTGCAACAGCAGCCCGAAACGACAAACAGAAAATTTAACTTTTTTCCATAAAGGTGGACAAGGAAAAAGGTGGCAGTTTTGAGAAAGCTGCCAAAACTAACAAACATAAGGAGTTTATGGGAAATCTTTAAATTACTTTCAATATGACTTTTTCATTTACAAAACTTTAAAAGCCTAAATTAGAAAGTGTAATCAGGCATAGCACCTTTTTGTGTGCACACAAAGGCAGCTACTTTGACAGCCTGCTTGTGGGCATCTTTTAAAGTTGCACCTTGCATTAACAGACTGATGATAGTTGCGGTAAAGGAGTCACCAGCGCCTACGGTATCAACTACGTTTTGAACCTTAGGAGTAGGCTCAACTGATACTTCATCATTTAAATAAACAGTGCTTTGTACTGAGCCTTCTGTGAAGATAAAGCAATCAATACCACGAGATTGTAAATACTCATGATAAGCATCAGCTGATGGCTCTTTAATCCCTGCAATTTCGCATAGTATTGGTAACTCATCTTCATTACACTTCATGATCTCAGTGCGCTTTAATGACTCTTCGATGATCTCTTTGGTGTAGAAGTTACGACGTAAGTTCACATCAAAAATACGTAAGCTACCAGGCTTCATGGTATCTAAAATTCTCATGATGCTTTGATGAGAGATCTTGTTGCGCTGAGCCAAAGAACCAAAGCAGATCATATCTAGTGTAGCTACAGTTTCTAATAAAACATCGGTAAGTGGGATGTTGTCATAAGCTGTGTCATCTGCAAACTCGTAGGTTGGTACGCCTTTTTCGTTTAGAGTTACCTGAACATAACCTGTGCACTTATCATTGTCCATAAGCATAGCAGGTAAGAAACGAGCTGCGAGTAGATTACGAGCTTCAAAGCCTAATTTGTCATGGCCTACAGAGCTAATTGCCATTGCCTCAAGACCGTTTTGACGGCAGTGGTAAGCAAAGTTAGCAGGTGCACCACCGATCTTAGGGCCAGTTGGGTAAACGTCGAATAGAACTTCACCTAAGCCTGCGCACTTAATTCTGTGGTTGTAATACTTTGAAAAATCTAACATTGGTAGCTCCATGACTTATAGTCTTTAACGATTAGGTTTATCAGTCGATGCTCGGTTGAGTAACATCGACTTTAAGCATACCTTTGAGAAATCGCGGGTAGGCTCTTGAATTCTGTCTAATAAAAGTTGGGCTGCAGTACGTCCCATTTCCTCAACTGGCTGACAAACTGAGGTGATTGGAGTTGGGTAGAAACGACACCAATCATTGTCACCATAGGAAATAACTGACATATCCTGAGGGATTTTTAAGCCTTTTAAACTTAAGGCATATAGAACACCTGCAGTAATTGCATTATTAGCACCAACAATAGCTGTAGGACGACTTGAAACACTTCTCATGAGCATGATGTTAGTCTGCTCGAAAGCTTCGATATAAAGCTCTTCATAACCTTGAGCTTTAAGTTCAATAGTCTCAACATCAAGAGGGCTTTGCTCAGCACCTCTGCAACGTTCAGCAAAGGTATACACATTGTGATTACCAGATATAAAGGCAATCTTTTTGTGTCCTAGCTCGCGAAGATACTCTAAGGCCTGAAATGAGCCTTGGCAGTTATCCTCGATCACAGTGTCACACTTGATACTATGATCTTCACGGTCAACTAGGACAACTGGCATCTTATCCCCTAAAACAGACATACTTTTAGAGAACTTATTTGTAGGCATCACAATTAAACCTTTTAAGTTCAAGCCTGCCCACTGCTTTAATAAGTTTGACTCTAAAGCGCTGTTTTCATAGGTACAGCCAACAATAGTTGAGATCTTGTTTTCAAGTAACAGATCGTTTACAGCTTTTACAATTTGGTTAGAAAAAAAGTTAGTCAAGTCAGCTACGATCACACCAACTAAGTTATGTGAAGTACCCACAGTAGCATTATCACGAAGCTTTTGTAGGTAGCCTAATTTTTCAGCAGCCTTAAGCACTTTCTGACGAGTCTCAAGTGAGACCATCTCAGGCTTTTTTAGAGCACGAGATACGGTAGATGGTGCAATCTTAAGCTCGTTAGCTATTAGGGTGATATTTACTGTTGCCATACTCTTTTCCTTTAAGCTCTCCTGCTTATTTAGTTTTTCTCTTTAGTTTTTTTATTGCACTTTGTTTTGTCATTTGCTTTTGCTTTTAACTTTGGCAATTGCGCAATTTCAAAAGTCATAAAGTAAAAAATAAGTTAAGCAAGTTTTGCTTTCTTGTAAAAATTATAGAAAGAAAATTCCCTAGTGTGGAGATTTCTGTTTGAGTTTTGAACTCATTATACACTTTTTATTGCAAGATTTTGCATAATCTGCAATTTTTCTTTGTTGTAGCAAGGTTTTTCATTGTAAGCGTTCTACAAAACCAAATTTTAGCGCTTAAAATCACCTTAAATTCATTGATATAGCACATAAACGGCATATATAAGCCATATTACAAAACAAGAATTTTGTGAGTTATCTTGGATATTTTAATGCAAACAAGTGTTGTGTAAAAATTTTGTAAAATCTTGCAAAGCCTTATTTATCAAGGTTTTGCACTAATTTTATAGCAATAATGCAAAGTTTTGCATAAAATTTTATGTGTCATGTTCACAATAATAATTTTCACATCGACTATAGTTAATACATACACAACGTTGTTAAACGATTTGTCACTTTTGGAGATTTTTCTATGAACAAGAAATTATTGTTATGGGCAATTACTTCAGCCCTAGCAGGTTTTCTCTTCGGTTTTGATACCGTAGTTATCTCTGGTGCTGAAAGTAAGATTCAGCAGCTTTGGTCATTATCTGGTTCAATGCATGGTCTAGCAATTTCAGCTGCTCTTTGGGGTACAGTGCTTGGCTCTTTAATTGGCTCTATCCCTGCTGCTAAATATGGTCGTAAGAAGACCTTGATTGCCAACGGCATACTCTTCTTAGTAGGCGCAATTGGTTCTGCTATCGCTTGGGATGTATCATCATTCTTCTTCTTTAGATTCATTGGTGGTATTGGTATCGGTATTTCAACTATCGCAGCACCACTATTTATCTCAGAGATCTCACCTGCTGGTGACCGCGGTAAATTAACTGGTCTTTTCCAGTTTAATATCGTATTTGGTATCTTAATGGCATTCTTCTCTAACTTCATCATCAACCATGTGTGCCCAGAGGCTACTGCATGGCGCTGGATGTTAGGTATTCAAGTATTACCATCAGTTATCTACACTGTAATGTGCTTCTCACTACCTGAGTCACCACGTTGGTTAATTGTTGATGCTAAGAACGAAGCTCAAGGCCGTCAGGTATTCAAGGCAATCAACCCAACCTATACCGACGCTCAGATCGACGAATTAGTATCATCTGTAAAAGAGTCAGCTAAGTCAGAGACTACTGTATCTAAGGTTAAGTTCTTTACAAAGAAGTTACGTTACCCAATCCTATTTGCTTTCTTAATTGCAGCTTTCAACCAGTTATCAGGTATTAACATCATCCTATACTTCGCACCACGTCTATTAGGCTTAGCAGGTATGGAAGATCCAGTAGCTGCTTCAATTGCACTAGGTGTTACTAACTTAATTGCAACCTTCGTAGGTATCCGTTTAATTGACTTACTAGGTCGTAAGACACTACTTATCATCGGCTGTATCGGTTATATCGTATCTCTATCAGTATGTACTTACTCATTCTTCCACTTCAATGAGTTAAAGGTGGTATCAACAGCTATTGATACTGCATCATCTGCTAAGCAGTTAATCTCAATGGAAAATGGTGAGGTATTCTTCACCCCTGAGGATAAGGCAAAGGCAGAGTCAGGTTATGCTGCAGCTAAGGTTGCATTTACCGAAGCAACAGCTGGTACTGATTATGCTTCAAAGATTGTAGCATTTGACACCGTATCTTTACAGGAAGTAGCTGACAACGCACTTGAGGTTAAACACGAAGCATCATCAAATTTAGGTAACGTATCAATGATCGTTCTAGTATGTATGATTGCTTTCATCGCATCACATGCTATCGGCTCTGGTACCATCATTTGGGTATTCATCTCTGAAATCTTCCCTAATGAGAACCGCGCTCAAGGTCAGTCACTAGGTTCTGCTACTCACTGGGTATTTGCTGCAGGCTTAACCTTACTCTTCCCAATTGCTATCGCTAACTTCGATGCAGGCTTTATGTTTGGCTTCTTCGCTCTAATGATGGCAGTACAGTTAGTATGGTGCTTATTCATGATGCCTGAGACTAAGGGCCGTACCTTAGAAGAGATTGCTAAGGCTTTAACTAAGTAATTAAGTTAGCTAGAAAGTTAAAAAGGTTAAATAAAACCTAAGAAAAAATCATCTTGTGTGGGGAACTTTGGAAACAGAGTTCCCTCTTTTTATTTGTTGATAAGGATATTTGGAGCGATGATTTGATAATAAGTTGGAATTATTAACTTTGATCGACAATGAAGTTATAAGCTCTAAATACGAAGAATAAGTTCTTTTAAGTTATAAAGGCTACGTATTCAAGTTATGGTTCAATGTAATTTCTTGTGTGATCTGAGTTTATTTTGACGACTCAGATCTTTGGCTTTCAAGAAAAAATATTCCTCATCGGGATAGCCATATCCCATCCTTCTAATGTTTTTAATGAGATTA
>ONCS01000191.1 GCA_900316375.1 uncultured Succinatimonas sp. | reverse complement strand
CTTAGAGCGAGCTAAACATTATTTAGTAGAACGGAGGACGGCAATTCCTCCACGACCTACAGAGGTCGTGGTCTCCTTGCCTTAATAAGATGAACTATCGTTTAGCTATCACACCTGGTGAGCCATCAGGTGTGGGTCCTGAGCTGATGTATCACATTTCAAAACTTGATTTGCCTGATACTCAGCTTATTTTAATTGCCTCAATTGATCTAATTAAATCCCGCGTTGCCCTCTTTCATGAAGATGTAGAAATCATCGAGTATGACAAGGACAAATTTGTACCACAGAAAAAAGGTACCTTATGTGTTCTAGATGTGCAACTAGGAGCTCCATCAGTTCCAGGAAAACTTGATACAAGAAACGCAGAATATGTCCTAAAGACACTAGATATCGCATCTGATAAAAGCGAGTCTGGGGAGTTCTCTGGCATCATTACAGGCCCAATTTCAAAGGCCGTAATTGCAGATACTGGTCTTAACTTTACAGGACACACTGAATACTTCCAAGAGCGCACTCACACTCAAAAAGTTGTGATGATGTTAGGTTGCAAAGAATTTAATGTAGCCCTAGCAACTACTCATTTACCTTTAAAGGATGTGTCAGCTGCGATTACAGAGGAGCTAATAACAGAGATTGTAACTATTCTAAACCATGACCTAAAAACTAAGTTTGGAATTGAAAAGCCTTGCATTATCTCAGCAGGTCTTAACCCTCACGCAGGTGAAGATGGTCACTTAGGCACAGAAGAGCTAGAGACTATCATTCCTACCTTTGAAAAGTTACGCGCTCAAGGTATTGATATCGTAGGACCACTTCCAGCGGACACTATGTTCCAGCAAAAGTTTATTGATAAAGCTGATGCCTTTTTAACTATGTATCATGATCAAGGTCTACCAGTACTTAAATACGCAGGCTTTGATTCTGGCTTTAACACCACTTTAGGTTTGCCTTATATTAGAACCTCTGTTGATCACGGTACTGCTTTAGATTTAGCAGGTACTACTAAAGCCGATCCTGGTTCTCTATATGCTGCAGTTGAGCTTGCTATTCATATTGCTAAGCGTTCTAAAAAATAATTAGGAGATCATATGGCCCTGCCACCAGTACACATGCGTGCAAGAAAGCGTTTTGGTCAAAACTTCCTTGTAAATGACCACATCATCTCTCAGATTGTTGATGCAATTAACCCTAAAGAGGGTGAAACTTTAGTTGAAATTGGCCCAGGTCACGCTGCTTTAACTAGACCTGTACTAGAGCGTGCTAAGACTTTAACCGCAATTGAGCTAGATAGAGACTTAGTTGAGATTTTAAAGCACGATCCTTTCTTAAAAGGTCTTAAGATCATTGAAGGTGACGCTTTAAAGGTTAACTTTGAAGAGTTAGAAGGCGCTGGTAACTTACGTGTATTTGGTAATCTTCCATACAACATTACCTCACCTATTATCTTCCATCTACTCTCACAAAGAGGCATTAAAGACATGCACTTTATGCTCCAAAAAGAAGTAGTTGAAAGATTAGCAGCTGCTCCTAGCACCAAAGATTACGGCAGACTTACTGTGATGACACAATTCCATGCTCAAGTAATTCCAATGCTAATTGTGCCACCATCAGCTTTTAGACCAGCACCTAAGGTAACATCTGCTGTAGTACGTCTAAAGCCTAAAGATTTAACAGATGAAGAGCGCTCATTAGTACCATATTTAAATAACATTACCACTACTGCTTTCTCTGCTCGTCGTAAGACTATCCGTAACTCATTATCTAAGTTCTTCACAGAAGATGAGCTTACTAACTTTGGCTTAGATCCAATCTTACGTGCAGAGAACATCAGTGTTGAAAAGTATGTTGAGCTAGCTAAAGCTCTTAAATATAGAGACAAAGTTTAATGGCAGCAGCAACTCCTTTATTTGAATTATTACAAAGAAATTTAGAGATCTTTGACGGTCACGATGTAGTGATTGCAGGTGACGTATTAGATCCTCAGATTTTATCTTTAGTTAAAAACTGCAAGAGCGCTAGCTTAATTGTAGATAACTATGTAGTAGCTCAGACCATGGCTGCAATGATTGGTCAAAGCCTGGATACTACTTGCCCACAGGTTATTGAGTACAAGCATGTAAAGCTATTTTTCAGCGATGTAGAAACTGCTCTAAAGTCACTTGATAATTACGACAGCTTAGTGCTGTTATTATCTAAAAATAAGCAACAAAGCTTAAAGCTTTTAAATAAGCTTACAAGCAAATTAAAAAAAGATGGTTTTATTTATACTGCAGGAACCAACGATGGTGGCGGAAAGAGTGCTGATACTTTACTAAAAGTTGCAGGACATACTAAAAAACTAGATTTAGCTCGTAAGTGCACCTTATTTAAAGCAATCTTTGAAAATGACTTTAATACCTTTAAAGAGCCTCAAGATCTAAAGCTAGATTTAGTTGGCAATAAAGTTACCTTAAAACAAGATCCTGCTGTATTCTCACAAGGCAAGCTTGATAATGGTACGGCTA
This sequence comes from uncultured Succinatimonas sp., assembly GCA_900316375.1. Taxonomy (GTDB): domain Bacteria; phylum Pseudomonadota; class Gammaproteobacteria; order Enterobacterales; family Succinivibrionaceae; genus Succinivibrio. Next base: position 1,876 of record ONCS01000191.1, on the reverse strand, counting down.
TGCTTATAGAAGCACTTCAAGAGGTAACACCTTTTGGCTGTGCTTTAGATTTAGGCTGTGGCTGTGGTGTTGTAGGTATTGCTCTAGATAAGATGGGCTTTAAGAACATTACATCATGTGACGTGTCAGCAGCAGCCCTAGAGCTTACCAAGATTAACGCAGAGACAAATCAAGCTTCAATTAAGGTTGTAGCATCAGATATGTTACAAGCTGTAGATAAGTACGATTTAATTGCAGTAAACCCACCTTTCCATGTTGGCATTCAAACTACCATCGCACCTACAGTTAATATGATTATGAACGTAAAAGATCACTTAACTGAAAATGGTGTGTTCTATATGGTTGCTAATGGTCATTTAGGCTATGAAGAGTTCTTAAAAGAGAATTTTGCAGAAGTTGAGGTTGTGAAGAAGTCTACTACCTTTGTGGTGTATAAAGCGCACAACTAAGACCTTATCAAAAGCTCTTTAGACTTAAAGCCTGTAGAGATGTCTACAGGCTTTTTTGATACTCACAAAACATCAATAAGCTGCATTCTTGCGATTTTGCTCTAATTTTAAGAAATACCTATCTTGCTAGCAAGCCTGCTGCGAAAGCACAAGTTAGAGCTGTTTTAAGCTCTCCATTGATTAGACGTACTATTTGCTGATCACTATCAAGTGCTAAATATCCTAAATGAATTAAGTAAGCAAACATTGCATCAAGACCGTATAAATCAGAAATATCTCCATTAAAGGCCGTGTAGTGGGATCTAGAGTCAGAATAACCTTTATTTAAAAGCTCAACAAATAATTTCTTCCCCTTAGGCACCATTTTTCTAACAGCTTTAGGTACATGTTTTAAGATCTCATCTTGCTTGATTTCCAAAGCAAAATTTTTACTTTTACAAATCTTAACTACGTATTGAGGGTTAAATATTTGTTTTCCACTTAATGGATAAGCGCCGATCCATTCTTTAACTTCCTCATAAGACATTCCACTTTTTAAACAAAGAGCTTTGGTTTCATCTTCAGTAAAGCCTAAGCAATCAGGAAGTTCCATTGGATGGATCATGGTATATTCTTGGAAATTGTTAACATCACTTTGAGTTTTGCCTTTAACAAGAGGATAGATACCAGTCATATAGACTAAAGAAAAGCAATCTTCACATTGTGATGATTTGAATAATTCACGCCACAAGCCCATAAGATAATTTGTAAGCTCTGTATCATGATATTTTCTAATGATGTAGTCCCAGTTATCAATCAAAAATATAAAAGTTTCGTGATAGATTTTATTAACACGAGCAATTGCATCAACAAAATCGTATCTGTCACAATTATCAAAAGCTAGAGGATACTTAGTTTTGAGATCTTCACAAAGATCTTTGTGAAAGTTATCAAAGTAATCATCTGCACTGCTATTAGGATGATCAAAAGACTGCATATCTACGCATAGAACGTTGTGCTTATTTAGATTTTCTTCATATGTAGGATCTTGAGAAATCTTAAGCTTATCGAAAATATCAGAGCAATTACAGCTTTTAGAGTAATAGGCATTAAGCATTTCAATGGTTACAGACTTTCCAAAACCATGAGGTCTAGACATAAAAATAAAATGTCTTAACTTGCCTATTGCTTTGTTATTTAAATGAGCTATTAGACCTGTTTTATCAACAAATCCAGATTCAATTATGGCTCTGAATGTTACATCATCTTTGTCTATAATCATGTCATACTCCAAGCTATTTTGATTACTTCAATTATAGTGAAATTAGCTAGTTTTGTTTTAACAAATAGCTGCTTTGTTTATTTTGATTTATCGATTTGATTACTGAACTTATCGTAATCTCTTTGTTTATCAATATTTGGAATAGGTACAGGCAAATTGCCAATAT
>ONCS01000190.1 GCA_900316375.1 uncultured Succinatimonas sp. | reverse complement strand
CTTAGAGCGTGCTAAACATTATTTAACAGAAAAAAGGACGGCAATTCCTCCACGACCTACAGAGGTCGTGGTCTCCTTGCCTTAATATGATGACAGTATTTTTACTGGTCTTGAAGATTACTTTGATCTCACTTACAAAGCCTCTAATGCCCTTTTAAATGAAGATGCTAATGAGCTATCTAATGCTATTGATGCTGTGCACAATCAAAAGATTTCCTACAAGGACTACAACAACGAAGTTGCCTTAAGATATGTAGTAAAAGACACCTTGTTTGGCCTTCAAAAATACTATTTACCACCATTTGATGAATTACCAAGTGGCAAAGGAATCGCAGATGTTGTGTACATTCCAAAGCCTCAATTTGGCCATAACAAACCTTACATCATTATTGAACTTAAATGGGATAAGTCTGCAAGTGATGCAATGCAACAAATCATTGACAAAGGCTATGCTGAGAAGTTTTTAAATGAGAAAAGGAAGGTGCTCTTAGTTGGCATTAACTATGACAGCAAGACTAAAGAGCATCAAGTGGAGATTAAGAAACTTAATTAAAAGCACTACCAAACGACAGAAATACCAAAGTAATAAAACCAAAGTTAAGTAGTGCTTTGAATGCTTAGATTATTTGCCTTCTAAGATCTTATTGATCCTATCTAAGTCCTCTTGGGTATCCACACCAGTCTCAGGAGGATTTAAAGTTACATCAACAGCAATTGACATACCATTTTCCATAAGTCTTAACTGCTCTAATGACTCAGCCTTTTCAAGTGTAGTTTGAGCCATCTTTGAGTATTTTAAGATAGTACCTGCTTTGTAAGCATAGATACCGATGTGGTGGTAGTGATCAAACTCTAAATCATCAATACACTCTTTTTTGAAGTTATCACGCTCATATGGAATTGGCGCACGGCTAAAGTATAAAGCTTTATGATCTTTATCAAAGACTACTTTGACACAGTTAGGATCAAAGACATCTTTGATGTTATCAATCCTAAAGCAAAGTGTTGCCATGTCACAGCCACTAGTTTGTAGAAGATTAGCTACTTGCTTGATGTGCTCTGGGTTAATTAAAGGCTCATCACCTTGCACGTTTACAATGACAGTCTCAGGTGCAATATTTAGCTTTTCAATCATTTGAGCAAGTCTGTCAGTACCGCAAGCACAATCTTGAGAGGTCATACAAACTTCAACTTTATCAAGACCATCTAATACTGACTCAACACGCTCATCATCAATACATGCTACAACTTTAGTTGCATCTGATTTTAAAGCTTGCATGCACACACGTTTAATCATAGGAATGCCACCTACTAAAACAAGTGGCTTACCAGGAAAACGAGTAGAAGCAAAACGTGCTGGAATTGCAACAATATAATCTGACATATAAAACCTTTCTTGAATTCTAATTCTTAACTTATGACTGCTAATTTAAGACTGTTAATTTAGACCGTTAATATAATCTTAGCAATTGTACTACAGCTGTGTACTCTCTTGTTCAGTGTCATCATCAGTCTTGATACCTTGCTTGTCATGAATAAGCTTGTTAAGCTTATCTAAGATTAAATGATAGAAGCTTTGTGGAAGTATCGCTTCAACATTTAAGACGTATAAGTTATCCATTGCTAAATTAGCGTACTTTACAGCATCCTTTGAGGTCATCACTATTGGAGTTGTTTTTGATACTGATTTTAGAACCTCTACATCCACTCTTTTATGATCGCCTACATCAATAGTTTTAACAATCTCAAAACCACTGTCTTTTAAGGTGTCATAAAAGCGTTTAGGATTGCCAATACCAGCTAGAGCTGCCACCTTGCAAGGTGCTTGCAAGTAATCAATGGTGCTATCTTTTTTACAAAATGAAGCAATAGAGACAACCTTTTGTGGGCTTAAGGTCATGCTCTTGTAGCGAGTATCAGAACTTACTCCATTTACGACCACGCAGTCCGCTTTATCTAGATGCCATTTACCTTCACGAAGAGGTCCTGCTGGCATTAAAAGACCATTACCTAATCCGCGTTTGCCATCGATAACAATAATTTCAATGTCGCGCTGCAGTGAATAGTGTTGCAAACCATCATCAGTTACAATCACCTCGCAGCCTAAATCTTCTAGATACTTAGCACCACGCTCACGCACTGGATCAACAGCGACTACTGCATTATCTCCAACGCAAGCTTTAATTAAATAAGGCTCATCACCACATTCTTTTGGATCGGTAGTCTCAAGTACGGTTAAAGGATAGCTTTTAGCAGTACCTTTATATCCTCTTGAGATTAAACCTACTTTGTAACCAACGTGTGCTAAATAATTAACTAGTGCAATGCACAATGGAGTTTTACCAGTGCCACCAACAGCAATGCCACCTACGACAATTACAGGGATATTAAGCTTTACGCTTTTAGAAATTCCCTTTTTATAGAGCTCACGACGAGTATGAGAAATGGCTTTAAACAGGAGGTTAAAAGGCATTAAAGGCACAATTGCAGCAATATTCTTGCAATTTACCTTCTCGTACCAAATCTTATCAATCAATGACATATCTTATTACTTTTGAATTTCTTTTTGGATCTTGTTACTTTAGATTCTTTTCTTTAAAAACACTTGTTATTATCACATACAAAAAACCTCAAAAACTTGATTGCTCCGTAATTTGAGCAGTTTTTGAGGCTTTTTTCGAAATCTTTACAAAACTTAATTTCGATTTTGCTTTGAAACTAAGCTAGTGTAGAACTTTTTAACTGGATCTAATGGTAAATCAATCTTGTTATCAACTTTCCAACGCTTAGCATTGTCATCTAAATAAAGGTGGAACTTAATCTCGGTGTTGTTAACCTCATCCATAGCATAGCTTGCACGTAGTACGTCGGTGTTGATGCAATCTAGAACTTGGCTGTACTTTAAGGTAACCGTGATATCCACCCACTCTTGACCATCTAACTCATAAGGAGCTGTGGTCTTTACAAAGTTATTGACCTCAAGATTAGCTACTTTTGCAGCCATAATGCCTAAATATGGAGTTGCTTTTAGAGTACGTGATAAATCGTCGTTATAGCTTACAAAATATCCTTTGCGCTCAACTAAACCTTCAAATGGAAGATAGGTTTGGAACTGCCCACCTTTTAAAGAAATCGCACCTGATTGCTCTAAAACCTTAGCATAAGCAATCAAGCCACGTAAGTATTGAGCATTAGACTTTCCTGCTTGACTTAACTCATTTTTATCAGGATCAACAATTACAAAAGGCTCGTTGGTGCTACCTACGATAACTGAAGAGCCAGCAACCGGGATCCAAAGGCCAGCATCAACGATTTCATCATTGATAGCCTCAGTTAAGTTTTCTGAGCTTGGAATTGATTTATCAGAGCAAGCATTTAGAGAAAACATTAAAGCAAATGCTGATAAAAGCGTGGTTAACTTACGCGCTTTTGCATATTTGCTAAAACTACCCATTTCTTGCTCCTTAGCATTATTTCTATTTGTCATATATGTAGGATATAGTGCGTTTTACACAACAATTTACAAAATTTTTTTATTCTCAAATATACCCAAGATCTTAGTATCTTATTGAATTAAAACACTTTTTTTTACAAAGTGTGATCTGCTCTTTAAATTTAAGAAATATTAAATGGCTTAAGAAAGCGATTTG
>ONCS01000189.1 GCA_900316375.1 uncultured Succinatimonas sp. | reverse complement strand
CTTACAACAGAGTTGTCAAATTATTTTACCGCGCACTTATATCACCGCCGTAAACGACGGTGTTTTACGTGCGCTTATTGATAAAAAAACCTCCGCTTTGAGGCGAAGGTTTTTGACAAACAATAAATAAAATTGTTTGAATTAACGCTTTGAGTACTGTGGACGCTTACGAGCTTTGTGAAGACCAACCTTCTTACGCTCTACAGCACGAGCATCACGAGTTACGAAGCCAGCCTTACGTAAAGCTGAGCGGAAAGTCTCGTCGAACTGGATTAAAGCACGGGTAATACCGTGACGAATTGCACCAGCCTGACCAGTGATACCACCACCTGAAACGGTGATGTATAAATCGAACTTGTCAGAAACTTCTAATAACTCTAGAGGCTGAGTAACAACCATGCGAGAAGTTGGACGACCAAAGTACTGATCAAGGGTCTTACCGTTGATCTCTAATTTACCAGTACCCTGCTTTAAGAATACACGTGCAGTTGAGTCTTTACGACGACCGGTACCATAATACTGATTTGCAGCCATTTGCTAATGCTCCTTAAAACTTGATAACCTGAGGCTGTTGAGCAGCATGATTATGTGTCTCACCAGCATATACCTTTAGCTTACGGAACATAGCACGACCTAATGGTCCCTTTGGAAGCATACCGCGAACAGCAATCTCGATAACATCTTCTGGCTTACGTGCTAATAATTTCTCAAATGACTCTGACTTGATGCCACCTGGGAAACCAGTGTGGTGATAATACATCTTATCGTGAGCCTTGTTACCAGTTACCTTAACCTTAGAAGCATTGATTACGATAACATAATCACCGGTATCTAAGAATGGGGTGTACTCTGGCTTGTGCTTACCGCGTAAACGTAAAGCAACTTCAGTAGCTAAACGACCTAGAGTTAGACCGTCAGCATCAATAACTAACCAATCACGCTTAATGGTAGATGGTGTTGCAACAAAAGTTTTCATTTAAAAACCTATTTAGTAAAGGAACTTGCGTTCCTTGTTAACCTACTAGACGTAATCACTATCATACGCCATTACTCTTTCCTAACAGACTAATTACTTAATCTGCATCGATTAACTAAGGTGGGAATCCTGTTATTCGATTAGAGGGGCAATGCGGTATTCTATACAAAAAAGGTATCAATATCAAACTATATTTAAGCTATTTTCAAACTTTTTTAGCCCTTGCAATTAATACTAATTAATACGTTTAAAAATCAGCAAGTTACAAGGATTTACAAATGAAGCTTTATCCTAGATCTAGTACCTTACCACGTAAAATAATCTTTTTAATATTCAACTCATCATCAATTAAAAGTAGATCTGCTCTTTTGCCAACTTCAATAGTTCCAACTTTATCTAGAACTTTGATAACTTTAGCAGGATTATAGGTACAAGCTCTTAAAGCAGTTTCAAGTTTAATTCCGATATTCAGTACTGCATTCTTAAAGCAGTCATAGAGGTTGCTTACCGAGCCTGCAATTGATCCATCTTGACGACAAGCACCCTTGCCATGCTTTACAATGCTGTGCCCTAATTGATTGAAATAGCCATCAGCTAAACCTGTTGCAGTCATAGAATCAGAGATCATGACTATGTGCTCATCTCCCATCAGCTTAAATAAAGCTTTTACCATGGTAGGATGGACATTCACGCCATCTGTTATGATCTCACAATTAACCTTGCCATGTTCAAAGGCGGCGCCTACTGGACCTGGTGCGCGATGCAACATTTCATTCATAGAATTAAAGCTATGAGTAAGCTCTGTGACACCGACTCTAAAAGCATTAAGGCTTGTCTCATAGTCAATTTCACTATGTCCTATGGAAAACACTATGTGCTTTTTGTAATCAGCAATGATCTTCATGGCATAGGGCTTTTCAGGGGCAATGGTGCAGACTTTAATTAAGTCTTTTTGCACTGACATCAAATCATCAAGTACTAAAGGATCAGCTTGTTTGACGTGCAAGGGATTTTGCGAGCCAAGCTTACTTTTACTAATGAAGGGGCCTTCTAAGTACACGCCCTCAAGATTAGCCTGTTCTTGTCTTGCTCTGTATTGATGAGCAACCACCAAGGCTTTTTTAATCTCAGCTACACTTAAAGTCATGGTTGCTGAGCAGAATGAGGTAATACCATGAAGAGTTTGATAGGAGGCGATGCTTTTAAGGCAATCCATATTAGCATCCATAAAATCATGGCCTATGGCACCATGCAAATGGATATCGATAAGGCCAGGAATTAACATCAAGCCTTTAGCATCTATTACATCTTTGTTATCAGAAGTTTGCGAGACAATATCTCCAAAAGTACAAACCTCACGGTGCGCAAATTGAAAGTCGGCACCAAAGATTTTGGCATTTTTTATGATCATTTTTAAGCTAATCTTATGTTCGTTTTTTGTTGTGTACTTTTCTCTTGCCAATCGTTTACAAGCAAAAGCAATTCATTTGACTAAAGTTTTTGAAAATAGTTCGCATTTAGCTCAAATTTTTAAGTCATGATAATTTTATTGAGCTATATTTTGTTAGATAATTTAAAGGCTTAGTAAAAGTCTTTTTATGATAATTAAAAAGCTAAAAATAGCTAAGTATTAACTAAGAATTAACACTTAATATTTAAGATAACAAGTAAGATTCATTCTTACTTGGATATAAAGGTGATACATGGAATCTTACGCATCACTAGTAGTTGCAGCTTTAATTGGATTTTTTCTAGGAGCTGCGCTTTGCTACGCGATACTTGCTTATATTTATAAGCACAGAAGAGTGAGAGATGAGCTTTTAAAGACTAAGCGCAAGGCGATAAAGGCTCAACGTACCCTTGATAGATTTTTAAAGACCTCTTTAGATATGTTTCAAGAGCTCAATACCGCGCATGCGCAGTATGTACAATTTCTAAAAGAGGCTACAGCTAAGATCGCACCTGATGAGGTAGGTAGTCACGAGTTTTTAAATCAAGACTTAGATAAGATCTTAGATGATGCTAAAGAGAGGATGAAAAAGAAGGCTCAAGAGAGCACAAGTCAGACATCTGTAAAAGAAAAAACATTTAAAGAAGTTGAAGGTAGTCTAGGCGAGATCCCTACCCCCAAGGTATTAAAACCAACCGAGGTACCAGATGAGATCTTACATCCTCTACCAAAACAAGATAACGTAAAACCTCAAGAGGACGATAAAGAGCCTCAAGAGGAGCCAATCAAGGTTTAATTAGTAAATAAAGTTTGAAAGTTAACAAGAAAAACTTTAGGAGTTTTGTTCAAATGTTGAATAAATTTAAAAGTGCATCTTTAGCATTAGCTCTAGCTTTAGGTATGACAGTAAGTGCAGCTCCTGCCAATGCAGCTGCTCCAATTTTAGAAAATGTCATGGCAAGCAATGGCAAGCCTAGCTTAGCTCCAATGTTAAAAGGAGTACTACCAGGCGTTGTTAACATCTCTGTAAAAGGTAAAAAAGATGTTCAAGGTTTCCAAATGCCTGATGAGTTTAAATTTATGTTCCCAGGCATGGGCGATGTTTTTGGTAATGGCCGTCCTCAAAAGCGTGAGTTCCAGGCTCTAGGCTCAGGTGTAATTACCAATGCTGATAAAGGTTATGTTGTAACTAATAACCACGTAGTAGCAGATGCTGATGATATTAAAGTTCAGTTATCAGACGGTCGTGAGTACTCAGCAAAACTCTTAGGTGCTGATGCTCATACTGATTTAGCCCTACTTGAGTTAAAGAGCTTTAAGAACCTAACTCAAATTGATTTAGCAGACTCTGATGCCATTGAAGTAGGTGACTTTGCTATTGCAATCGGTAACCCATATGGTCTAGGTCAGACTGTAACCTCTGGTATTATCTCTGCTTTAGGCCGTACTGGTTTAAATATTGAAAACATTGAAAACTTCATTCAAACCGATGCAGCGATTAACTCTGGTAACTCTGGTGGTGCTTTAGTTGACCTATCAGGTAAGTTAATTGGTATTAACACTGCAATTATGGCTCCAAGCGGTGGCAACATCGGTATTGGCTTTGCAATTCCATCTAACATGGTTAAGACTGTAACCGAGCAGCTTCTAAAATACGGTAGCGTAAAGCGTGGTATTTTAGGTGTTAAAGGCTCTGAGTTAAATTCTGATCTTGCTGAAAGCTTTGACTATAAGCAAAACTCTGGTGCCTTTGTTAACGAAGTTATGAAGGGCTCTGGTGCTGATAAGGCTGGTATTAAGTCAGGTGATATCATCACTGCAGTAAATGGCAAGAAGGTAACTTCATTTGCTCAATTACGCGCTGAGATTGCAACTCAGAGAGCAGGCTCAGATGTACAGATCACTGTCTTTAGAAACGGCAAGAACATTGACTTAACTGTAAAGCTAGGTGATGACACTCAAGATACCGTAACAGCTGAGAACTCAAAGGAGATCTCACCTGCCTTTGCTGGTGCTTCATTTGCTAATGCAAAAGATGGTGGTGTTGAGGTAACTGATATTGCTAAAAACTCAATGGCTGCACAATTTGGTCTAGTTAAAGGCGATATCATCACCGGTGTAAACCGTGAGGATGTTAAAGACTTATCTGATCTTAAGAAGAAACTTGGTAAGGTTGAAGGTAAGATTTACGCAATCAGAATTAACCGTGATGGCGCAACTCTATACATCACTTTAAGATAAGCATTAAGACTTAACTCAATTTAATTAAATTTGTATAAAAGGCTGATCAATAATCAGCCTTTGTTGTTTTTTAAGCGCAAAAAGTGCCCATTTATTTGGTTGATAATGGCGTTTGCCTTATAATTGCGTCGTCAAAAATAATAACAACTTGGAGACGATATGACTTCAACTAAGCCTCAAAGTGGCGCTTTAAATAAGTTTTTAAATGTCGTGGAAACCTTAGGCAATAAACTACCTAACATTACCATGCTATTTATTTATGCCTTAATTTTAACTTTAGTAGTTTCATTTGCTTTATCTTATGTAAATTTTGACTACATCCACCCAAGCACTAAAGAGCAAATTCACATTCTTAATATGCTCTCATACGAGAACTTATTACAGCTTGTAATTAACTCTGTGAAAAACTTCATGGGTTTCCCTCCTTTAGGTATTACCATCGTGGTTACCTTAGGTATTGGTATTGCTGAAGGCTCTGGTTTTATTCATATCTTAATTAAAAAGTTACTAGCCATTACCCCTAAAAAGCTATTAACTCCAACTGTAGTTTTTGTATCAGTTTTATGCCATATCGCATCTGATTCTGCTTACACCATCTTAATGCCAGTATCAGCACTTTTATTCTACGCAAGTGGCCGTCATCCTTTAGCAGGTATCGCTTGCTCATTTGCTGGTCTTGCAGGTGGCTTTACTGCAAGTTTTACCCCATCCATGATTGATCCAATCATGCAAGGCTTTACCGAGAACGCAGCCCACATTATTGATCCTAACTATTCAGTAAATGTGCTATGTAACTACTTCTACGCTTTAGGCGGTACTTTATTTGTGATCCTCGCAGTATGGTTTGTAACCGATAAGATTGTTGAGCCTCGCTTATATGCAACTATGCCAATTGATAATAAGCCAGAGGATGATTCAAATGTAAATGTTGCAGCTATTACTAAAGAAGAGAACAAAGCTTACTATCTAACTGTAGGTGTGTTAGCTTTAATGCTATTAGGTCTATTTGCCCTTTGCTATCCTGATAATTCAGTTTTAAGAGCACCAGATGGCACCTTAACCTCACCTAAATCACCTGTAATGCAGGCACTAGTTCCAATTCTATTTATCTACTTCTCAATCCCAGGTCTTGTATATGGCTTTGCAGTAGGTAAATTTAAGTGCGCTAATGACGTGATTCATGCGATGGAAAACTTAACTAAGATGTTATTATCTTTCATCGTGTTCTGTTTCTTCGCAGGTCAGTTCTTATATGTATTTAATGTATCAGGCATTGGTTCACTATTAGCAATTTCAGGTGCTGAATTCTTAAAAGAATTAGGTCTACCATCAGGTATTACCCTATTTGGTATTATTCTGTTAACAGCATGTTTAAATATCTTAATTACCTCAGCTACTTCAAAGTGGGCTATTTTATCTACCATCTTTGTACCAATGCTAATGATGTTAGGGATCTCACCTGAGCTTACCCAAGCAGCTTTTAGAGTGTCAGATTCAGCTGTAAACGTATCAACACCATTATTCCCATTCTATCCTTTACTAATTTTGTACTGCCAGCAGTACTGTAAGAAAGCTGGCGTGGGTACCTTAAGCTCAATGATGTTGCCATACACCTTCGCACTTTTAATTGTATTAACCATCGTGCTATACGCTTACTGGTTTATAGGTCTGCCTTTAGGCTTTAACTCTTACTATGACTACCCAGTTGTAGCTCAGTAATAAGAGTTTTTAAAAGTTTAAGAAGTAAAAAATGGAAAAGATTGAAAGATTAGTTCAAAACTTTTTACGTTATGTAGCAATTCCAAGTCAATCAAAAGGTGGAGTTGCAGCTGTTCCAAGTACCGAAGGTCAAAAGGTTCTTGCTAAAACCTTAGAAAAAGAGCTCATTGACCTAGGTCTTGAAGATGTCTGTGTGGATGAGCACTCAATTGTGTATGGAACTTTAAAAGGTAACACTAAAGCTCCAACAATTGGTTTTGTCTCTCACTTAGATACTGTAGATGTGTCTTTATCTGAGGTAGTTAAGCCTCAGATCATAGAATACCGTGGTGGCGATGTAGTTTTAAATAAAGATAAAAACATTGTAATTAAAGTAAGTGAACACCCTGAGCTTAATAAATACGTAGGCGATAAAGTAATCTTCACCGATGGCACATCTGTTTTAGGTGCTGATAACAAATCTGCTATGGCTAACATTATGTCAGCTTTGCAGATTTTAGTAGAAGATCCAACTATTCCACACGGTGATCTAAAAGTTGCCTTTGTTCCAGATGAAGAGGTGGGGTTAAAAGGCTCTAAACTTATGAACCTTGATAAGTTTAAAGTTGATTTTGCCTACACTATCGACAGCTGCGCTTTAGGTGAAGTTGTGTACGAGACCTTTAACGCAGGCTCTGCAACTGTAACCATCCAAGGAGTAACTGCTCACCCAATGTCAGCTAAGGATGTTCTAGTAAATCCTTTATTAGTAGCTCATGACTTTATAGCCATGTTTGACAGAATGCAAACACCTGAGCACACAGCCCTAAAAGATGGCTATTGGTGGTTTGATAGCATTACAGCCGATCCATTAAATTGCACCTTAGATATCAACATTCGTGATCATGACAAAGCTAACTACAATCATCGTAAAGAGGTTGTATTTGAGAACATTGAAAAGCTTAAAAAGATCCATCCTCGCGCTCAAATTAACTGCACCATTACCGATGTTTACGAGAATATAGCAAATAATGTCAGCGCCACTGACAAACCAATTGCTATGATTTATGAGGCTTTTAAAGACTTAGGTATTGAGCCTCACACCTATGCAATGCGTGGTGGTACTGATGGCTCTGCCCTATCAGCAAAAGGCATTGTGACTCCAAACTACTTTACAGGTGCAGAAAACTTCCACTCATACTGTGAGTTTTTACCTTTAAAGTCTTTTGAAAAGTCATTGAATGTAACCTTAAAACTTATTGAACTTGCTACTAAATAAAATGTATATGATTAAATCCCCTTTTTACTGTGATCCAAAGTTTGTAACTAAAACTCTAGCAGTAGGATCACTTGCCATTGCGACAATGTTTACTCAAGCTTATGCTCAAGATAATGAGGTCATTGTAGTATCTGCTAATCGCTCTGATATCGCACTCAAAGAAGCACCGGTTTCGATTAGCGTTGTAGATGGTGATAAAAGTAAACTTAAGGGTATTGATCAAGTAAGTTTAGCTTTAAAGCAAGAGCCTGGTTTACGTCTACAATCAGACGGTACTCCTGGTATGAACTTAGTTTCAATCCGTGGTGAGAGTGCTAGTCGTACCGTGATGATGATTGATGGTCAAAGAGTTGATGATCAAAAGACTAAATCAGGTGCTCCTTTATTTGCTAATCCTTTCTTTGTAAAGCAAGTTGAAGTCATTCGTGGCGCTTCCTCTGTTTTATATGGCTCAGATGCACAAGCTGGTGTAGTTAACGCTATTACCTATGAGCCATCAAAAGATAAGTTAGCAATAGATACAGGTGCGATGTACAACTCACAAGGTCGTGGCACAACTGAGTTTTTAAATCTATCAGGAACACTTGATAAAGTAAGCTATGCCCTAGGGGCAGCGCAGACTGATATGGGGGACAGAGTTTTAGCTAATCACAAAAGACTTGATAACACCTCATACTATCAGACTATGTACAATGGCTTATTAAAGGTACAAGCAACTGATAAATTCTCTTTTGGAATTAAGGCAGATAGCTTTGATTTAAATGCTAAAACTGCTACTACCACCACTGATAAAACCTTTGATGGTTTTACCATGAATATTCCCAAGTGGAAGCGCAATAAACTAAGTGTTTTTAGTGAGCTTACTCGTTTAAATGACTATGTAGAATCGCTTAAGGCGACCCTATACAAACAAAGCATGGATAAAAAGTTCTCTCAGGATATTCCATCAGAGAAACTAAAAATCTATGTAGACAATCAGCAAGATACTGTAGGTGGCAATCTTCAAGGCAAATTTAACCTAACTGATATTTTAGATATCACCACAGGTTATGATTTTAAAGAAGATGAAATTGATGGCAACAGCAAAATTGATATGTCTAAAATGGTAAAAGCTTTGAAAATGCCAGCTCGAGCTAAAGCTAATATTCCGACATCTACTTCATCAATTACCAAAGATGCTAAGCAAATAACTCATGCTTTGTATGCTCTAACTGATCTTTATGCAACTGATAGCTTAAAGTTCTCTCTAGGCCTTCGTTACGATCATATCGTCTCAAAATCAGGTGACACCACAAAAGAGAATGTAACTAAAGCAAGAACTACTCAAAGTAAGGAGACTTATGCTAATAAGACCTACTCACACTTTGTTTCAAGCTTTGCAACTGTCTACAACCTAGATGATAACAACACCTTACGTTTTAACGTAGCTCAAGGTTATCGTGCTCCTAATTTAACTCAGCTTTTCATGACCACTGATAGTGGCGGTACGGTAAGTCCAAATCCAAATTTAAAGGCCGAAACATCTTTAAATTATGAGTTAGGTTATCGCCTATTTACTGAAAATATTGATTTTGATATTGCAGCTTTCTACAACACCATTGATGACTACATTGATAAGTATGCCAACGCTGTATCTATGCGTGGTACAACCTATAGTTGGCGCAATGTTGCTAAGGTTAAAAGTTATGGTTTAGAGTCAAAGTTTAGCTATACAATCAATAAGTTTAAGCCATATTTAAACCTTACTTTGATGAATAGAAAGTTTGAGTATAACCATGTCTCTACTCATCACACCGGTACTCCACATATCTTTGGTACCTTAGGTATTAGCTTTAATGACACAGCCTTTGACAATCCATACTATGTAGATTTAAATACTGACTTTGCAAGCAAAGCTGTAGATGATGATTTAGGACATAACAACTACATTCAAAATGACTTAGATATTAAAGGCTATGCTACTTTAAATCTAGCAAGTGGTATGACTTTAGATATTGATAAGGTAAAACTTGATGTGTATGGATCCTTTAATAATATCTTAGATAAAGAGTATCGCACCTCTTCATATATCCATGAGGCAGGTCGTAACTTTATCCTAGGCTTTAGAGCTAAGTACTAAGCATTAGTACAAACTAAAAACTTATCTTAAATTTAATGTCCTAATTAAGCTCATACTTAATTGGGACATTTAATTTGGTACTTCCTAAATAATTTGTAACATCTTTATTTATTAAGTTAGAGGCAATCTTCAAAGCAGCCTCATCTAGAACGTTATGCCCAGAGCTTTTTGCTAAAGTATAACTTTCAACCTTGCCTTGATTTAACTTAAATTCAATTAAAACTAAGCCTTGCATACCTCGTCTTATCGCAAGTTTTGGATAAACAAGATCATACTTTAAAAGCGAGGTTAAGCGGTTATAAACAGCCTGTTTTTGAGATGAGGTGATCTCTTGAGGGGCTTTGATTATCTCTTTTACGGCTTGTGCTTGAGTGACCGTAGCAACATCTTTTGTTTTGGTAATTGTCTTGGTCTTTTTAACTTTGTGACTTGCTAAAACTTGCTTTTGCACAGGCTTTCTAATTACCTCTTTTTTAGGAGGTAGCACTTTTTCTGTTTTAGCTAAAGTCTTCTTAGGAATTACTTCTTCTGTAGGAGCTTTAATGATCTCTTGCTTAGGAGGTTCAACTTTTTCAATTGGAGCAGAAGTTACTTGCTTGGTAACAGACTCTGTAGTTTTAGGAGTACTTACAACTTGTGAAACATTAAGTTTTAACTCAGAATACTCAGAGATCTTTGTAGCTTTAAAAATATTATTTCCAATAAATGCACAGACAGCAAGAGCTACACCACATGTAAGTAGCGCTAGATTTCTACTATGAGTTACTGCATTTATCATCTAAGGTATCTTTGTTAATTGACTTTGAGAAAAGTATATTTAATCTCAAATTTTCTTTCAAGCAGTGGATTTTTAGGGTGTAGACTAAAAGCATAATTTCTCATAAGGCGTTGCTCATGAAATTATCTGATTTTAAGCAAAAATATCAATTTAAAGATAGTTTTCTTGCTAAGGTTAGCAGTTACGCATCAAATTCCCCACTTTTTAGCAGTTACGAATATAACAGTATCTTGATTGTATTATAGTTTGATCTAATACATTT
>ONCS01000039.1 GCA_900316375.1 uncultured Succinatimonas sp. | reverse complement strand
TTAGCTGTAAAGCCAAATATAATTTTTTTAAATTCTGCTTTTTACACCGCCCAAACTAAATTCTTAAAATTTACTGCTCACTGTCAGATATTATTGATTAGTTGTTGATTTTACTTTGAAAAGGCTTTTCGTTTGAAAGGCCTTTTTTGATGGTATTTTTGACTTTTTTGATTGTTTTTAGATTGCATACAGGCATTTTCACTTTGCCTTATCTCTATCTAAGAATCTTTAGCACCTAAAGTTGAATTTTTTTAAATCTGTACTACAATTTAATGGCTAAATCATTAAAAGAATGGCTTTTAAATGAGGATTAGCAAATTCTTCAAAAGGAGTTTTTTTATGAAGAAGAAACAAATTAAGCAGCGCAATTTTGTGCAGCAACATGTAATCGAGTTTAACAAGGCTCAAGTTTTTGTTGACCGCAAGAAGGAGTTTAAGAAAGGTAACTCTAAATATAAGGTTAACTACCTCAAGAGCGATTGCTCTGATCGCTCTTTATTAACAGCTGCATAAATACATATCTCCATTTATACACACACCTATTCATTTCTCGCAAAATTACCAACAATAAGCAAAAACTGAGCAAAGTTTTACTTTTTTTACAAATTACCAAATTCAAATTTACCAAATCTAGATTTGATATTTTATAAAACTCAATCTATACTTAAGAAAAAGACTTTAATATAGGTACTAAGATGTTTGTAGGACGTACAAAAGAGCTCTCATTTTTAAATGATCTATACGACTCTGATAAGTTTGAATTTGCAGTGATCTATGGTCGGCGTCGTGTTGGTAAAACAACCTTAATTAAAGAGTTTGTTAAAGACAAAGAGCTTGTAATTAACTTTGCAGCCATTGAATACGACAATCAAACTAATCTTAGAAATTTGTCTTTTGAGATCTACAAGCAATTAGATGGCATTGAGAGTAAGTCTGTATTTTTAGATTTTCAAAGTGCCTTTGAGTATGTCTTTGAAAAATCCATAACTCAGAGGATCGTGCTTGTCCTTGATGAATACCCTTATATGGCACGTGAAGAGCAAAGCCTTAATTCAGTTCTTCAAAGACTGATTGACAAATACCAGGAAACCTCAAAATTAGTACTGCTAATTTCAGGCTCTTCCATGTCATTTATTGAAAAGGAAGTTTTATCCTACAAAGCTCCTTTATATGGTCGTCGCACGGGTCAAATTAAGCTCTTACCTTTTACCTTTAAAGAAGCAAGTTTGATGCTCGATGGTTACTCTTCTTTTGATAAGTTTCTTTTATATGGTGCTTTAGGTGGCACGCCTTTGTACTTATCTCTAGTTAATCAAAAGAAGACAGCCTTTGAGAATATTGTAAGACTGTTTTTTAATGACAACTCAATTATCTTTGAAGAACCTATGAATATCCTAAGGCAAGAGCTTAAAGAGCCATCTACTTACAACAAGATCATAACAGCTATTGCTAATGGTGCTTCAAGGCAAGTTGAAATTGCAACTAAGGCAGGATTATCAAGTGGTGCCTGCGCTGTCTACTTAAAGAACCTAATCGAACTTGGCTTTGTCTTTAAAGAAAATCCTTATCTTGATGAAAGCACTAAGAAGTCTTTGTATGCCTTGAAAGATAATATGTTCAAGTTCTACTATCGCTTTGTGCCTCAATACTTAAACATCATGAGAGTAAGTAGCTTTGAGAGTATTCCCCCTTTTATGGCAAATTCTATATCTGAATATTTAGGCAAAGCTTTTGAAGGTTTGTGTAAAGAGTACTTATGGCAAGAATTTTACTTAGGGAACTCTCCTCTTATATTCAAGTCATTAGGCAGATGGTGGGGTAATGATCCAAGAAGCAAATCTCAAAGTGAAATTGATATTGTTGGAGAGGCAGATAAAGACAATTGCCTATTTGCTGAATGTAAATGGACAAATGAAACTGTCGATGAAAAAGTGCTTGATACCTTAGTTCACAGAAGTGAGCTTTTCAATTATCAAAACAAGTACTACTACCTATTTTCAAAAAGTGGATTTAGTAGTGGGTGCATGGAAAAAGCAAAAGAAATTGGGAATGTAAGACTAGTTGATTTTGAGGAGATGATGCTAATTTTAGCTGAACATAACTGAACGCAGTAAGTAGAAAAGCTCTAATTGAAATTGATTAAATTTGAGAATTACATGATTGATTTAAACAATAGAAACTTGGACGTACTTTGATGACTTATTCTTCTGCAGAACAACTTTTCTTAAAAGACAAATCAACGATTTTTAATGAGGTTAGCTCTAAGTTTCTACCTCAGTTGTTGCAAGCTTCTTATCAAGAAAACAAAACTATAGTAGATACTTTTGAAAAACTCTTTTCTGAAGGTAAGGCGTATTTAAAGGCTTTAGGTCTAAATGTCTTTTGGGATGAAGAGCAAACTTATCCTGTTATTAGACAAGATTTTTCAAAGATTAGCTGTTCTAATTTAAACGAGATTAGACAAGATCTTTTAAATCTTATCAAAGCTGAATTTACAAGGTTAGGCTTTGACGTTGGCGGTATTAGTTCTAGCTCTCCTACAGACTTTTTTAGTGCTGTCATGGTTGGTGTTAAAACTAAAGTCGTGTTTATTTTTGAAAATTACGACTTTATGTTTATTAAAGCAAAAGAAGCAAGTGATGATCTTCAACGAGAGATTAATGTCTTTTACCAAACATTATCAAGTGTTGTAAAAGCAAACGCTGAGCAATACGGTAGATTTACCTTACTTACAGTTTCTGGGACACTTAAAAACTATGGAGCAATTTTAGGTCCAATGTATGCTAGAGATATTACAAGTGGGTTTATAAGTAATACAGAACCAGAGTCACAAGATTACTAAAAAAACAAAAGCTCAAGATCATCAAACCTTGAGCTTCTTTTAAATTGCAAACCTTAGCTTAGTCTTGATTTGCTCCTAAGATCTTACAAGCAATTTGAATTTGCTCTTTTGAAGGCATTGGTGTTTCTTTAAGCTTATACTCAATACCTAATTCTTCATACTTGTGCATACCTAAATTGTGGTAAGGAAGAACCTCAACTTTTTGTACATTAGATAAGCTATCAATAATGGCTCTAACACCATTAAGCTCAGTTTCACTATCAGTGATACCAGGAACTAATACATGGCGTACCCACATTGAGATCTTCTTTTCATCAAGATAATGAGCACACTTAATAACATTTTCATTACCTATGCCGGTTAACTTCTTGTGCTCTGCGCTATCACAATGTTTTATATCTAAAAGTACTAAATCAGTGTACTTTAATAGCTCATCAAATTTAGCTAAATACTCAGGAGTATCTTTAAAGGTACCAGCAGAGGTGTCTAAGCAAGTATTCACACCATTTTGCTTAAACTTTTTAAACATCTCAATTAAGAAATCAATTTGATATAAAGCTTCACCACCTGATGCTGTTACACCACCAGTTGTTCCCCAATATGGCTTGTAACGAAGTGCCTTTTTAACGATGGTATCAACGTCATACTGCTCACCTACATTTAACTTCCAAGTGTCTGGATTGTGGCAGTATAAGCAGCGCATTGGGCAACCTTGAAAAAAGATCACATATCTAACGCCAGGACCGTCTACTGAGCCAAAGGATTCAAAAGAATGGATGTAACCTTGTGTCATAAAAACTCCATGTGTTCTTAATGATTTTGTTGCGCATATTGTATCAACAAAGTAAGTTTTTAGTTGCGACAAATGCTCAAGTGCAAAGGTTAATCATTAGAAACTCTACAAACACTTCATGCAGTTGAGTAGTAACTCGTAACTATTACGTACACCCATTTATATCGGATTTGTGTATTATTTTGGTATCCGAAATAATATGGAGATCTGAACAATG
>ONCS01000188.1 GCA_900316375.1 uncultured Succinatimonas sp. | reverse complement strand
TTAAACACTTACCGTAGTGCTACAGACTAGACGATACATCTGTAGGTACCTATATCAATTTCTCAAATAACGTAGTGCTCTAAGCAATTAGTCTAGTCAAATAGGCTGTGAAGCCCCCGCTTCAAAAGCGTAGCTTTAAGCGGTGGGTGGTTGACCTTGTGTCATAGAAATTTTTATTCCCTTATGAATGAAAAAAGCGTGTCAACTAGTGGCACGCCTTAAAACCTTAATTAAGCTACAGTTACCTTTGCAAAGCGACGCTTACCTACTTGCCATACACAAGTACCAGCTTCAACTGGAGCATCCTTATCGGTAATTACCTTACCTTCGCACTTTACAGCGCCTTGCTTAATCATACGCATAGCTTCAGAGGTTGAAGCACAAAGACCTGCGTCCTTTAATAAGTTAGGAATGGTCTTTGACTCAACTGTAACCTCAGCGATGTCATCAGGTAGTGCACCTTTTGCAAACTGAGACTTAAAGCCTTCAACAGCAGCATTAGCAGCTTCTGTACCATGGTAGCGCTCAACAATCTCACGACCTAATTCAATCTTAGCATCACGTGGATTCATGCCGTTTGCGCACTTCTCTTTAAGCTCTTTAATCTCATCAACTGACTTAAATGACAGAAGATCATAGTATGACCACATTAGATCATCAGATACTGACATGATCTTACCGAACATCTCTTTAGGAGCCTCGGTAACACCGATGTAGTTGTGCTTAGACTTTGACATCTTCACAACACCATCAAGACCTACTAATAGAGGCATCATTAAAACGCACTGTGGCTCCATGCCAGCGTCTTTTTGTAACTCACGGCCCATTAGAAGGTTGAACTTCTGGTCAGTACCACCAAGTTCTACGTCTGATTTAATAGCTACAGAGTCATAACCTTGGAATAGTGGGTATAAGAACTCGTGAATTGCGATAGGCTGCTTTGAAGCAAAACGCTTACTAAAGTCATCGCGCTCTAACATACGAGCAACAGTTAGCTTTGATGCTAGTTTAATAGTGCCGGCAGCACCTAATTTCTCGCACCACTCACTGTTGTAACGAATTTCAGTTAAATCTTTATCTAAGATCTTAAATGCCTGCTCTGCATAGGTCTTAGCATTTTCAATAATAGCCTCACGTGGAAGCTCTGGACGGGTTGCATTCTTACCGGATGGATCACCAATTGATGCAGTGAAATCACCAATGATAAGTACAATCTTATGACCTAACTTTTGGAAGGTACGTAATTTATTTAAAATTACGGTATGACCTAAATGGATGTCAGGTGCGGTTGGATCCATACCTAATTTGATGGTTAACTGACGGCCTGATTCAAGCTTTTTCTTAAGCTCGTCTAATGGAATGATCTCTTCAGCACCACGAGCAATTTCACGTAATGCGTTTTCAATATCTGACATCTAAAAAACCTTTTAAGTTAAAAATTTTAGAAAATTCTGTGTAAATCTAATATAAATTCGACATTTTACCAAAAATTTCGTCTAAACTAAACGCCAAAATCAGATTGAACAAGGATAGTTATGTCAGCTTTATATGTAGGCTTAATGTCAGGTACTAGTATCGACGGTGTTGATGCTGTTTTAGTAGATTTTTTCAAAGACGAAAAAGGTAATTTACAAAGCAAAATCATAGAAAGCTTTGATGTAGATTTTGATAAAGAGACAAAAGCTTTACTCCATGAGCTATGTTTATCATCCTACGATGAAATTGAAAAGTGTGGTGTAGCTAGGGTTGCTATTGCAAAAACCGAAGCTAAAGCTGTCTTAGGTCTTTTACAAAAAGCAAAAGTTGAGCCTAAAGATATTATAGCTATCGGATCTCATGGACAAACCGTACGCCACCGCCCAGAAAAAGGCTTTTCCCTACAACTAGATGAAGGTCCACTTTTAGCAGCTTTAACCGGCATTGATGTTGTAAATAACTTTAGAGCAGCAGATATTGCCTTTGGTGGTAACGGCGCTCCTTTAACTCAAGCTTTCCACAAAATGCAATTTGCCTCAACTGATAAAGTTTCCATGGTTTTAAACTTAGGTGGCATTGCTAATTTAACTGTCATTGATAAAGATGCAAAGCACCAAGTATTAACCGCTTTTGATATAGGTCCTGCTAACACCTTAATTGATGCTGCGATGCGCCTTTTGTTAAATAAAAATTTCGATGAGGATGCTAAGGTTGCAAGATCTGGAGTTGTCATTCCAATGTTACTTGCTAAATACCTAAGCGCTCCTTATCTCCAATTAGAGCCACCAAAGTCAACCGGCCGTGAGACATTCAATGTTGACTTTATAAAAGATGAATTGTTACTTTCAACTCAAGATAAGTCTTTTATTCCAGACTTTATTGCAACATTAACCGAGTTTACCGTAGTCTCTTGTGTCAATGCGATAAGACAATGTCTTTATAAATACAAAATCGATGGTGCACGTTTAATTATCTGTGGCGGCGGTGCTTATAACCCATACATTGTTGAAAAGATGACCAATACTCTTTCTAAAAACAAAGTTGAGGTTATCACATCTGATAAATTAGGTGCTAATGCTAAACTTATTGAAGCTCATGCTTTTGCTTATTTTGCCTATAAGTTTGTAAATCGTGAAGCTCTAGATTTAGATGGAACCACTGGTGCTAAACGTCCATCAATTTTAGGATGCCTGTGCCCTACTACTTACAAAGGTGAGCCTTTTGTAGGCTAACATTTAAGTCATCGTCATTGATACAAACTAATACCGCATAAGTATTAACTAATAGTACATGCAGTAGTATTGTCTTTGAAATTCACATTATGTCTAAATGCATATATAGTACTTACCAAAGAAAGTTACTTTAAACTAGGAAGATACAAGACCTATGCTCGCATTCATGCTCTACCCTTTTATACAAGCTTTAATCATTATCTTGTGCTTTGTTTTACCATTAAAGAAATTAAGTATAACTACTCGCTTAATTCTCTCGTTTATTTTAGGTCTAGGTAGTTTAAGAATTTATATATATCTTTTTACAGGCGGTACCATCATGGATCCGCTTTTATCAAGATATCCTGCCATCATTATTGATTGTGTGTACTTTACAACCATCTTTATCTGTCTTTTAACCTTAGTACGCATGATTGTAAATGGACTATTTAAGCTTATAAGATTTGATTTTAAGCGTTATGTAATACCAGCTTTTTCAACTCGCTATGCAATCTTGTTTTTTATGATCTCTGCCTTTTTAGGTTGTTTAGGTACTATAAATGGCTTTATTGCACCTGTTGATAAATACTACAGCGTTTTTATTGAAAATCTACCTAATGAAGCTTCTAACTTTAAGATTATTCATCTAGCTGATTTACATATCTCAGAGCCAACAACTGAGGCTGACATTCAAGAAATTGTTGATAGAAGTAATGCAAAACATCCAGATCTAGTGGTGATAACTGGTGACTTTGTCGATGGAGATATTCAAAGACTAGATCACATGACTAAGATCTTGTTTGAGCTTAAAGCAAAGTACGGTGTATACGCGGTCTCTGGCAATCATGAGTTTTACTCTGGATACCAAGAGTGGCTTGATTACTTTTCAAAAGGTGGCATTAAGTTTTTAGAAAATGATAGTGTTTCTTTAAAAGACAATGAGGGACACAAACTATTTAATCTTTTAGGTCTTATGGATATCTCCGCCCCTCGCTTTAGTTTTGAAGGCGCTAATATTAAAAAGGGATCAGCAAAATTAGACAGTACAGTACCAACTATTGCGCTAACTCATCAGCCAAAGACAGCTTTAGATCTTGATAAGATATCATCTCTTACCTTAGCAGGCCACACTCATGGTGGACTAATGCCAGGCTTAAGACAGATAGTAGCCTCAGCAAATGCAGGCTTTGTCAGTGGCCTTTATGAGCATCAAAAACAAGTTGTAATTGTAAGTAATGGCACCAGAATTTGGGCTGGCGTTCCTTTGCGTTTAAATACCCCATCTCAACTGATTATCATTACCTTAAAGAACCAACTATCTTTAGCTCAAGATTTAACTCATTAAGCTTTTAAAGGTGGCTACACAAAGTCACCTTTAATTTTAAAAGCACAATTTGCGCACACCTAGATACAATCATTATCTTTTCATAATTTATTTTCTAAAATTTACGCAATATTCACATCTTTTTTTCGTAAAAGTTGTATAAAGTAATCAATCTTCAAAAGACAATAATCAAACAAACATACTAGGACAAAAATGATGGATCTATCTTCACTAAATAAGCTACTTGATAATTCTTGTAGCACATATCAAACCTTTGCAAAACGTTTTGCATCAGGTGAAGTTCAGATTAGAAAACTAATTACCACCCAAGGTTATGAAGGTGTTCTGCCAATACTTGAAGGTAAAGTAGCCAATAGCGATACGCCCTTGCTAGCTGAAGGCTTTCAAATGCTATCTCTAACTGGTGGTACTTTTGGCAATATCAAAAACATCGGTCGATGCCCTGACGATAAAGCACCATACTCAAAAGAAGAGCGCAACGATTATAAAGTTGCCTACAACGTACTCGTGTTCTTTAGTGATGGGACCTACAAGCTAATTGGCTTTACCTCTTGTCATCACTACACAGGTGTTTTTCAAATCTACCCTGATGGCTATCTCAAAGTTTTACTAGATCTTGAAGGAGCTAAATTTGCCTGTGGCGATGTTCTTGAGTCAGAATATTTAGTAATGCTTGAGAATAAGTCAAAAGTAGCTCTTTTAGATGACTTTGCTAAGCTTATCAATACCCATCATCCAAGACTTAAATTTAATAAAGCACCTGTAGGTTGGTGTTCATGGTATTGGTATTATTTTTGGATCAAAGAGCAAGATATCTTAGATAACATGAATGTTATGGATGAAGATGATGCTCTTGAATACGTACAAATTGATGATGGCTATCAAACTCACATGGGCGATTGGTTATCATTTACCGATAAGTTCCCATCAGGCTTTGAACAAGTAATTCAAGCCATTCATGATAATGGCAAAAAGCCTGCATTATGGGTAGCACCATTTATAGTCTCAGAAAACTCTGTAATTTTTAAATACCACCGTGATTGGTTATGCACCGATAAAAGTGGCTATGTAGTACCAGCTTCTAATCTCTCTTATGAAGGTTGGCGTGATCTAAAGTGGTATGTTTTAGATTTTTCAAAGCAAGAAGTTCGTGATTATATTCAAGATGTCTTCTTATACTTCCACAATCGACTTGGTATTAACTACTTTAAACTTGATGCGTGCTATTGGGGTGCTATTAAAGGACTTCACTTTAACAAAGCTAACTTCTCACGCATTGATAACTATCGTGTTGGTCTTGAAACTATTTTAGAAGTTGTAGGTAACAACAGCTTTATCTTAGGTTGTAACGCAGCAATGTGGCCAAGTTTAGGTCTAGTACATGGTATGCGTGTAGGCGATGATATTGAGCGAAGAGTAAATCGCTTTAAGTTAGTAGCTGATGAATGCTTTAACCGCTTATGGATGAATAACAAACTCTGGATAAACGATCCTGATTGCTTATGCGTTCATGATCATAAAGAAGCCGATCAATGTTGCTCTAAAGACGAGTACTTATTCCATATTGCCTTTATTATGCTCACCTCAGGTGTCTTAATGTTAGGTGATTCACTCATTGAATTAACTGATGATGAAAAGGCTCAAATTAAGAAAGTACTTGAGGTTCAAAAGTGGGATAAAGAAGTCTTCTATAACGATGACTTTACGCACTTTATCTTAAAGAATAAGAACACAGATGAAGAGTTGCAGATCTTCTTAAACTATGAAAGTAGCTTAAAAGAAGTAAGTCTTGATTTTAAAGCTCAAGATTTCATGACAGGTCATACTTTAGCTGATAAATATGTAATCAAATCAAATAGTGCATTAATCGCAAAAGTGCTTAAATAAGCCATTTTCCTTATCAAAAGTTTGCTAAACTAAATATGTGCCACATGTTCTAGCTTATCTAGGAATCTCCTCGTGTGGCACTTCTCTTTTCTATCCATACTTGCGCTTTTCTGTGTTTTTGGCACTTTCTATACTTGCGCTTTTCTGTGATTTTGGCACTTTCTATACTTGCGCTTTTCTGTGATTTTG
>ONCS01000222.1 GCA_900316375.1 uncultured Succinatimonas sp. | reverse complement strand
ATTTAATATTTCTTAAATTTAAAGAGCAGATCACACTTTGTAAAAAAGTGTTATATTTCAACAAGATACTAAGATCTTGGGTATATTAATTATATGAAATTTCTTTAAAGAATAATGTATTTGTTACTACTTTTTGATGACTTTTGCTAAACATACTTTAAATCAAGCTTTACTTTAAGACTTTTAATCACATTTTGCTCTAAGAACATTATCATATACCAAGGCAGATAAGTAATTTTCCCATCTTGAGCTACATTGCCTTTGCAAAATACAATGCCACTATCAAGGCTCCAATCTTTAACCTCTAGTGCATTATTTAAGGCTGCATGCATTGTGTAGTTCTTACCCGACTTTATCTCAAGCGCTAACACTGAACTTCCCTTTTGTACTACAAAATCAAGCTCACCTACGCATTGTTTGTTAAAGTATCTAAGTTCAAAACCATGAGCTACTAATTCCTGTGCAAACACATTTTCAAGAATGCTTCCCATATTAACTGACATGTTGTCATTTAAGATCTCAAATTGGATATCGCCCATACTTGCAGCGCTTAAAAGCCCACAGTCAGATAAAAAAAGCTTAAAGAGCCTACTTTGCTCATTGATCTTAAGCGGAATTTTGGGCTCTTTTAAGTTAAAACAAGGAAGAGCTACACCTGCATCTTTTAGCCAAACAAAAGAGTCCTCGTAGCTTCTCATGCGGGCGTTTTTATCAATTGTGGCAAGCTGAAAGCGCCGATTCTTATCATCTAGCTGTGATGGTATATTGTCATAGATAGCGGTAATTTTTTCTTTGTTTAAAAGTGCATATTGTGTAATGTCATTACGATACATAGAGTTGATATCTTTTTGAACTGAAATGACCGATCCTATATCTTCTGTATCAAGATACTTTTGCACCGCGGCAGGCATGCCACCTACGATAGTGTAAAGCCTAAATAGAGACAACATCTCTTCATGCACACCATCTAGCACCAAAGTCTTATTCTCAAAACACTCTTTAAGATAAGCAAATGTCTTATCCTGAGTACCGCAGGCAATACAGAACTCTTCATAGTCCATAGGATACATTTGAAGCTTTTGTTCAAAGCCTACAGGAAATGACTTAACGTGCTTATAATTAACACCTAAAAGTGAGCCTGATTCAATAATGTCAAATCTGCCATCTTCTACTAAAAACTTAATAGCGGTTCTAGCGTTGGGGCATTCTTGAATTTCATCAAGAAATATAAGTGTCTTGCCAGGCTTAAGAGCTTGCTTTATATTTGCTGTAAGCTGTGTGTAGATAGTCTTTGCATCAAGATTTCCTGAGAAGATCTTGTGAGCATTTTCATTATGAATGAAATTGATCTCTACACAGTTTTCGTAGTTTTTTTTAGCAAACTCACGCACAAGATAAGTCTTACCAATTTGCCTTGCACCTGTAATTAAAAGAGCTCTTTTGTTAGGATCTTTTTTCCACTTCAAAAGCTCAGACATCGCCTTTCTAAAAAGCATAATTAGGTACCTTTAAACTTTTGCGAAACAATTTACACAAAATATTGCACGTTTTAGGAATATTATATTATGAATTCTTGCACGTTTTAGGAATGTTTACAACTAGATAATTGCACGTTTTAGATAACTTGATAAAAGATAAAGTTAAATCTACAGTGTTTTAGAAGCACAGAAAGTCTTTGTAATTTCTTTAGAAGATTACAACAATGAAATAGGTATACTTACCACCTCATGACTTAATGGCATGATCTTTTCACTAAGACTTAAAATCACCTTCTTGCCAATGTTCTTTTTTAAGCTATCTAAGACATCAAAGTTTTTAGCAGCTTTCAAGGTAGGCATAGCAGTTTTTTTAATTTCGATTGCGTATGTAGTGGGGCCGCAATCAATAATGAAATCAATTTCTTTTTTGGCACTAGCTCTATAGAAATACAAAGGAGCTTCTTTAGCATTAAGCCAGTATGATTTTAAGATCTCACATAAGACATAGGTTTCAAGAAAAGCTCCATTCATATAGCTAACTTCAAGTTGTTCAGCTGTTGCGTGTCTTGTTAAATATGCAGCTAACCCTGTATCTAAAAAGTACATTTTAGGTGTTTTAGAAATTCTTTTAGTAAAGTTGTTGTAATAAGGTTGTAAGATGTAGACAAGCCCAGACATTTCTAAAACTGACAACCATTTCTTAGCTGTTTTGTCACTAATTCCAACATCTGCAGATAAGTCTGAGTAATTAAGTAATTGAGCTGTCCTTGCAGCAACAGCTGCAATGAAATTTTTAAACAAAATAAGGTTTTCTACTTCAGTTGCAAATCTAACATCTCTTTCAAGATATGTTTGTAGGTATGAACTGTAGAAAAGTTCTCTGTTCTCTCCATTATTGACAACAACGGCAGGATAGGAACCGTTGAAGATCTTTTTTAACTTATTAAGGCAAGGAGACCACGACCTCTGTAGGTCGTGGAGGAATTGCCGTCCT
>ONCS01000185.1 GCA_900316375.1 uncultured Succinatimonas sp. | reverse complement strand
CTTTCTATTTCAAATAATTATTCCTAATTTTACACACTATTTTTTATTAAAGTTTTGGATCTAGAGATCTTATATATGAAAATTTTATAGTAATATTTCTTAAAAGTGTTGATCTATAAGCCTTCATTTAACTGATTTTTTTTAAGACTTAAAGTCGGAAAATATGCTCTCAAGTAGTATTTGCTAACCTTACTAAAAAGGCCAATTTAGACTATAATCAAATAGAGATTTAAAAGGATTTTAAAATGATTGATGATGTAGCAGAAATTGTTGGCAATGAAGATTTTTCAGAATTTTCGTCTGGAGATGATGCTTACTACGTTGATAAAACTAATTATTTAAAATCCATCTTAGGCAAGAAAACAAAAGTATTCTTATTTACTAGACCTCGTCGTTTTGGAAAATCCCTTACAATCTCAATGATTGAAAACTTCGTAGGCTTAAACTACGAAAATCCTAAAGACAAATCTAAAGCAATTTCGCTATTTAAAGACTTAGATATTTATAAAGACAAAGAATTTATAAAAGAATATTTAGGAAACTTTCCTGTAATAAGTATTTCTTTAAAAGGAGTTTCTTCATTAGATTCCCTTAATGAAGCAATCAATAATCTTGGCGAAAAATTAAGCCAACTAGCCGATTATATTGATTTTATCTCAAGTAAAAGAAATGGAATTTTCAAATATTTAAGATTTATCGATCCTCGTTTATCAATCGCTAAAATAAGACTTGAACAAATAAAACGGGTCAATGTTAATAATTACAGCTTAGATGATAAAAAAACAATCATCAAAAATTCTCTTTTGAATATCTCTCAGTTTTTAAGCCTTAAAACAGGCAGAAAGGTAGTTATTCTTATTGATGAGTATGATGTACCTTTAGCAAAAACAGCTAATACTCCTTTTTATGATCAGTTAAAAGATGTCTATGCTGAGATGCTATCTAATGCTCTTAAAACTAATCGTTTCTTGGAAGTTGGTATTCTTACAGGATGTTTGCAAGTAGCAAAAGAGAGTATCTTTACAGGTTTTAATAATTTCCAAAGCATAGATTTTAATGATCCTGTGTTTTCGTCATTTTATGGTTTTACCGAATCTGAAGTTTTAAAGATGCTTAAACACTACCATCTTGAAGATAAATTCGAGACCTTTAAAGAATGGTATGACGGCTATAACTTTGGACATGATCATATCTTCTGCCCTTGGGATGTAATTAAGTATGTAAGAGCACTTACAGCCGACATCAACGCAAAACCTGAACCTTATTGGGTTAACACAGGCAGTCTAGATTTACTACAAGATATCTACAAGCGTGATCCGGAGAATTACACCGAAGGCTTTCAAAAGTTAATTGACGGTCAAAGCATTGAAGTTGCAATTGAAAAGAACCTTAACTACCAATTACTCTTTTCAAATGACGATGAAAACTACTTTTGGAACTTAATGTATATTACTGGTTACCTAACCTTAGACACCGAGCTTTCAACTGATAATAAAACCTTCTTAAAGATACCTAATCGTTCAGTTCATGGTGCGATTGTAAAACTCTTAAAGTGGTGTTTTTCAAATAATAATCTTGATTTTAAAACAAAGATCTCACCAATATTGCAGTCAATAAGCATTGGTGACGCTGAGTCATTAGAGACTATTTTAAATAACTTAATGCTTCGTTATGTTAATACTAGAGATATCTCTTCAGGTGGTCCTAAGGAATACTTCTATCAAGGCTTTTTAGATGGTCTATTCTCTCAGGTCTGTGAAAGTAAAAAATACCGCTATAAGTCTAACTTAAGCTTAGGTGATGGATTTGCTGATATAAGTTTTATCATTCCCCAAGAGGATATTAGAAAGAAATCTTTAGGTGTGATAATTGAAATTAAGGCTGCTAAAGATATAAAAGATCTAGAGGTGCAGTCAAATGCTGCACTTACTCAAATCCATGCTAAAAACTACGACAAAGGTCAAGAGGATTTCTTTGATTTAAGTGAAATCATAGCTGTAGGCTTGGCTTTTTACAAAAAGAAATGCTTAGTTAAGATTGAAAAAATTAAGCTTTAGAAAACTAAAAAGACTAACTTCAATTGCTCAAAGTTAGGCTTAAGAAGGCGAAGTTTATCTGTGATTGGAAATCGCTTTCATAGGCTTCAATGCACTCAAATACCTTGACAGTTAAATCTTAAAAGTAACTTAAAATCAAAGTGTTATCTTAAAATTTTGTAGTAATATTTTGTATCTAAAATCAAAATGTCTTATTTTTCAAACTTAAATTCCACACTGTGTTTTTTGTTTTTAGCATCGCAGTTAACACCAACTAATAGCACGCCATCACCTGATCCTTTAAATCTTGAGACGTAGTCTTTACTAATGATTTGCTCTAAGGCAGTATTAGCTGACTTATTCCATTTAAGCTCAATTACAATGGAAGGTTTATGCGCTGCAAATTGTGGTTTAGGTTCATAGGCAATATCAGCAATACCTTTACCCGTAGGTATTTCATCAAAAGGTGGTTTATAGAATTTTTCTAAAGCAAATAGCGCATCTTTGACCACATATCTTAAGGCAATCTCATTGTTGTAATCTTTGTAGGAGATCTTTAGATTG
>ONCS01000142.1 GCA_900316375.1 uncultured Succinatimonas sp. | reverse complement strand
CTTACTGCCAGATACTCTTGCTAAGCAGTTGAAGCTTGATGTAGACATGATCTACGCTTTAAGTGGTATGCCTTACGGACCTTACAAGAATTCATAATAATATAATGTGACCTAATTGCCCGGCCTAATCATCCGGGCTTTTTTTGATTTTTTAAACTTATTTTAAGTTATAGAATTCTTTATAAAGTTTTACTGACTCTCCAGCCACAATCGGGATCATTGTAGAATTAAGCTCTTCTTTAGTTTGATTGCGCAAAGACAATCTAAAAGCGTGCGATCCTCCAAGACCCCGTTTCATCGCATACACAGTCCCCATAAATTGGTACTTTTTAATGGTATCGCCACTGTAATACACTCTAAGTGATCTTGAGCTTTCAATGATATGATCTTTGTACTTAGACCTTTCACTAAAGAAATTTGGCCTGTCATCATAAGTTTTCCAGATCTTAATTAAAAGTCCGGTTTTAGGATCAGCTCGATCTTCTAAAGCATCGCCATATGCTGTTTCAACACAGCTTATAGTTTTGCATTTTTTCATTTGCTTGCTGACGATATCGTGAGTAATTAGATCAGGTAGGAAGTTACTTTCTTTAGGCTCACGGGCACAAGAGATCAAAAAAGGAATTAAGGCACACAGTAATAGCCTTTTAAATTGCATAAAAACTCCAGATGTTTGACGAGATTTTTAAGATTTAAAAATCGTCTGGTACTTCCATGGTATCAAGCTCGCGTGGGGTTAACTCGCGCTCATTCATGATGCGCTCACCAATGTAACATCCACGGTGAATAATATAGTAAGTACCATCGTAGGTGTATTTCTTAACTAAGCCTTTTTTATTGACCCAAATACGTAATTTCTTATTCATAGTTGGGTAATTAGAGGTGCATTTAAAAGGCACATAATTAGAGATCATAGTACGAGTTCTTGTAAATGAATATACCAAGATCTTGTATTTGTTTGAAAGATCTGGCTCAGTGTAGTTCTCTTTGCCAAATTTATTATAAAGATCGTCAATAGTAGTTTTATTAAGCTCAATGTAAGACTTAATCTCAGCACGAGTATAACCATTTAAATCATCATTACCAGAGCTCATACATGAAGTTAAGCAAAGAAGTGATAATACGCATGCAAGTGCTAAGATTAAGCGTTTTAACATCAATAAATCTCTAAATAAAACTAAAGAGCAAAATTAAATTCTCTTAATGATCATTGAAGTGTTAATACCACCAAAGGCAAAGTTATTTGATTGTACAAATTCAACATCAGCTTTAAGTGGTTTATCCATGATGTAGTTTAAGTCACCACATTCAGGATCAACATTATGAAGATTTAGGTTAGGGCTAAACCAACCTTCATTCATCATTAAGGTTGCAGCAATGGCCTCAACAGCACCACAAGCACCTAAGGTATGACCAAAGTAGCTCTTTAAGGTTGAAATTGGAGTCTTGTTACCATAGATATTGTATGTAGCATTAGACTCTGCAATATCTCCACGTACAGTACCGGTACCATGAGCTGAGATATATCCAATATCAGATGGTGATAGACCTGCGTTCTTTAAAGAGGACTCAATACAGATTTGAATGGTAGTTGCATTAGGAGCTGTAATATGGGTAGCATCGCAGTTTGAAGCAAATCCTACAATCTCACCGTAGATCTTAGCTCCACGTGCCTTAGCATGCTCATACTCTTCTAAAATTACAGAGCCTGCGCCTTCACCTATAACCAAACCATCTCTGTCTTTATCAAATGGAGCTGGGCTTAGCTTTGGAGTATCGTTTTTAGATGAAGTTGAGAACATGGTATCAAAGACACCTGCATCACATACGGTTAGCTCTTCAGCACCACCTGCGACCATCGCATCAACATAACCATGTTGAATCGCCTCAAAAGCATAGCCAATACCCATTGAGCCAGAGGTACAAGCTGTAGATGTTGGAATAATACGGCCAGTAATACCAAAGAAGATAGCAATATTAACTGCTGCTGTCTGTGGCATCATCTTTACATAAGAGTTAGCAGTCAAATCACCTGTGGTGTTCTCAGTTAACATAGTTGCAAAGTCTTTTACAGCATAGGTTGAGCCAAAAGATGAGCCATAAGCTACACCCATACGACCTGACTTAATAAATGGATCGTCAATTAAACCTGCGTCGATTAAAGCAAGCTCTGAAGCACGAGTTGCCATCTCTGATACACGGCTCATAGAGCGGGTCTTTTTGCGAGTATAGTGCTCAGGTAACTTAAAGTTATCGCAAGGGGCTGCTAGCTTTGTAATTAAGCCTTCAACAATTTCCCACTCTTGCATATGACGCACAGCGTTTTGACACTCTAAAATCTTAGTACGGTTTTCTTCCCAAGTCTCACCAAAGGCGGTCTCTAAACCAAAACCTGTAATAACCACACGGCGCATTATAAAAGACCTCCATTTACTGAAATAACTTGACGGGTAATGTAGCTTGCCTTATCTGACATTAAAAAGGCAGTTAAATCAGCTACATCTTGAGCTTTGCCCATACGCTTTAAAGGGATCATCTTTAAGATCTCTTTTTTAACAGTCTCATCAAGCTCGGCCATTGAAGTATCGATAAGACCTGGTGCAATTGCATTAACGGTAATATTGCGCTTAGCTACTTCTAGTGCCAGTGCTTTGACAGCACCAATTAAGCCAGCTTTTGATGCTGAGTAGTTAACCTGTCCTCGGTTACCCATAATGCCAGAGACTGATGAAATGGCAATAATACGACCACCTGCGTGAGCTGCAATTAAAGGCATAATGCAAGGCTTTACTACATTGTAAAAGCCATCTAGGTTAGTGTGGACTACACCATCCCAATCCTCAGCGGTCATCATTGGAAAGGCAGCATCAGCGGTCATGCCAGCATTTAATACTAAACCATAGTAAAAGCCATTGTCTTCAATGTCTTTTGTTAAGATCTCGTTTACCTCATCACGATGGGTAATATCAAATTTTAAAAGTGAGCCAGTGCCACCATTTTGCTTGATGGTCTCTAAGGCCTCGAGTGCGCCTTTTTCAGAGCTACGGTAATTTAAGGTAACATTAAAGCCTTGCTTGCCAAGCTCAATGGCTATAGCCTTGCCAAGACCTGTTCCTGCGCCTGTTACTAATACTCTTTGCATAAATTCTTTCCTAAATGTGTTCTTTAGCGTTTGAAGATCTTGTTTTTAGCATCTTCATCTAAAGAAATTACGTTAACTCTGCCAGAGGATACTACCTCTCCATCAATTGAGAGCTTGCCTTCAAAGTTAGCAATCACCCCGTCTGACATATTCTTAAATACTTTGATAGTTAAAGTCTTACCAAAAGGAAATGAATTTACTGTAGACTTTACATCACGACTTCCTAAGATCATACCAACATCTGGAGTAGAGCCTACTTGATTAGCGCCATTCCACACACCTATAGTTTGGGCTATAAGCTCCACACAATAATATGAAGGCAGGGCATTGTTTTCTAAAAATGGTTTTAATACACCTGTATCATTTAGATAACACTGTGTAGTTGCGCTATCATCTGTGACCTCAATAACCTTATCAATTAACACCATAGGCGCTGCATGAGGTAGATAATCACTTGGATTTTTGTATTCCATTTGTTGTTCCTTAAACCTTGTACTTGAGCCTATAGTTAAACTTTACCAATAATAATTGAAGCGTTATTACCACCAAAGGCAAATGAGTTTGACATCATATATGGAGTCTTTGACTTAAGCTTGTCAGTAATTAAGCCACACTTAGGAAGAGTGTCATCAATTTCATCTAATGAGAAATCTTGCATTGGTAAGTCTAAGTTCTCTTTTAATAAATAACAGAGAATACAAGCTTCAACGATACCTGCTGCACCTAAAGTATGACCTGTTAGATATTTTGTAGAGCTACAAGGGGTAGTCTCACCAAATAAAGTGCTTACAGCCTGTGACTCCATGGCATCATTTAATTTAGTTGCAGTGCCATGTAAATTGATATAGCCGATGTCATCTTTTGTAAGCTTAGCGTCATTTAAAGCCATCTTAATAGCCTCGACAGCACCAGCGCCACTTGGATCAGGACTTGATACATGGTAAGCATCTGATGATTCGCCACAGCCAACTAAGGCAAGCTCTGACTTTTCTTTTGTTAAGATCATGATACCAGCGCCTTCACCGATATTGATACCATGACGATTTTTATTAAATGGTAAACATCTATCATGGGAGAGCACTTCCATGGAGTTAAAGCCATTGATAGGAACTGCGCATAAAGTATCAGCACCGCCTGCTATAACAACATCAGCCATATCAGCTTGTAATAAACGTTTTGCTGAGATTAAAGCACGAGCAGATGAGCTACAAGCAGTTGAAATAGTATAAGCAGGACCATTGACATCAAGATACTGTGAGACAAATTCTGATGGAGATGAGAACTCTTGGAATGAGTAGTGATAAGTATCAGAGACTTTGCCTGTTTTTAAATACTGCTCAATCTCAATTTCAGTTTCATTAAGTCCTGAGGTTGAAGTACCTAAAACTACAGCAACTCTATCTTTGCCATACTTAGAAATCAAAGGCTCAATGGTGTCTTTAAGCTCATCTATGCAATAAGCTAAAAACTGGTTATTGCGGGTGTTGTGAGCTTTAAATTTACTAATGTCAGGTAAATTTGCTTTAACCACACCGAAATATGAGCCTAAGCCGTTTGATAATAAATCGTCACGGTAGGTTAAATGCTCACTATATGGTGCTGTAAGTGAATTTACAATCTCATCATACTTTGCGCCAAGTGAAGAGATAGAGCTAAAGTTTTGTATATAAATCATGCTAAGTACTTTATGGAGATTGTATAACTAAATGCTAAGCATTCAATTTTACATGGAAGTTTATGATTTTGCTTTGATGTATATGTGATTTTGTAAATTAAGTTGTCAAAATTATCAAAAATCTCTCGACTTTCATTTGTGTCTTTAATTTTAAAATCTTTAGGTAAATAATCTTTTAAATGATTGCTAGCGCAGAGCATCACATTTAAAAGTACGTTATTTACAGGTGGCAACATGCTTTGAGTCACTGCATAATCAACCTTAAAGCCACTACGGTCATATGTTGCAGTAAATAGTTTTAAGTAGCTTTTAGTAAAGCCCACCATCACTAAAGAATCCTTTTTAACTGTAGAGGCCACAATTAAAGAGTTTTTCTTGCCATCGTAATTAGTAGTTAAAAGCTGTGTCGTCTCGTACTCTTCATCGAATAATGGAGCAGGAACCTTAATTTTCACATCTTTAGTTAAATAAGCATTAATAGAATTTTCAAAGCTTGTTGAAGAGCAAGCTGCAACAAATATTGAACCTAAAAATAAGCACAAAAAATTACACAAAGTTTTAATTATGAAGTTGTTTTTAATCATGAAAAAACTCCGGTAATAAGGTAGCAGTTATAAATGAGCACAAGATACCTACAGATAAAGTTAAGGCAAAGCCCACAATTGCGGTAACAGAGCTTAAAACTAACACTCCGATAGTTAAAAGGGTAGTTAATAATGCAGTGATGATAGCTAGCATTAAAACATTTTTCTCTTGAGCTTTCGAGCTAAAGAAGATGGTGTAATTCACACCAATGCCTAAAACTAAGATCATGGACAAGCTTGTAAATAAGTTAGCACTCATCTGACACATTAAAAGAGCTGCTAGGCCACATAAAACTGATAACACCGTAAAGATAGCTGCCATCAAGCCTTTGTTAATTCCAAGTCTAATTATAGAGACTATTAAAATCACAATGACAAAGGCAATTAAAACGTAATTGATAAGCTCTCTAAAGTGCTTAAAGGTCTTGGTAAAATCTGAGCGCCTGTCCATATAGATAGCGCTATTTGAAATCTGACTTAATTTAGCTTGAAGTACTTGTCCGTCTTTAACCCCATCAACTAATAAAGTAAGTGCATTGCAATTATCAGTTTTAACCATTAAGTTTTGATACACAAGACCTAATGGAGAGTTTAGGTAATCTTCAAGTGTTGTGGTTTTACTTTGATAAAAGTCGTTTGTATTATCAAGCTCTAGTAAGCCCCGTACCTGTGTATAATCTTGTAGAGCTTTGTTTACTAAGGCAATGTCTTGTGCTTGGGCCTTTTGTGAATTTAAAGGTAGGGCTTTGTAGCTTACAATCTCTTTTGCTTTTTGCAAACTGTCTAAAAGAGCTCGCACCTTTTCATTGATGCTTAATAATTCTTCAGTATCACTTGAGACCATCACTACATATTTTTGAGTTGGATTTTGATGAGTGATTTTGGCAATAACCTGATCTTGAGATTGTAAGTGCAAAGGCATGGTCTGCAATGCACTTGGATCATCATCTACATGGTAGTTTTGAAGATTAAACGCTGTAAAGAGCACAATTACAATTAAAATGTAAAACTTAACTTTTCCACGCTTTATAAAGTTTAGATAGTAATTAAAAGCATAGGTGATTTTAGGTAACTTATGGCTTAACTTAAAGCAAAGATAAGGCTCAAGTAAAATTACTGTGAAAACTGCAAAGGAAATTGCTCCCATGCAAAATAAAGATAGCTCTTTTAAAGGCTTAATTGGAGATACTAAGATAATTAAATAGGCAATTACATCAGTACCTGCGGCAAATAACAGGGGAGTTTTGAGTTTTTTAATGGTCTCAAGAGGAGATTCTCTGTCTTTTGAGGCAAGACGCAAGGTCATGTAGTAAATGGTGTAATCGCAAACCACACCTACAACTGACAAACACATGCCGATGATAACTAAATTTATAGAATCAAAGAAAAGTGTAATTAAAAACATGCCAGCAATTAGCCCAGATCCTACTGATAATAAGGTTAAAAAGACCGGGGTAATTGATCTAAAGACTAAGAAGATTAAGGCAAATACACCGACAATCGTAATTGAGCCTAAATAGGTTAGATCATGTTTAGATTGATTGGCTGCATAGTCAGAGTAGAACACCGTACCACGCTTTAAAATTTCAACTCCTGGATATTGGGATTGAGTATCCTCAATAATCTTATCAATGGTAGTAATTAAATTCTCTGATGAACTTAAATTAAAGCCATCTAAAGCACTTTCAAGATTGATAAAGTAGTAGTTATCATCGCCAAATTGTACTGACAACAAATTGTTTTTTATTCTAAAAACATTATCTTTAGATAAAGAAAGACCAATATTGCGTGTAAGTAAGAGGGGATCGTTTTGAAGCTCGGTGGCACTGACCCCTGAGACACCAGAGTAGATTTGATTTAAGACTTTCTTCTGATACTTACCATTTTCTAGACTTTGTCTTAAATTCTCATCAATTAAAGAGAGTTTGTGCTCATATAAAAAGGTATTAAACTCTTGTTGAGTATTGTCATCAAAAAAGGCAGTAATGGATTTAAACTCTTGATTGATACCTACATGCTCTTTTAAGTCATGGACAAAGTTATAAGTAGGCTTGCCATCTAAAGAATTGTCTTTTACCAAAAAGACAATTTGCTTATCAAGGCGCTCTAAATAGGTATCTAAGATTTTTTCATCAATCACAGAGTCACTGTGAGGCAACAGAGATAAAACCGAGCTTTCAAAATGCACAGAAGGTAGTTTATAGCCTAAAAAGATGGCCATTACCACTAACAAACATGCATAGATTAAAGCTAAAGTTTTATGTGTCACAGTTGTCCTTATTACCTAGTTTAGATATTGTTTTTCGCTATCAGTTAAAGCTACATTATCATTTTGATAGTTACTAAAAGACATGGTGGTGGTATCGTTATTGTTATCAACAATTACCACATCGGTAAGTCTCTTGCCACCTTTTAAAGTGATAGTCTTAAAGATCTTAGCTAAGAGTTCATCTTTGGGGGTAAGTTTTAAAGTAAAGTTATTAACCTGACCACTTGCCTCAACCTCAAAGTACTTTTCAAAACTCTCATCGATAGCGCACAGCTTTAACATTAAATTAGAAATGTTAAAAACTTGTGGATTAATCTCTGCACTGATAACATTCTCTTCATCATCAGAGATCTCGACAATGTTTTTATCAGTGATGATAATTTCGTTATCAAAAGGCTCACTTTGTTTTAATAAAAGCTTTTGATTATCGATAATGATCAAGGTACCAAAGCTTTTTAAATCTTTATTTAAGCTTTTAACTGACTTTACCTGGTTATAGTCACAAGTTAAATACTTATCTACCTCAAGATTTGCTTTAATCTCTTGTAAGGTCAAAGCATGAGCACAAGGCATAGCTATAAGTAAGGCTGCAGCTAAGGCAAAAGGCTTTAAAAATTTAATAAAAATCTTACTTAATCCCATGTTCGCTCTCAAACTTATTTACAGCAGCAAGCAATGATTTAGGAGTTTCAAAGTATAACTCCATGGTCTTCACGTTCATGGCAACTTGCTTAGTGTAGCCATAAGCACAGAGTTTATCAGAGCCATCAGCGTACACTTCATAGTGCATCTCAACCTTGCCTTCAAATTCAGTTAGCATAGTAACTACGCGAAGTCTTTTATCTGTTACGCGAATATAGTTTCTAAATTTGCAGTCACACTCAACAATCGGGAAGACTACATTATCTTTTTGCATGTCTTCATAGCCATAGCCAATCTCATTTAACATGTCTTCGCGGGCAAGCTCAAAGAACTTAATATAATTGCCATGCCACACTACGCCCATCGCATCAGTGTCATGAAAAGAGATCTTAAAAACAGATTCTGTTTTAAAACGATATTTTGGTCTTCTATACATAGTTTTAACTTATTTAGCTTTGAAAAAATCGTAAAAATTAAACCACTGATATGGGTATTCTAGGCAAATCTCTTCTAGAACCTTAGCATAATTATCTACATAGGCTTGAAGAGAGGCTTCACGATTCTTTCTATCAAGTTTCACAATACCTATATTCTTGCACACAATATCAACCATGTTTGTTTTGTTATTTTTTAGGGCAAAAACTAAGATAGTTGGTGCTTTTAAGACAGAGGATAAGACAAAACATCCTTGTGGAAAGTATGCATCCTCGCCTAAAAATTTAGCTTTAACTACGCGATTGTGCTCATGACTTGTCTGTGGCACACGATCGCCTGCGATGACTACAATCTCGTTGTGATCTAGTTTGTCTCTTAGCAAAATGGCTGTATCTGCGCCCATGGTATCAGTTGAAATTAAGTTTAAATCAACATCAGGGGCTAAAGCTTTAATCATGCGGTTAAAGTTTTGCACATGCTTATTAAAGACAATGGAGTTAATTACATAGTGCTCATCTTTATTTTTTGTAAAGATGGCATTCAAAGCTTCAATATCACCTAAGTGCGAGCAGATAATGATCTTGCCAGGGACTTTGTCTTTGTAGAACTCATTAAAGCTATCATCAATGTACTCTACGTCTTTGTGTAGCTCTAACTTGCCTTGCCAGGCATTGAGCTTATCAAGCATCATGTCTGCAAAAGCGATAAAGTGCATAAAGGAGTTTAGACGGAGCTTTTTAAGACCAAGTTCGGTGCGGCGTTTATTGACTAAAGATAAATAGCGCTTAGAGTTACGACGTTGCTCACGGGCCATCAAGTAATACACAGTCATCACTGGGTATAAAACTAGGGTAAATAGTTTCTTACCGCCAAGTCTGTAGAAAAAGAGCATGAGCTTGATGCCATAAAAGCCTCCTGCTACTTCCTTTTTCTCTGCCCAGTTCTCTTGTTGATCACTCATAGGTACTTATCTTTATATATCTTGTCGTTATATATCTTGTCTTTATATATTGGTGTAATAGTTTTAATGTCTTAATCTTGAAGCATGCATGGTTGGTTAAGCATTAACAGATCCTCCAACAGTTAAAGGATCTTGTTTTACAACATCGATAATATGTTGCATGCTTT
>ONCS01000184.1 GCA_900316375.1 uncultured Succinatimonas sp. | reverse complement strand
AAACTAAGCAAGCATTTGAGAAATCAGGTGTTACTGTTTGGGAGTGCCGTAACTGTGGTCACTTAGTAGTAGGTACTAAGGCTCCTGAGATTTGCCCTGTATGTGCTCACCCACAGAGTTACTTTGAAGTTCGTGCTGAGAACTACTAATTAGTTTTATAGATACAAAAATATTTTTAAAAGCGTAACTTTACAATTATTTAAAAGTTGCGCTTTTTTTCTTTTCTAAGTTCACTATAATTGAGCTTTGGTATACTTGTGCATTTAACAAAACAAATACAAAATTAAATCTTTAAACTATACTTTGAAGTTAATTTTCTCACACTTTGAAGCACTCAAGAAAAATCATGACCAAACTAAAATTAAACTACGGTCTAAGACCAGTACTTACATTCTTTATCATTGCCATTGCAATCTTCACCCTATCAAGACTTAGTCTTGTGATTTGGCACTATGATTTATGTAAAGACGATTTACTTACAATCTTCACTTGGGGCTTACGTTACGATTTTTCAATAAACTGCACCATGTTCGCTTTGGCGCTGTTAATTGGCATCGTGATGAACTTCTTTAAGGTAGCACCTAAATGGCTAGTTATCGTAGAGACTATTCTTTTATCTGTAATTATCACAGCTGACTTTTTAGTAGAGCTCTCAACTCCTCCATTTATGCAAGAGTATGGAGTAAGACC
The DNA here is from genome assembly GCA_900316375.1 of uncultured Succinatimonas sp. Classification (GTDB taxonomy): domain Bacteria; phylum Pseudomonadota; class Gammaproteobacteria; order Enterobacterales; family Succinivibrionaceae; genus Succinivibrio. Next base: position 5,967 of record ONCS01000184.1, on the reverse strand, counting down.
AAATCAGCTTTATGTTGAATACTTAATCTATCCAAAAGAGGTTGTCTCCATGCTCTTAAATGGCCACCTCTTTGAGACTATCTTAACTTTAATCTTATCAATTGCAGTATTTGTTGGCGCTTTTAAACTCGCAAAGCGCTTATACAAAGGATATGAAACCTCTACTAAAGCTCGTAACATCATTGCTTTAATTGCTGTTTTAGTAATTATTCCTCTAGGCATTCGTGGCAGTATTTTTGATCACAAGCCACTTAATATCTCAAATGCTGGTTTTAGTAACTCCCCTTTAGCTAACTCAATTCCTAATAACTCAGCATTCTCTGTATTCTATGCGCTACGTCATTTAGGAGAGACTTCAGTTAAAGGATCAGAAATTTTTGCTTTTGATGATTACACTAATGTACTTGTTAACTTACCTAAGATCTCTAAGCGTGATTACCCTGAAAAGATTGACATGCAATGCCCTATCAATCAGGTCATCACACCTAAAGTTACAGGTCATAAACGCAATGTAGTTATCCTTTTAGAAGAGAGCTTTGGTGCCCGTTATGTAGAATCTTTAGGCGGTGATCCCATTGCACCAAATCTTGAAAAACTTAAAGAAGAAGGCTGGTGGTTTGAAAAGATTTACGCCACAGGTCATAGATCAGTACGCGGTATTGAGGCTGTAACAGCTTCATACCCAATCTCACCACTACCAAGCCAGGTCAAAATCGATCATAAAAGTGAGCTTACTACTGCTTTTTCTATCTTTAAAAAGCTAGGCTACAAAACCTCATTTATCTATGGTGGTGAAAGTCACTTTGACAACATGCGCAACTACTTCTATCAAAATGGTGTCGATGAAATTGTTGAGCAAAAGGATTATCAAAACCCAGAGTTTGTTGCCTCATGGGGTGTATCTGATGAGGACTTATTTAAAAAGGCTAATAAAACCTTTGTAAAATTAAGTCAAGCAAACGAGCCATTTTGCTCTATTGTCTTCTCAAGCTCTTTCCATGATCCTTTTGATATCCCACAAGGTAAAGTTAATATCGATGGCGTACAAACTGATGATCCAAGACGCCTAACTGCAGCAAAGTACGCCGACTACGCCTTAGGTAAGTTCTTTGAGGCAGCAAAAAAAGAAGATTACTATAAAAACACCATCTTCTTAGTCATTGCCGATCATGACTCACGTGTATACGGTAAAGAGTATTTCCCACTACGTAATTTCTCAATTCCTGCACTAATTATTAGCCCAGATGTTGCCCCACGAAAAGATCACCGTGTGGTAAGTCAAATTGATATGTTGCCAACTCTTTTATCTTTAGCAGGCGTAAAAGGTGAAGTCCCACTCTCAGGACAAGACTTAACTCGTGATGACATCATTGAGCGTGCGATGGTAGCTTACCATGCTAACTGGGGCTATATTCATGATGGCTTATTTACCTTATTAGTGCCAGATACACTACCTGTTTTTTGCGATATTGATGATAAGAACAACATCAAGCCATCAAAAAGAACAGCTGATTTAAATGTGCTCATCTCAGCTTTAAACTTACCGATTGCTATCTATGAAAAAGATATGCAAAGCACTAAGTGTATTAAAAATCTAAAGCAAGAGTAAGGAGAAAATATGACACGCGACAATCCTAAGCCATACGAGATCTTCCGCCACTTTAAAGGCAAGATGTACACCATTATCTGTATTGCCACCCACTCTGAGACTCTAGAGCCACAGGTGGTCTATCAACAGCTCTATGAGCCCTATAAAGTGTTTGTAAGGCCTTTAGATATGTTTATGTCTGAAGTTGACCATCAAAAATATCCAGAGGTAAAGCAGCTTTACCGCTTTGAAAAGGTAGATTTTGAAAACAGATAGTAGTTTTTGAAATTGAAAGGAACAAATATAGGACATAGAAAAGGCAGGGTCAAACCTGCCTTTAAAATTTATAAATTACCTTTAGTTACGGTTTTTAGCTTCGTTTGCTAAGAATCTTACAAACTCTTCAACCTTAGGCTCAGTATCAGCATTACGGCCAGAGATAGCTAGTAATACCATTTCACCGTCGCCACCGTAAACAATAGCCTCAATGCCCTCTTTAGGACACTCAAAGCTATAAGCATTTTCAATAAGATTTGAAAGATTTGGCATTTGACACTGCATTTGATCAGCTGCAACTTTAGCATATACCTCAGGGGTAGTTAAAGCACCAGGACCTTCGTTAATGCTAGTTACACTAATAGATAGTGATTCATCAGCATCAGTGTAGGTCAAAGAGTTATCTACACTAGGATTAGGCTCTACAGACCAACCAAAAGGGCAAGGATAAACTATACCTTCATCTTTGGTTTGACCAATTTCAAAGGTAGCAGATTGTGCCTCAGTGTTTTCAGTGTTGTCTTCAGCATAAACATTGCCACAAATGGCAAGCACAGCTAAAGCTACTACACTTGATTTAACCATATCTTTAATCATTACTATTTCTTAAGCTCAGAGATAATTTCGTCAGCAATAACCTGTACATCACGGTTACCATCAACAGCAACATACTTAGTTGCAGCAGTCTTTGATAGCTCTTTATAGAAAGCTACTAATGGCTCGGTTTGCTCGTGGTAAACCTTTAGACGGTTACGTACAGTTGACTCTTCGTCATCAGGGCGAATTACTAGATCTTCACCGGTTACATCGTCCTTGCCCTCAACCTTAGGTGGGTTGTAAACGATGTGGTAGGTACGGCCTGATGCTAAGTGTACACGACGACCTGACATACGCTTTACGATCTTCTCATCAGGTACTTGTAATTCAACAACTGCATCAATTACGATACCGTTATCAACTAAAGCCTGTGCTTGAGGGATGGTGCGTGGGAAACCGTCAAATAAGAAACCGTTCTTGCAATCATCCTTTTGGATACGCTCTTTTACAAGACCTAAGATAATGTCATCAGATACTAACTTACCTGCATCCATAACAGCCTTAGCTTTAAGACCTAACTCAGTGCCAGCCTTAATAGCAGCTCTTAACATATCACCAGTTGAAATCTGTGGGATATCAAAAGCCTTAGTGATGTTTTGTGCCTGAGTACCTTTACCTGCACCTGGTGGTCCTAAAAGGATAATACGCATTTTATTTCCTCAATTGTTAAATGAATGATGAACAAGATTATAACACGGTTAAGCACAGTTAGCACTTGACAAAAGACTTGAGAAAAAACGTTCAAACTAAGTGCATTGTCTAATCATCCATACCATCTAATGGATCGCCTAAAGCATGAAGTCTTTTGTCATTTTTAAACTCAGCTTTTAAAACCGGAAACCACTTTGCAATAGGCTTAGCCTCAGCTAAATATGTGATCGGAATGATAATTCTGCTTTTAACATTATTTGGTGCTAACACACCTTTGGTAAAGACAAACTCTAAAGCATCAGGTAGGATCATAAAATTTCTTGGATCATTTTCAATTTGAGCTTTAAAGATAGGCAAATTTGGCTTTTTATAAGGTGCAAAATAATCTTCAACATAGTTTGCACAAAGCTGAGCAGCTAGTGTTGGATCTTCAAATAAGTTATTAAAGAAAATAGGCTTACTTGAGGATAACTCGATATTATAAACCTCTGTTATATGAGCATTTTTGCCTTTAAAACTCTGTCTTACATCAGCAATGACTGTCAAAAAGTCAAATTCTTTGATAACTCTGTAATCAAAGTTAATCTCTTGAGAGGCTAGCTCGCGATTATCTAGATCAAGACCGTCGGTATCTTCAGAGTCTAAATCTAGGTGTTTTGTGAGATAGCCAATGTAAGCATGATCAAAACGATTTAAGTAATAATTGGTCATGAAAGCACAGCTTTTAGCGTACTCATCATCTTGGCATAAATCAGGGTAAGTTACAGTACTTACTGTATAGATGCGCTCAAAAGTCTGTGTGTAGCTTGCAAAGGCAAGATTTGGGATACTTAAAAACGCACCTAAGAGAGCTAAAAACTTAAATTTAAAAATCATCATGCTATGGCTTTCTTGCTATGGCTTTTTACTATGCCTTGGTATCTTTAAAAACTTCAGTTACAGTTGAAACAATAGTGCCACCTTGTAATTTTGATTTGATAGTATCCCCTGTTTTAACCTTTGCAATATCCACAGATTTATCATTTTCATCAAAGGTAATGGAGTAACCTTTAGATAAGATATAAAGAGGATTTAAGCCTTGAAGTTTTACCGTAGCTTTAGAAAATTCAGTACTTAAATTATTAAGTCTTGTATCAAGATCAAATGAATTTAAACGCAAAACTTTACGTTTGAGCTCATTTTTATAACTTAAAGCAACATTATCAATTAAGAAGTTATAGCGCTGCACAGTATAATCAAAGTTTAATCTTTGCTTTTTAGCGATAACTAAATTATCAATAGCTTGATTCAAACGGTTAATCTTAGTATTGAGATCTCCATTTAAATTTGCAACCATCTGCATTGGCTCAAAAGCTGACAATCTTTGTTTTACATTTGATAAGTACAAGTTGTAATTGTAAATCTTGCCTTGTACTGCTGCATCTAGCCTTTGATTTAAGTTATCTAACTTGTTTTTTAAGTTATTTACATAAATCTCAGGACTTGCGCTTCTTAATCTTTGTTTAGCAGCATCTAACTTTATCTTGTAATAATCAAGGCGGCTATAGATGGCTGTTGATAAACGACGGTTGATATCCTCAACATAGCCATAAAGCTGATCTTTGGTAACTGAGGTAACAATTTCAGCTGCAGCAGTTGGGGTTGCAGCGCGTAGGTCGGCTGCAAAATCAGTTAAAGCTACATCTGGCTCATGACCTACAGCTGAGATAATTGGTATTTTACTGTCTGCTACAGCTCTTACTAAGGCTTCATCTGAAAATGGAAGTAAATCCTCAAAAGAACCACCGCCACGACCTATGATTAAAACATCACATAAGTTTTGAGCATTAGCAAGATTTAAAGCATTGATTAGTGACTTTGGCGCGCTCTCGCCTTGAACTGCTGCAGGATATACAATGATATTTACACCATCATTACGGCGTTGCATGGTCATTTGAATGTCATGAACTACACGACCTTCACTTGAAGTGATGACGCCTACAGTGTTAATAAACTGAGGGATAGGACGCTTAACATGAGAGAACACGCCTTCAAATTGTAATCTCTCTTTTAATAATCTTAAGCGCTCCATAATTGCACCAATGCCAATCTCCTGCATTGATACAACCTTAATCTTAAATTGACCGGTCTTTTGATAGATAGAGCCCTCACCTACGATTTGTACCTTTTGGCCAACTTTTGGAGTAAATGATAAACGCTGAAAGTTTCCTGCAAACATAATGCAATCAACAGCTGCGCTTTCATCTTTAATTTTAAAGTAAAGATGACTGTAAGCTTTGAGCTCACTAATCTCACCTACAACTGTGGCAAAGCCTAAATCTTTAAGTTTGCCATCGGTTATTTCAATATATTGAGATACGGTAATTGCATAAGGAGATACACCTTCATCTTTGTTTTGCTGAGACATATTAAAAGACTGTGGGTTATCTAAAGCATTAACGTCTGTAAAAGAGGCTTGATCTACGTAGTTCATAATTACTCCTTAGACGATATTTTAACATTTAGAGCTTTGCGGTAATAGTAATGGAGGTCAAGTTTGAGAAAGTAGTTAAGAAAACCATATAGATTGATGTAATCTTGATGAAAACTAAGAAGAATTTTTGAGAATGTAAAATAGACTATACTTTGATTTTAGAAAGCGATTTTTATGCCTTTTGTTAACAGATGCAACCTAGATTTTTCATGTAAATCAAAGAGTAATTTACAGTCTTTTTGTAAAAAGTTAAAAAAATTTTAAGATATTTTGTTGACATCGTAAAAATAATCTATATAATGGCACACATCGGATGCGGGAATAGCTCAGTTGGTAGAGCATAACCTTGCCATGGTTAGGGTCGCGAGTTCGAACCTCGTTT
>ONCS01000183.1 GCA_900316375.1 uncultured Succinatimonas sp. | reverse complement strand
CGTGCTAAACATTATTTAGTAGAACGGAGGACGGCAATTCCTCCACGACCTACAGAGGTCGTGGTCTCCTTGCCTTAATAAGATGAAAAATTTGGTAGAAACTGGTACATCTTTTCTAAAAGAATTCCAGAAATTCGCAGTTAAGGGCAATGTAATGGACATGGCCATCGGTGTGGTTATTGGTACTGCATTTGGCAAAATTGTGTCATCACTTGTAGCTGATGTGATCATGCCTTTAATTGGTCTATTAGTAGGTAACATCGACTTAAAGGACTTAGCTGTTACTTTACAAGATAAGACCGATACTCAGCCTGCTGTGGTTTTAACCTACGGTGTGTTCTTACAAAATATCATTGATTTTGTGTTAATTGCTTTTGCAATCTTTGTAACTATCAAGATCATTATTAAGTTAAAGAACAAGGTTATTCATGAAGAGGCAGCCGCTGCCGCACCTGATCCTGAGAATACCGTACTGTTAAGAGAAATTAGAGATTTACTTAAGGAAAAGAAGTAGTCTTTAACCTTTAAATTTAAATCCCCTCAAGATGGTCTAAAAAGCTTTTTTGAGGGGATTTTTCTTTTGAGTAATATAATTTTTTGCTAAGTATTACTGATTATCATGCGCTTGATGTGGAAGGTGGTCGTTTAAGATAATTAACAAGTCATTGATTTTGCAAGGCTCACATTTCAAGGTTTATTTTGAAATTATCAGAAAATCTATTACTACACCAAAAATCAAAAGTCTAATTAACTAGCAAGAGTGCTGTGAGCAGCCATGGCTCTTAAAAGCTGAGATAAGAGTTTTAACCTTGGGAACTTATCAGTCTCTGGTAGATTGTATCTAAGTCCACTTTGTGGAGTTAAACGATACTCATTGTGCTTACAATTAGTCATAAGCTGAATTAGGTAAGCATTATCTACCTTGTGATCTTGCGTAAACTCAATAATACCGCCCTTACCATCACCTGTAATTCTCTTAATACCTAAGTCTGTAGCAAGTCTCTTTAATGCTGATAACTCAAATAAGTTGACAGTCTCAGGAGGTAAGAAACCAAAGCGGTCGATTAACTCTACTTTAAGATCTTCAAACTCCTCTGGGGTATTGCAAGCTGTTAAGCGCTTGTAGAATGACAATCTTGTATTGATGTCATTGATATAATCAGTTGGTAATAGGCAAGGTAAGTGTAGGTCAATGTCACACTCATTTAAGGTAAGCTCAGCAAGCGATGGCTCGCGACCTTCTTTTAGTGCTTTTACTGCAGCCTCTAACATCTCTGAGTATAAAGAGAAACCTACAGACTCAATTTGACCTGATTGCTCTTCACCTAAAAGTTCACCTGCACCACGAATTTCCATATCGTGAGTTGCTAGTACAAAGCCTGCACCTAACTCTTCTAAAGATGAGATTGCATCTAAACGCAACTTAGCATCTTTTGATAAGAGTGCTTTAGGTGGAGTAAATAAATAAGCATAAGCCTGGTGGTGAGAACGACCTACACGGCCACGAATTTGGTGTAATTGTGCTAAACCTAATAAATCGGCTCTATCAATGATAATGGTATTAGCTGTTGGAACATCTAAGCCATTTTCGACAATAGTTGAGCAGACTAATAGATTAAATCTTTGATGGTAAAAATCACGCATCACCACTTGCAGATCACGCTCATTTAACTGACCATGACCAATACCAATTCGAGCCTCTGGCACTAAGGATGCTAGTTGCTCAGCTCTTTGATTGATAGTTGCTACATCGTTATGTAGATAATATACCTGTCCACCACGACGTAACTCACGCATGATAGCCTCACGAGTGATGCTATCTGACTTTTCCATAACAAAGGTTTTTACAGCTAATCTGTGCTCAGGAGGGGTAGCGATAATCGACAACTCGCGCATGCCTTCCATTGCCATATTCAAAGTACGAGGAATAGGGGTAGCTGTTAAAGTTAGTAAATCAACTTGAGCTCTAATTTCCTTTAAGCGCTCTTTTTGTTTTACACCAAAGCGGTGCTCCTCATCGACAATGATAAGGCCTAAGTTTTTAAACTTGATGTCTTTATTTAAAAGCTTGTGAGTACCGATGACAATATCAACAGAGCCTGCTTCAATCTGCCTTATCACCTCATTTTGCTCTTTAACTGATTTAAAACGAGACAACAGCTCAACATTGACCGGAGTTCCTGCAAAGCGCTCTTTAAAGTTTTGATAATGCTGCTCGGCTAAAATGGTGGTTGGTACTAGGACAGCAACTTGTGCGCCAGACATAGAGACCACAAAGGCAGCACGCAGTGCAACTTCGGTCTTACCAAAACCTACATCACCGCAGACTAATCTATCCATAGGCTGTTTTTTGCCTAAATCGTGGATAGTGTTGTTAATTGCTTGTAATTGATCAGGTGTTTCTTGATAACCAAAGCCTGAGGCAAACTCATCTAATGCTCTTTCATCAACTTTAAAGGAAGTGCCTTCTACAGCCTCACGACGAGCATATAAATCTAAAAGCTGAGCTGCCACATCGGCTACCTTTTGCACAGCTTTTGCTTTCTTTTTACCCCAAGTATCTTTGCCTAAACTAGATAGTGGGGGATTTTCAGATCCTGAGTATCTAGCAACTTTAGATAAAGCTGTAATTGGAATATTGAGCATATCACCATTTTGATACTCAATAGTTAAATACTCACCAACTACGCCACCAATTTTCATGGTCTTTAAACCACGATAACGACCAATGCCATGATCAATGTGAACTACAATCTGACCTTCGGTTAATGAAGAGAGATTTTTTATGATGGTATCTTGGCTAACAGCTGATCTTTTTGATGATCTTTTTTGCTTTACAACTTTAAAACCTAACAGCTCACTTTCAGTTAAAAAGCAAATCTTTGCGCTTTTAACAAATAGACCTTCATCAAATGGAGAGATGGTCATCATCAGTGGTGCATCAGATTTTAAAAACTCATCAAAGGAAGAGGCTGGCTTAATTCCAAATCTATCTACTAATACTTGAGGCAGTATTTCGCGTAGAGATTGGCGTCTACCTTCAGATAAAGCAGAGATTAAAATACGTCCGTGATTTCCTTTGGATAAATTCTTAGGTTCACCAATAAAGTCATTACAAAAAGCGATGAACTTGTTAGTAGATTCTTTTTGTGAGCGATTAAAGGCAATATCAGGAATAGTCTCAAAATCAGTGTTGTAATAACCTCGTTTTTGTAGATCAGTGTCTTCAAACTTCTTTTTATATAAAGCAATTTGTTCAAATTTTTTAAGACTATCAGAGCACTCTTTTAATGTTAAAAAGACATCTTGGCAAGGAAGAGTTGGATGATCACTGTTACCTGCGTACTCTAGAGCGCGTTTGTGTACTTCTACATCAAAGTCGGTGATGGCTTTTTCAACATCATCGATGGTGATAACTTTAAATTTGTCATTTAGATAGTCAAAGAAAGTATCTACTTTACTAAAGAAAAGAGGTAAGTAATACTCAATACCTGCAGGAATTGCACCGCGCGAGATGGCCTGGTAAATAGTGTGATTTGGAAGATTTGCTCCAACAAAAGCATCACGATAATTACTTCTAAATAGTGAAATGCCTTTTTCGTCTAAAGGGAACTCATGGGCAGGTAATAGGGCAATCTTATCAATCTTATCAAGTGATCTTTGATTATCTACATCAAAGGTTCTAATGGTATCTACCTCATCGTCAAAAAAGTCGATACGATAAGGCATAGGAGCACCCATTGGGTAGATATCTAAAATTGAACCTCGAATTGCAAACTCACCTGGAGCTAACACTTGATCACAGGCTAAATAGCCGTGCTTGACTAAATCTTGTTTTAAAGAGGTAACATCACGAGTATCGCCTACAGCAATAGCAAAGCTATTTTGTTTGATGTAATCAACAGGGCACATGCGCGGCATAATTGCCATCACATTAGTAATCACAATGCCATTTTCTAAATCATTTAGTTTTGCTAAAAGTTCAATACGTGATGAGATGATATCCTCATGAGGGGATAGTGTATCGTATGGTAAAGTCTCGTAATCAGAAAAGTAATCAATCTTAACTTTAGGTAATAGAGAGAACAAGGTTGCTCTGATGGCTTGTGCGTCAAAGCTATCGGCGCAAAGCACTAATAAAGGAGCTTTGTTACTACTTGAGTTTAACTCTTCATAAACTGAAGCAATAGCACCTACCATACCGGTGAGATTGAAATTGCCAATTCTTTTGACGGTTTTTGAAAAGCTTGTATTGATTTGCCCTTTTAAGAGATCTTTTAATTCCATAATTAAACTTTTTAAGGTGTTTGCTCTGACTTTATACAAAACTCTGTTTTTTGTTAAGTCTTTTAGGTATGTAAGTCAGATACTTGCAATTGCTGTATACTAGAGCACAATTTTACAACATTCTTGAAAAACAAAAAACTTAAAGATTTAGTAAGAAAACATAAGAGTAAACGCTTGTAAGCATTTTTAAGCGTAAGCATTTTTTAAACAAAGTTTAAAGCCAAGATCATCATGACTTCTAATAAGACCTTTATCTATTTACTACTTTGGTTCATCTTCATTACCGTTTGTGCCTACATCATGCCATACACTGCTAACGATTATCGTTACATGATGATTGAAGGTACTAATGATTTAGTGACAAATTTTGGAGATATTTTACTTTCCCAATATCGTCATTATTTTGATTGGGGTGGCAGAACTCCTCCTCATGTCTTAGCACAGTCTTTACTTTTATCAGGTAAGTACTTTGCAGCTTTATGCCAAGGCGTATGTTACATTACTTTAATTTACCTAATTTACATCATGGCTTTAGGTAAAAAGATTAGAGTAACTGACATGAACCTAAAGGCGGTTGCTTTTATCACCATTGGTCTTTGGTTATGTTTAAGAGCTTATGGTGAAGTGATCTTCATGCTAGTTACCTCTTGTAACTATTTCTACACTACTACTTTTATTTTAGCTTTCTTACTACCTTATAGGTTTAGCTTATCCTCTGTTGAGAATACTGTAAACTCTAAAGAGCATGGCGTTGTTTTTGCTCTTTTGATGTTTATTTTAGGAATTATTTCTGGTTGGTGTAATGAGAACACCGGCTTTGCTATCTGCGCTACAACGTTCCTATTACTTTGCTATTTATTCTTTATTAAAAAGCAGAAGTTAACTTTATGGCAAATAACAGGCTTTGTAGGCATGTGCATTGGCTTTTTAGTTTTGGTGTTATCTCCTGGTAATGGCGCAAGACTACATCAAATGGAAAGTACAGGTAACTTTGATTACTTTGCTCATATCTTCCATGCTTTGGGTATTTATGGACTGACCTTACTTGAGTGTTTGCCAATTTTAATTGCTTTAATCTATCAGCTTTATTTGTGCTATTCTCATAAGCTATTTAAAAAGCATCAAGACTTCTTTGTTGGCTTTTTATATGTCTTTTTAGTAGGCTTTTTAGCACTTACTATCATGGTATTTTCACCAAATTTTCCTGCACGTTCATCTGCTCCTTTTACGATTTTTGTAATTTCTGCAAATGTTGCTTTATACCTACTTTTAAAGCAAGAGAACGTAAAAGTAATGCCAAAGACTTTAATGTACTCAATGTATGCTGTATTTGGTATTTACTTTTTAGTAACAAGCTCTAACTGTATCTATGGATTAAATACTCTTAACCAAGATATGGCAAAAAGAACTGAGCTAGTACAAGAGAAAATAGCTAAAGGTGAGAAAAATTTATTAGTTGAGCCTTTGACAGTAGAAACTTCTCGTTATATCTTTGTTGCTGACGTTAGAGTTAAAAAAGATTTTTATGCTAATTTAATCATGTCTCGTTATTATCACATTGACAGTATTCAAAGATCATGTGATTATGTAAAAACATTTACTCACTCAGATTTAATCATTATTCAAGATTTCGGAACCCCAGTATGTCAAGCAACAAAGCAAAACTAGCATTTATTAAAGCCTTAGGTAAAGCTACAGGTGATGAGCAGAGAATTAGTCACGACTTAGCTGTCTTAGGCGTTGAAGCTTTGCAAAAAGAAGCATTAGAGGCTCGTTTTGAAGAAAATGAGGTTCGTGATTTAATGCCTAAAGATCAAGGTTTTGATAAGTTCATGATTAAAGGCAATTTTGCAAGACAGCAAAGCATTACTCGCTTTCCAATGCCTCGCAGGATTAAGGTGATTGATCTGCGTAAAGAAATGGATTTAAAAAATTAAGTAAGTACAAATTAGGTTCTTTTAGATTTACTTAAAAACAAAGAGTGGCATTAAGACCACTCTTTTTGTGTGTATTAGTTCTATTATCTTCAAGCGTTGAGATGTTAGTTATTACAATCTCCATAGCCTAAAGCACAAGCTTTTTTAAAGTAGGTTTGAGCTGTATCAGCACTCTTTACTACACCTAATCCAAGCTCAAACATCTGACCTAAATTATCACAAGAGGCTGCATAGCCTAAGTTACATTCTTTATCGTAAAGATCTTTTGCCTTTTGATAGAAGTTGTAAATGGTATCAGTTTCCTCAGGGTAGAGACCTTCATATTGCTGAGCTAGAGCAAAGCAAGAGGTTGAATCTTCTTTTGAGCAGTCTAATTCTAGGTTTTTCAAACTCTTTTGATAAAGTGTATCAGCCTTATCTTGAGCTTGAGGTAAATCTTTAAAAGGAGCTACATCAAGGTATTGATCAGCTACAATAAAGCATGACGCTGTATTGTTTTGCTCACACTCTTTTTCAAGTAGCTCATGGGCTTTTAAAAGATATTGCGTGTAAAGATTTTGATCTTTTTCTACACCATCTCCTTCTAAGTAGGCATTAGCTACAGCATAGCAAGCAGAGCCTAATTTTAAGTCACAGGCTTTTTTGAAATAGGAAATAGCAAGCTGACTTTCTTTGTAAATTCTATCAATGCCAGTTAAATAGGTTTCACCTAAACTGTAACAGGCATCAGCAAGGTTTAAAGGGCAGTCTTTTTGAGCGTAAGTGATAGCTTGATTTACAAGGTGTCTACTTTTAATGGCATCAACTTTAACACCTAGGCCATTATCATAGATTGATGATAAAGTATCACAAGCATGGAAGTTTCTTAAATTACATGACTTTTCAAGATACTCAATGTTTTTGGCTTGATCTTTGCTTACGCCTTTACCTAGTTTATAAAGGTTAGCTAAATTGTAGCAGGCAAGTCCATCGCTTAAGTTGCAGGCTCTTTCAAAAAATGTAGCAGCCTTATTTTCATCTACTGCAACATGAAGACTATGGTTGCCATTTAAATAAATTTGTCCAAGCTTAGTACAAGATCCATTGTTATTAAGCTTTTGATCTAAATTACACTCGTCTGTCCAGAATTTTAAGATTTGCTCTTTTGAAGTCTTATTAAATAAGTGCTCTTCTTTGCCATCAACGATAGTTTTAAGCTCTTCTTGTAGAGCTCTTTTTCTGATAGCAATCTTTTTTTCTTTTATTAAATCAAAGACTAAAGATAAATAGCTATCAGAGCTTTGAACGACTTGATCATCACCGTACTTAAAACCATCTTTGAGCTTATTGCAAGTTATCATGTCAAAGGTACAAATCTTTTTAGATAGCTCTAATAAGCAAGCTTGATCTTTATCATTTGAGCATTTTGTTAGCTTTTCTTGGCAAAAAGATGGATTGTCTTTACTGCATTTATCAAGATCTGATGCAAACGCAAAATTTGTTAATGCTGTAGAGGAGAGTAACACCAAGGATAGAAGAGTTTTCATCATAACTTTTTCCTACAAACAAGTTTGATTTTATAATTGTTATTATTTTTGATATCTAGATTTGAAAATTCTAGCACACAGAAGATTGCTAAATAATGACGAAAGTTACGGTTTTAACTAAAATTAGACAGGAATTTTAATGATAGATATGAAAAAAGCCTTACTATTACAAGCAAGGCTTTGATGATTAAATACTAAAAAGAGGATTATTCCCAATCAGATCCTGCTTCTTCGTTGTCTTTTGCAGAATCTTGCTTCATCGCATTCCAAACTTTGTTGGTAATACGGGTGGTCTTAGCAGGAGTTGGCTGCATGAAGTACATGGTCTTTAATTTCTCTTCTGATAATAAAATACTGTCATTTTGACGTAGTTCATCAGATAGATTTGCCATAGCCTCATCAACAGGCATTACGTAGCCAATTTCATCAGATAGCTTTTGTGCATTCTTTGGCTCTAATAACCAGTTAAACCACTTCATAGCATTGTCGTAGTTTTTAGCACCACGTGGTACAGTCCAGCTGTCAAACCAAATAATAGAACCTTCTTTTGGTACTACGTACTCAATGTCGTATTTGTGCTTGCCATGCTGTGCTAAATGACGGCCTTGTATAAAGTCACCTGAATAACCAATTGCAGCACAGATTTCACCTGAAGCTAAATCGGTTACGTAGCGGTTAGACTGGAAGTAGTTAGTATTACGAGCTAGATCAGTTAAAAGCTTGCGTGCTTCTTCAAAATCTTTTGGATTTTCAGAAATAGGATTTTTCTTTAAGTAGTGCTGTACAGCAGAAATCACCTCGATAGGTGAGTCAATAATGGCAATACCACATTTCTTAAGCTTTGCTGAGTTCTTTGGATCAAATAAGAAATCCCAAGAATCAACTTTGTAATCTTTACCAAAGATCTCTTCAACCTTTTGCTTGTTGTAACCAATACCAATAGAGATCTCGATGTATGGGTAAGCATAGTCATTGTTAGGATCTAAAGATGCTAGCTTTTCTAAGCGAGCTTTGTTTTGCTTTACCCAATTAGGAATTTTTGAGTGATCAATTTTTTGTAGAGCACCAGATTTTGCCATACGTGGTACATAGTAACTAACTACAATAGCTGCATCAAAGCCGGTGTTGCCAGCTAATAATCTTGCCTCTTGTAGCTCATTTGAGTCGTACTCAACGTAGGTGGTTTTAAGACCTGTATCTTTTTCAAAGTCTTTTACAGTATGCTCACCAATGTTATAGCTCCAGTTCCAAATGTTAACTTGATTGTTATCATCAGCTGTAGCTGTATTTGCACAAAGTGCGATTAAAGATGTTGCTAGAAAGCCCTTTACAAAGCCCATTATCGTATTTTCACTCCAAAAATAGTGTCAATGAATTAAAAAAGGTTGGATTGGTTAACGCTTAGCATATCAAATAATTGTCTAATATTTGCAATTTTCATGAGTTTTAGTTCAAATTTTTGATAAAAGGATCTGATCTTTAAAGCCTTGTTTCATCAATGCTAGTATGATGTTTTTTAGTCGATGTTCTTTAAGTGCTACGCTCTATCAATTAGCTAACAAGGAGATAGAAATGTTTAGTGTAATTTTTAAGTTTTCAAAAGCCTTTTTAAAGACAATAACTATTTTCTCAATGGCTGCAATTTTCTCTTTAACCCAAACTGCAATAGCAGCGGAAGAGGAGTTAGCACCAGGCTTTAACAAGTGCATGGAAGAGTCAGAGGGTGTTACTGCAAATATGCGCGAGTGCCTCTCAAATGCTTATGAGTATTGGGATAAGAAACTTAATCTAAACTACAAACAAGCTTTAAAGAATTGCCCAAATGATACTTGCATAATTGAGCTTAAACAAATGCAACGCTCATGGAATAAGTATAAAGAGGGCATGTCTAAGATGATCTTAAATTATGGTATGAATGCAGGTGGCACCTTAGCCTCCATTGAAAGTTATGATTTTGTTGTAAGACTTACTAAAGAGCAGACCAAATTGCTAGAGGATCTTTGCCAAAATAATTAACTGTATTTATGTTTTAAAAATCAATAAAATAACTAAGTAATCAATTACCAACATTAAGGAGCTTTAAGTGGAGAACTTTGAGTTTTGTGTCCCAACTAAATATATCTTTGGTCAAGGCGTTGTCGAGCAAGTAGGTGCTACTGTAAAAAGCTATGGCTATAAAAAAGTCTTATTAGTATACGGTGGTGGCTCGGTTATCAAATCAGGCCTTTTAGATAAGATTAAGTCTCAGCTTAAAGATGAGGACATTGATTACTATGAATTAGGTGGAGTAAAACCTAATCCTCGTGCTGATCTTGTCTATGAAGGTATTAAGATCTGCAAAGAGCATGATATTGAGTTTTTACTGCCTGTAGGTGGTGGTAGTGTTATCGATACAGCTAAAGCTATTGCTCTAGGTGCTTTAGATGATGGTGATTTCTTTGATTTTTACTTAAAAAAGCGCAAGCCAACAAAAGCCTTAAAGACAGGTTGTGTTTTAACCATTCCTGCTGCAGGATCTGAAAGCTCAGCATCTACTGTTATCACCAAAGAGGTAGATGGCAAAATTATTAAAACAGGTTGTGGCTCTCCTTTAAATAGACCTATATTTGCAATTTTAGATCCAGAGGTTACTTATACTGTAAGTCCATATCAAACTGCTTGTGGCATCGTGGATATGATGGCTCACATTATGGAGAGATATTTTACAAACTCAACTCATGTAACAGTGACAGACAATATCTGTGAGGGTATCTTAAGAGCTATTATTGAAAACGCCCCTCAAGTGTTAAATGATCCAACTCATTATGAATCACGTGCTAATATCATGTGGGCAGGTGCGCTTGCTCATAACAACATTTGTGGTGTAGATAGAGTTCAAGATTGGGCATCTCATCATTTAGAGCATCAATTATCTGCTTTATATGATTGTGCACATGGCGCAGGTTTAGCTGTAATTTTCCCAGCCTGGATGGAATACGTGTACAAGCATGATGTCAATCGTTTTGCTCAATTTGCAGTGCGTGTCTTTAATGAAAAGATGAACTTTAATAATCCACAGACTACAGCTGTTGCTGGAATTGCTGCTTTACGTCGTTTCTTTAAGTCCTTAGGAATGCCTTTAAACTTTAAAGAAATTGGTGCTCGTAAAGAGGATGTACCGGTATTAGTTAATATGCTAGGTGTTGATGAAAACACTAAAAGTGAAGGTCATTTTGTAGTGCTTTATAAACACGATTGTGAGCAGATCTTCTACAACGCTTGTGATTATCAAGACTAATTAGTTTAGATTCTTGTAAATATTTTCAACTTTTGCAAATCTATAGTGCAATCTTCAAATAAAGAGCCTTAACTTTCCATATTAAGGCTCTTCTAGTCTATACTTAAGAAAAACAAACAATTAACAAAAGTACTTTAAACTTTTGCCAAGGAAAAATTATTTAAAGGCTTCATATGAAGAGAAAACATCGCTACTTAACTCTACTATCGCGCCAGTATCCAAATCGCTATGCAGTGTATTCAAAGCTCATTAACTTAAATGCAGTTTTGAATATGCCAAAAGGCACTGAGCATTTTATCTCTGATATTCACGGTGAGTATGAAGCTTTTAAGCACATCATTAACAATTGCTCAGGGGTTATAAAAGAGAAAGTAAAATCAGTCTTCCCTGATTTGTGCTCCATGCAGAAAAATGATTTATGCACTTTAATCTATTACCCAAAAGAGGTTTTGTCCTTACTTAAAAAAGAGGGCAAAGTTGATGAAGCCTTTTATAAAGATACCATCATAAGATTAGTGCAGTTATCAAATTTTTTATCTTCAAAGTATTCTCGTTCTAAAGTGCGTAAGTCAATTGATAAAGACTTTGCTTTTATCATCGATGAGTTAATGCACGCTAAGTCTGATGAGACTAACTCACGTGCCCATTACCATCAAGAAATTTTAAAATCGATTATCAAAACCAAATCTGCTGATTACTATATTGAAGAGCTCTGTCAGTTTATTAAGCGCTTAGCTGTAGATAAGCTCCACGTTTTAGGAGATATCTTTGATAGAGGTATGCATCCTGATAAGTGCATGGATTTACTCATGTCCTATCATGATCTAGATCTGCAGTGGGGCAATCATGATGTGTTGTGGATGGGCGCAAATTGTGGATCGGCTTTATGTGCTGTCACCATTCTATGTAACAACTTGCGCTATAAAAACTATAAGATGCTCGAAAATGGTTATGGCATCTCACTGCGTAAATTAGCAGTCTTTGCTCGTGCTATGTACACTGAAGATAAAGACTTTAGTGCAGCGCAAAAGGCTGTCTCGGTAATTGCAGTAAAACTTTTAGGACAACTAGTTAAAAGACATCCTGAGTACCACATGGATGATAGATTAGTATTAGATAAGTTAGATCTTAAAAAGGGGACTGTGGTTTTATCAGATGGCAAGGAATACCCTTTAAAGACTACTGATTTGCCAACTTTTAATCCTAAAGATCCATATGCTCTAACTAACGATGAAACAGAGCTTGTAAATGATCTAGTGTACTCATTTACTAAGTCTGTTCGCCTTTGTAATCATGTGAAGTTCTTGTATTCAAAAGGTACCATGTATCAAAGAGCTAATGGCAATCTTTTATATCACGGTTGCGTACCATTAGATAAAAAAGGTGAGTTTTTAGAAATTCAATGTGGAGATAAGAAACTAAAAGGTCGAGATTATCTAGATTATTGTGAGACTATGGTGCGTGAGGCTTATCTAAATCGAGATGATAAGCATTTAGATTTCTTGTGGTATTTATGGACAGGTCCTTTATCTCCACTATCAGGTCGTTTGATGAAGTTTTTTGAGCGTCAGTTTGTAGCAGATGAGTCAACTTGGCATGAGCCACGTAATCCTTACTATGACTACTATTATGAAGAAGAGACTTGTCGCAAAATCTTAGAAGAGTTCGACCTTGACCCAGACAAAGGACACATTATCAATGGCCACACTCCAATCATGGTAAAACAAGGTGAAAGTCCAATCCGCGGTAATGGTAAGTTATTAGTTATTGATGGTGGTTTTTGTAAGGCTTATCAATCAAAAACGGGTATTGCAGGATATACCTTAATCTTTAGCTCTCATTATTTACATTTAAAAGCGCATACTCCTTTTACAACTATAGCTGATGCGATTGCGTCTAACAGCGATATTGAGGATATGCAGGTACTTTCTGTTGAAGAGTTTAAAACTCGTATGATGGTATCTGAAACTGATAAAGGTCAAGAGATTAAAGAGTTAATTAGGGATTTAACTGATCTATTAGAACTCTATCAAGGTGGTAGTTTACCTGAGACTTTGCAAGGAGATAAGGATAATCCATTCGTGTAGAAAAAAAGCAGGAGCATTTAGCTCCTGCAAATTGACAACTTATTGTCTTTTGGTTTAATGCCTTCAAATTCTTACATTACTTGTTCTGTATCTGTTTCTTGATCGTTTTCTACAGCAACATCTAGCACATCTTGAAGATCGCTGACAATTGAATCTTCTTTGTTAGATACATCTGCTTTTTGAGCATCTTGTCCTAAATCTTTGTGCTTGTGTGGTACAACCTCATTAGATGGAGTAGCTGTTTCTCCAACTGATACTTGAGAGCTATTTTGCATTGAATTTTGTGTTTGATCTTGTAACTTTAAGCTATCTTCTTTTACAGCTGTCTTTGTTGTATTTTGATTTTGCACATCCTTAGTATCTTGAACCTTATCTTGAACATATTTGTGGCCTTGAGTTTTGACAAAGAACACTAAGATCTCTTCACCTAATTTTTGCTCAATACCGCCACTTACATGCATGCCCTTATCTTTAAGTTCTTTAAAAAATGAGTTATCAAAGCCATCGTCAAAGCCTGTAATTCTTTGTACAACAGAAGATGGAACGGAATAGTAGATATTATGAATACCACAGAGCATGAGCGCGCCTATACACATAATGCAAGGCTGTGAGGATAGATAAATCGATAGATTGTGCTTGGTTAAGTCATATTCACCAAAGTAAGCACTTGCGTACTTAATGGCATTCATTACCGCGTGATTTGTAGAGTTTTGCTCTTGCACAACAGTATCAAAGCCACCTACAACAAAGTTACCTTGAGCATCATAGATCTCTGCGTAAAATGGACCTTTACCCTAAAAAGAAGAGCGCATAAAGCCTCGTACTTTAGTGCGAGGATAAATGCGCGTAAAGTAGTCTTTTATCTTAGGTAAATT
>ONCS01000074.1 GCA_900316375.1 uncultured Succinatimonas sp. | reverse complement strand
TTTTATTACAGGATGTCTTAGAGTTACAAAAGAGAGTATGTTCACAGGTTTTAATAACTTTAGTGTTAGCTCATTATCTACTCAAGACTTACCAGATCTTTGCGGCTTTACTGAAGACGAAGTAAATGATCTTTTAGAGTATTTTAACTTCGCTCACAAAAAGGATGTGTTTAAGTCTTGGTACGACGGTTACCAAATTGGAGATAAAGAAATTTATTGTCCTTGGGATGTAGTAAGCTATCTAAGTGCTCTAGTTGCTATACCTAGTGTATCTCCTCTTCCTTATTGGAAAAACACTGGAAGTTTGGACTTGCTAAAATCAATCTACGCTAAATCACCTGATTTATATGCAAGTGATGTGGCAAAACTTTTAAATCATGAAGCAATTGAAAAGGAGCTTGATGAAGGAATTAGCTTTGTCGATTTAGCAACTAATAATAACCCAAATTACTTTTGGACATTACTCTTTTCAGCAGGTTATCTAACCGTTACTGATGATTATGTATATGGTAGTACATCTAGGCTTATTATTCCAAATCGCTGCGTTTACGATTGCTTTAAAGAAATTAAAGACTGGAGCTTTAGCAAGAACAATACCTCCTTTGTAAACACTCGTAACAAACTTTTACAAGCTTTATTTGAAGGTGATGATGAGGTTGCAAAGCAACTTATTGATAAAGCATTAATTGTCGCTACAAGCTTTAACGAGTTCGGTCGCAATGTTGAAAAAGAAGCTTACTATCAGTCTTTTATGAATGGCATCTTTGTAGATGTATCAGAAAACTCTGATTATACCTACGCATCATGTTATGAAACAGGAAACGGCCTAGCTGATATTGTCATTACTGCACAATCAAAATATGCGGTCATCTTAGAGTTAAAACATGCTCTATCTAAAGAGGATTTAGCAAAAGCTGCAGAAACTGGTTTAAAGCAAATCTTTGATAAGAAATACGCTGATGGACTTTTTGAAAAAAGGTTTAAACTTGAATCAATTGTTTGTACAGGCCTAAGTTTCTTTGGTAAAGAGTGTTGTCTCTCAATGCGACTTGTAAGAAGATCTGCAAATTAATAGACAACTATTAGACTCTAAAAATTTTTTTTGCTAATTTTTTCTCTCAAGAGATTTTAAATTCTTTACAAATCATAAAGTTAAATCATTTAATAGAAAAATAAATAAGAACATTTTCTACTTGTCTAGACTCTAGGCGAAATTTCATGACACAGCACGCAATTTTTTCTTGAAAAAAAACTATTTTCGACTAAAATATTTCAGACTTAGATCTGTGTGTCAAATACAAGACAAGATCTGCGTCACTTGGTGTCTCAATAATTAGATTTTGGGGGTCTTTGTGGTCGCATCCGCAATTTTGGCACTTGCTGACGGTACAGTGTTCAAAGGTAAAGCCTTTGGTGCATTAAATACAACTACCGTAGGTGAGGTCGTTTTCAACACATCTATGACCGGCTATCAGGAAATCCTAACTGATCCTTCATATGCTAGCCAAATCGTTACTTTAACCTATCCACACATTGGTAATTACGGAACCTGTGAAGAAGACGTTGAATCAAGAGATGTCTTTGCAATGGGCTTAATCATTCGTGATTTATCACTAGTTGCATCAAACTTCAGAAGTGACGCTACCTTAAGCGATTTCTTAGTTAAGTACAATAAGCCTGGTATCTACGGCATTGATACCCGTATGCTTACAAGAATCCTTCGTGAAAAAGGTGCACAAAACGGTTGCTTATCAACCGATCCTAATATGACCGAGGAAAAAGCTTTAGAGCTTGCTCGTTCATTCCCAGGCCTAAAAGGCATGGATTTAGCAAAGGTTGTAACTACTCCTGAAATGTATACCTGGACTGAAGGTACTTGGGAGTTAGGTCAAGGCTATGTAAATAAGAGCCGTACCGAGTTTAACGTTGTAGCTTATGACTTTGGTGTAAAGCGCAACATTTTAAGAATTCTAGCTTCATTAGGTTGCAAGGTAACCGTAGTTCCAGCTCAGACCCCAGCAAGCGAAGTTATTAAGATGAATCCTGATGGCGTATTCTTATCAAATGGCCCAGGTGATCCAGAGCCTTGTACATACGCACAAGAAGCAATTAAAGAATTTATTGAGCACAAGATCCCTCTATTTGGTATTTGCTTAGGTCACCAGTTACTATCTCTAGCATCAGGTGCTAAGACTATCAAGATGAAATGTGGTCACCACGGTGCAAACCACCCTGTTCGTGACTTAGAGACAGGCGTTGTTTACATCACTTCACAAAACCACGGTTTCTGTGTAGATGAGGCAACCCTACCATCTAACTTAAAGGCAACCCACAAATCACTATTTGACGGTACCTTACAAGGTGTTGAGCGTACTGACGTTCCAGCATTTAGCTTCCAAGGTCACCCTGAGGCATCACCTGGTCCTCATGATCCAATGGAGCTATTCAAGCACTTTGTTGAGTTAATGCGTAAATATCGTGAGAAGGCTTAGGGGATCAAAATGCCAAAGCGTACAGACATTAAAAAAATCTTAATCTTAGGTGCAGGTCCTATCGTTATCGGTCAGGCTTGTGAGTTCGACTATTCAGGTACTCAAGCTTGCCGCGCTCTAAGAGAAGAAGGCTACGAGGTTATCCTTGTAAACTCAAACCCTGCAACCATCATGACTGATCCTGATGTTGCAGATGTTACCTATATTGAACCTATCCATTGGAGAGTTGTAGAGAACATCATCGCTAAAGAGCGTCCTGATGTAATCCTTCCTACCATGGGTGGTCAGACAGCTTTAAACTGCGCACTTGATCTAGAAAAACACGGCGTACTAGCTAAGTATGACGTTGAGATGATCGGTGCTAAAGCTGATGCAATTGATAAAGCAGAAAACCGTGAGCGTTTTGACAAGGCCATGAAGAAGATTGGTCTTGAGTGCCCACGTGCAGGTATTGCTCATAACATGGATGAAGCTTGGGAAGTTCAAAAGCAAGTTGGTTTCCCTTGCATTATTCGTCCTTCATTTACCATGGGTGGTACCGGTGGTGGTATTGCTTATAACCCAGAAGATTTCGTTGAGATCTGTAACAAGGGTTTAGAGCTATCTCCTACCCACGAGCTTTTAATCGATGAGTCTTTAATCGGTTGGAAAGAGTACGAGATGGAGGTTGTTCGTGATCGTAAGGACAACTGCATTATCGTATGTTCAATTGAAAACTTAGATCCTATGGGTATCCACACTGGTGACTCAATTACTGTAGCACCAGCACAGACCCTAACTGATAAGGAATACCAAATCATGCGTGATGCTGCAATGGCAGTTTTACGTGAGATTGGTGTTGAGACCGGTGGTTCTAACGTTCAGTTTGGTATCAATCCTAAGAACGGCCGTATGGTTATCATCGAGATGAACCCTCGTGTATCTCGTTCTTCAGCTCTAGCCTCAAAGGCAACTGGTTTCCCTATTGCTAAGATTGCTGCAAAACTAGCTGTAGGTTACACCTTAGATGAACTTGGCAATGACATTACTGGTGACAAGACCCCAGCATCATTCGAGCCAAGCTTAGACTACGTTGTAACTAAGATCCCTCGTTTCAACTTTGAAAAATTCCCTAACTCTGATGACCGTCTAACCACTCAGATGAAATCTGTTGGTGAGGTTATGGCTATCGGCCGTACCTTTGAAGAGTCATTACAAAAAGCTCTACGTGGTCTAGAGACTGGTAAGCTTGGCTTTGACCCACGTCTAGACATGGAGAAGCCTGAGGCTCGTCAGAAGTTATTACACGAGTTAGAGAACGCTGGTGCTCACCGTATTTGGTACTTAGGCGATGCTTTCCGTTTAGGTATGAGCATTGAAGAAGTATTTGAGTACACCAAGATCGATCCTTGGTTCCTATGCCAAATCAAAGAGATCATTGACATCGAAGAGTCTTTATCAGGTCGTACCTTAAAGTCAATTGATGCAGATGAGATGAAGGACTTAAAGTCACGCGGTTTCTCTGATGCAAGACTTGCTACTTTATTAAAGACAACAGAAGATAAGGTTCGTGAGCGTCGTTGGTTATTTGAAGTATTCCCAACTTACAAGCGCGTTGATACTTGCGCAGCTGAGTTTGCAACTTCAACTGCTTACATGTACTCAACTTACGAGACCGAGTGTGAAGCACGCCCAACCGATAAGAAGAAAGTTATCGTTCTAGGTGGTGGTCCTAACCGTATTGGTCAGGGTATCGAATTTGACTACTGCTGTGTTCACGCTTCAATGGCTTTACGTGAGGATGGTTACGAGTCAATCATGGTTAACTGCAACCCTGAGACCGTATCAACTGACTATGACATCTCAGACAGACTATACTTTGAGCCTGTAACCTTAGAAGATGTTTTAGAAATTGCACGTATTGAAAAGCCTGTTGGTGTTATCGTTCAGTTTGGTGGTCAGACTCCATTAAAACTTGCTAAGAAATTAGAGCAAGAAGGTGTACCTATCATTGGTACTTCACCTGATGACATCGATAGAGCAGAAGATCGTAAGCTATTCCAAGAAGTTGTTAATAGGTTACAGTTATTACAACCTCGTAACGGCACTGCAACCTCTTTATCACAGGCTGTATCTGTTGCCAACGAGATTGGTTATCCTCTAGTTGTTCGCCCATCATACGTTCTAGGTGGTCGTGCAATGGAAGTTGTTTACGGTGAAGAAGACTTACGTCATTACTTTGCTGAAGCTGTTAAGGTATCAAACAAGTCTCCAGTGCTTCTAGATAAGTTCCTAGATCACGCAACTGAGATTGACGTTGATGCTGTAGCTGATGGCACCGATGTTGTAATCGGCGGTATCATGGAGCACGTTGAAGAGTGTGGTGTTCACTCAGGTGACGCATCTTGCGTATTACCTCCATACCACTTAGACGCCGACATGATCGCACGTCTAACTAAGATCTCTCGTGAACTTGCTTTAGCTCTAAATGTTAAGGGCTTAATGAATGTTCAGCTTGCTATCCGTGAAGGTGAAATCTACTTAATTGAGGTTAACCCACGTGCTGCTCGTACTGTTCCATTCGTATCTAAGGCAACTGGCCTACCACTAGCTAAGATCGCTGCTCGTGTAATGACCGGTAAGACCTTAAAAGAGCAAGGTGTAACTCACGAAGTTGTACCTCCATACTACTCAGTAAAAGAAGTAGTTCTACCATTTGCTAAGTTCCCAGGCTCTGATCCTCTATTAGGACCAGAGATGCGTTCAACTGGTGAGACCATGGGTACAGCTACTACCTTCCCTGAGGCATATGCTAAGTCACAGTTAGCTGCTAAAGCTCCTGTACAGCGTTCAGGTACCGTACTTCTATCTATTAAGAAGTCAGATCAAGATAGATTACCAAAACTAGGTAAGCTATTAGTTGAGAAGGGCTTTAAGCTAGAAGGTACTCGTGGTACTTGCCGTGCATTACAGGCAGCTGGCATTGAGTGCGTACAAGTAAATAAGGTATATGAGGGTCGTCCAAACTTACTAGACTTCTTAAAGTCAGGCAAATACAGCTGGGTTATTAACACCACTGAAGGCCGTCAGTCAGTTGAGGATTCACGCTCATTACGTCGTAGCTGCTTAAGATATGGTATTTACTATACCACTACCTTAAATGCTGCCTTTGCATGTACTGAAGCAATTGGTGCCGATGAGTACGCATCAGTTCACTCACTACAAGAGCTACACAAGATGGTTCAAGACAAGTACGCTAAATAATTAGAACTTGTCTAAAAAGGGTCCTGCGGGGCCCTTTTTTATTGTCTTTGATGCACCAAATTGAATGTCGTTCTAGTATTTTTTCGTAAAATTTGGCACTTTTTCACAAAATTTTTTGATCTGTGTAAAAATTTCTTTGTAAATCAGTGCATAAAGTTCCACACATTTTCAAATCTCAACCTATAATCAAGATAGAGTAGGTTTTAGGAGATTTGACATGATTGAGATAAGACAAGCCAAGGCTCAAGATATAGCTATTTTAGAAGGTCTTGCTCAAAAGCTCGTACCTGATACTTTTCAAAGTGATCTCAATACTACACAAATTGATTACATGCTTGAAAAGTACTATTCACAAAAAGCCCTACAAAACGCAATCGATGCTGGAAAAATTTACTTTATAGCAAACTATGATGGCGAAGACACCGCTACCACCTCTTTAATTCAGCAAGGCCCCGATCTATTCTTAATGAAAAAGCTCTACGTAGAGCAAAAGAATTTAGGTAAAGGAATAGGATCTGCTTTATTTAACCATGTAATTAACTACGTAAAAGAGATCCATCAAGGACCATGCACCCTAGAGCTTTTAATCAATCAGCACAATCCTGGTATGAACTTTTACATTCATAAAGGCATGGTTAAGGTAAGAGACACCGGTTTTGACATGGGAGACTTCTTTATTAACGAAGAAGTGCTCTCACTTGAGATTAAGTGAATAACCTCTCCCTAAAGGGAGAGGCTTCGAAGATCAGACCTTAAATATTGCTACTTAAGACCTATCTTCATCTAGAGGT
>ONCS01000179.1 GCA_900316375.1 uncultured Succinatimonas sp. | reverse complement strand
TCTTACGACAGAGTTGTCAAATTATTTTACCGCGCACTTATATCACCGCCGTAAACGACGGTGTTTTACGTGCGCTTATTGATAAAGACACCTTTTAACTTATTGAAATTTATGCATTTAAACTTTCAAGCTCTTCCCAACGCTCATAAAGCTTATCAAGTTGTGCTTGAACTTTTGATCTTTCCTCGGAGACTTCACGGGCTTTAGTACCATCATCTGTGTATAAGTCAGGAGAGTTGAGTTTTTCATCTAAGGCACTTAACTCTTCTTCTAAAGCTTCAACCTTAGATGGTAACTCTTCAAGCTCATGCTTTTGGGTAAAGGAAAGTTTAGTCTTAGTCTCGGTTTTAGGGGCTTTGCTATCAGATCTTTGGACACTCTTTGAGTTATTCTCTTTGGTCTCTTTATTTGCTACAGCTTTATTGCTCTCATCTTTGCCAATACGCTTATAGTAGTCTAAAACATCTGACCAACCACCAATGATTGACTCGATATTGCCCTGTCCATCAAAGACCCAAGTCTCAGTTGCAATCTTATCAATAAAGTCTCTATCATGAGAGATAACAATTACCGTACCTTCATAGGAGGCAATTAAATCTTCAAGTAAATCTAAAGTCTCTAGATCAAGATCATTTGTTGGCTCATCCATCACGAGGACATTTGATGATTTAGCAAACAAGCGTGCTAGGAGCAGACGATTTTTCTCACCGCCTGATAAGACCTTAACAGGACTTCTAGCACGGCGGCCAGAGAATAAGAAATTAGCAAGATAGGAAATTACATGCTTATTTTTGCCATTGATGCACACCTCAGTGTGGCCATCAGCAACATTATCAGCAACTGATTTTTCAAAATCTAGGGCTTGATGGTATTGATCAAAGTACTGAACTTCTACATTGACGCCCACTCTAACTTTACCAAAGCTAGGTTTTATATCCCCAAGCAAGGCTTTAATTAAAGTAGTTTTACCTGCGCCATTAGGTCCTGTAATACCTATTCTATCACCTCGCATTACGGTAGCTGAAAAGTTATTAACTACCGTGTGCTCACCAAAGGAGAGTTTTAAGTCTTTAACCTCAAAGACCAAATTACCACTTCTTTGGGCGCTGTTAGCCTCCATGATGACATTACCCATGCGATCACGGCGGTTAGCGCGAATTTCACGGCGCTCTTTCAAGTCTTTAACACGACCTTCATTACGTGCAAGACGAGCTTTAACACCACGGCGGATCCAAGCTTCTTCTTGAGCTAAGATCTTGTCAAATTCTGCATTAGCTAGTTCTTCTTTACGTAATCTTTCATCACGTAATTCAATGTATTTGTTAAAAGAGCCTGGGTATGAGTAAAGCTTACCACGGTCTAACTCCACAATACGTGTAGCACAGTTATTTGCAAAATACCTATCGTGGGTGACAAAAATAATCGTACCTTTAAAAGAGCGTAACTCTTCTTCAAACCAAGCAATTGACTCGATATCTAAGTGGTTAGTAGGCTCATCTAAAAGTAATAACTGAGGCTCCTGCACTAAAGCAGCTGCTAAGGCTACCTTACGACGATTTCCACCAGATAAGCCTGATAACTTCATTGATGGTTCAAGACCAATTTTATTTAAGATCTTTTTAACTAAGGCATCTTTTACCCAGCCATCATGCTTTTCAATAAAGGCACTTAATTCAATCTGTTCATGTGGATCATCAGTTTGTGAAAACTTAGCTAAGGCCTCACCTACTAAAGGTACCCCACTTGCAGCCATGGTATAGGCCGTGCCATTTTCATACTCAGGCGGATCTTGGCAAAGGGTGGCAACTTTAAGTCCGGTTTGAATAATGATGCGCCCAGAGTCTAACTCACGTTTACCTTGAATTAAACTTAATAAGGTAGACTTACCAGTACCATTACGACCAACTAAACAGATGCGCTCATTTTCTTCAACCGCGAAGTTAGCGCCTTCTAAAAGTTTATCAGCGCCATTATTTAAATAAGCATCAATGATGGATACAAGACTCATTACTGTACGTCGCTCTTTACACCGTTAGGGCCAAATACACGTGGCTTTGCCTTAGGAGCACCATCACGGCGTTTAAAGCCATCACGCTTAGGACCTTTTGAGAACTTGTTATCACTAAAACTCTTGCCGCGTGTTGAGCGATCATCTCTTTGGTCACGAGAGTTACGGCTAAACTCACCATCTTCACGCTTAAATCTAGCTTGTTTTTCACTGTGGTAAGTAGAGTTTGTAGTCTTGGCGCTACCCCA
Source organism: uncultured Succinatimonas sp. (assembly GCA_900316375.1). Classification (GTDB taxonomy): domain Bacteria; phylum Pseudomonadota; class Gammaproteobacteria; order Enterobacterales; family Succinivibrionaceae; genus Succinivibrio. The sequence continues at coordinate 6,323 of ONCS01000179.1, read as the reverse complement.
AACTTTGTTAGTAGGAGCCTCGCTTCGTCTATCCTCACGACGTGAATTACTGCGATTATCACGGCTGTTACGACCTTGATAATCATTAGAATCAGTGTAATCGTGATAACGCTGTTGACCTTCTTTTAAGCTCTTTTGCCACTTAGGAGCAGCTTTTAAAGTTGTCATTGGTACAACTTCTTTTTGCTTGTTAGATTCTGTATAAGTTAATAAGAAGCAAGAGTGGATTTTCTTATCACGAGCAAAATCACGAGGTAGTGTAGCCTCAGAGATATCTTGTACCTCAAAGCCATAGTCTTTAATCTCTTCATCTAACACAAAACCACGGTGGTTAGTACAGAAGATCACCTGTCCGCCATCTTTTAAGTGACGAGTTAGATTAGAAAGTAATGCTACTTGATCACGCTTAACATCAAAGCTTGTTTCCATACGCTTTGAATTTGAGAAAGTTGGTGGATCAATATAGATTAAATCATACTTGCTATCACCATCAGTTGACAACCATGCAAGACAGTCAGCTTGAATAAACTCATGTTTACTTAAATCTAAAGAGTTTAACTTAAAGTTCTCCATGCCCCACTGTAAGTAGGTCTTTGACATATCAACTGATACAGTCTTAGTAGCACCACCTAAAGCAGCAGCAACTGAGGCAGAGCAAGTATAAGAGAAGAGATTTAAAAACTCTTTGCCATCTGCTAACTTCTTAATCTTGTCACGAATGATACGTCCATCTAAGAATAAACCTGTATCTAAGTAATCATACAAGTTAACGCGATAGAGGCTGTTATCTTCGTTTACGGTCATAAACTCGTTACGTAATTCTTCAGCCTTTTCATACTGATTAGTACCAGTTTGCTTCTCACGGCTTTTTAAAATTACGTGATCGCCAGGTACTCCTGTTACTTCAACAGTTGCTGATAGCATATCAAGCTCATGGCGTTTAGCAACGCGTGGATTTACCTTATTAGGAGCCTTATAAGCTTGAATTACATAGTAGCCATTGTAAAAGTCAATTGCTGCTGAGTACTCAGGAACGTCGGCATCATACACACGATAGGCATTAGTATTAACGTTTTTAGCCCACTTTTGCATATAGGTTACGTTCTTTTTAAGACGATTTGAGAAATCTTCAGCAATCTTGATGTTTTGCTCTTCTCTGTCTGAGAGCTTATCAGTTTCGTTAATATCAAAGACACGTAACTGACATAAAAGCTCACCGTTATAAAGCTTGTATACCTTACTAGAGTGTAATCTCATGCAAGATAAAAGCTCTGATGAGGAGGAAATAACCGCAGCACGCGCACCTTTAAAATGATCTTTAAAGCCAGCGCCAATATTAGTGTATAAAGAGATTAACTCGTTAAAGTTACCCATACGCTCACCGTATGGAGGGTTGGTGACAATGGTAACTTTAAGCTTATTATCAAATGGGTTATATAAGTGCTCAACATCGTTTTGCACAACTTTAATAATGTCAGCAAAACCTGCCTTTTGCGCATTCTCGTTGGCTATTTCAACAATGTATGGGTCTAAATCAAAACCTTTAATCTCAACGCCTTTTTCAAGACACTTTGAAATACCTTGTTGTGAACGCTCATGGGCTTCATTAACTAAATTATCCCAAGACTCTTTTTCAAATTGCTTTAACTTGAAAAAGCCAAAGTGTTCACGGTGAATACCAGGAGCAGTATCAGTTGCCACAGAAGCAGCCTCTAGTAATAAAGTACCAGAGCCACACATTGGATCTAAGAAGTTTTCACCGTTATATGATGATCTAGCAATCATGGCAGCTGCTAGATTTTCTTTTAAAGGAGCAGCGCCAGTACCACGATGGTATTCACGCTTTAAAAGAGCACGACCTGATAGGTCAATTAAGATATTAGCACTACCCTTTTTATCTAAGTGGCAGTTAATTACTACATCAGGATTGTCCTTATCAACATTAGGACGTCCGCCTTGGGTAGTTTGCAATCTATCGCAAATAGCATCTTTAACCTTTAAAGCACCATATTGAGTATTACGAATTGACTCATTTGTACCTGAGAAAGTTACCATAATGGTATTTTCTTTATCAAAGTACTTCTCCCAAGCTACACCATTTGCGCCGATATAAAGCTCAGTATCAGTCTCACAGAAGAACTCACTCATCTCAAGTAAGATACGAGAGGCAAAGCGTGACCAAAGACAAGCCTTCATACCGAAGTTAAAGTCGCCTTTAAAAGATACACCTGCTACAGTCTCTTTAGCTGAGGTTGCGCCTAATTGAGTTAACTCGTTTAATAAAAGAGTTTCTAAGCCTTTTGGACAGGTTGCAAAAAATGATAATGCCATGAAAATATGCTCCTAAAATCTGGCGTTATTATACTTGAATAGAGCATATTTTTGGCAAATAAAGGCTTTAAAAACAACTAAAAAAAGCTTGGAAGGACAAAGTGTAAGGTCACTAAAACTAATAAGAACTTGAGATTGTATTTAGTAAACTTACGCATGAAGTACAAAGGCTTTGCCCCATCTGTTCTCGTGTAGAACTTAAAGGTAATTAAACTTGCCATAGAAGCTATGATCGTACCTAAACCACCGACATCTACACCTAACAGTAAAGCCTTTGGATCAGAGGTAAAAGATGACAACATTACTGTAGCTGGCACATTTGAGATAATTTGCGATAAGGTAAGTGAGACAAAGTACTCATAGTCTTGCACAAAGTCTAAGGCTTTTTCTTGCACGATTGGAAGTGAGGAGATATTAGCCACAAAGACAAATAAGAACACAAAGAGCATTAAAAGTTTGTAGTCAACACGCTTAAACTGTTCTCTGTCGATAAGCATCATGGTAGATGCGACAATTACCGTTACTATCTCAATAGATAAAACTCTTAACACGCACAAAATACAAAGTACAAACAACACCATAAAGGTATAAACCTTGGGAGTAAAAACTTTACTTTGTGCTTGCTCTTCAAAGTCAACTTTAGCTCTATCAATGTTATGAGTCATTATAATTAGCAATACAAAGCACACTAAGACGATCGGTAGTGTGGCACTTAAAAAGCTTAATAACTCATATTTAAAGTAAGTATAAATAAAGAGATTTTGTGGGTTACCAATCGGAGTTAAGGTACTGCCCATGTTGGCAGCTATAGTTTGCAAAATCAAAACTTGAATGATGAGATCTTGTCTTTTAAGCTTGGTTAATACATCAATTGCTAAAGGTACAAAGATTATTAAAGACACATCGTTGGTAACTAGCATTGAGACAAAAAAGTTTAAAAAGATAAAAAGTCTAGCTAATGACCTTGTGTCTTTAACAAATAATGATGACTTTAAGTACAGATAATTTAAAACTCCGGCTTTACGCAGTGCTGCCACTACTAGCATTAGGCAAAATAATAAAAGCAGAATTTTTAAGTTTAAAGCACTTTCAATTCTGTCTTGATCAAAACCAATTACACAAGTTGAAACTATAGCTAAAACACAAGCTACGATTAAGTCGATATTGTTTTGGAAGCGTTTTACGAGGTGATTAAGTGCGCTTTGCATATACTAAGCCTTTAAAAATTTTTGGCACAGTATACCGCAAAGACCACTTAACAAAAAGGACATCAAAATTAAGAGCGTTATCTTCTAGGGCTTTTTAAAGCCCTAGAAGGCAACAACGATGATCTCTCACCGTTTCTCTCCTGATTTGGCTCATTGGCCAGGTTAATAACCTTAACCTTGATACCTTGTTAACGGAGAGAATAAAAAAAGCTTTAAGAAAATTTAAAGCTTTTTTGAAAATTAGATTTTATGGGTAGTTTTGTGTTTTAGTCTTTAACGCCCTCAAACTTTTGGGTAAATTTTTGCTTATAAAATAAACTTTTAGTAAATGATAGATAACATTTAAAAATGCTAAACAAAGGATTGTGACGAATCAAATAGCTCTCTTTTACTTGTTTGGTATTACGTGTACCAATTCCTGATAAAAACTTAGAACTCTCGGTTACGACAACAGACTCGAGCTTTCCTACTTTAAATAAGTGCTTAATAGGCATACGTGCTGTAAATAAGAAATCATCAACTGGAGAGATAATTTTTTCACTAAGTTCAATTGCCTTTAGGGCGCACTTTTTAGAAATAATATAGCCTTGAGTTCCTAAAAGCTTGTAAGGAAAGACAATGCTATTGCCATTATCAAGACTTAGCTTTTCACCTGTACACTTAAAGTCTTTGCCGATCTCATGACCAAGTGATGACATCATCACTAGATCAAGTCCATGAAGCCACTTCTCATCTGATAAATACTCTTTAATAGAATCGGCTATCACAATGTCATCTTCACAGATAAAAGCGTAATTTTCATTACTTTTTACAAGTGTTTCCCAGCATTTTCTGTGAGATAAGAAACACCCCACTTCACCTTTTAACAAAGTGCGAGGAAAACGCATGAGCTTATTAAAAGAAGTAAGCTTAGCTACATACTGCTTAAGTTCGTCTTCACTTGCCTTGCGTAAATCCACCGCGCTGACACGGGTAATATCGATACCTAGTTTTTGAAATTGAGAATTAACATACTCGTATCTTTGAGTATCGCTATCAAGATTTACTAATAATTTAAGCATAAGAGAAGATTTTTAGAGCAAAAAAAGGTAAAAAAAGAATAGGTTAAAAGTGAGTATAGAGAGGAGATGACTTTTAGTCAATAAAAAAGGCACCTTGCGGTGCCTTTTATTAGGTAAGCTTTAAATTACTTGTTTAAAGCCTGTGAAACTGCAACAGCGATAGCTACAGTTGCACCAACCATAGGGTTGTTACCCATACCGATTAAGCCCATCATTTCTACGTGTGCAGGAACTGATGAAGAACCAGCGAACTGAGCGTCTGAGTGCATACGACCCATAGTATCAGTCATACCGTATGAAGCAGGACCTGCAGCCATGTTATCTGGGTGTAAGGTACGACCGGTACCACCACCTGATGCTACAGAGAAGTACTTCTTACCCTGCTCGATACACTCTTTCTTGTAGGTACCAGCAACTGGGTGTTGGAAACGAGTTGGGTTGGTTGAGTTACCAGTAATTGAAACGTCAACGCCTTCCTTGTGCATGATTGCTACGCCTTCGCGAACGTCATCAGCACCGTAGCAACGTACGTTAGCACGCTCGGTCTCTGAGTAACGAGTCTCTTTAACAATCTTTAGCTCTGAAGTGTAGTAATCAAACTTGGTCTGTACGTAGGTGAAGCCATTGATACGTGAAATGATCTGAGCTGCATCTTTACCTAGACCGTTTAGGATAACGCGTAGAGGAACTTTACGTGCCTTGTTAGCGTTACGAACGATACCGATAGCGCCTTCAGCAGCAGCAAATGACTCGTGACCTGCTAGGAAGCAGAAGCACTTGGTCTCATCACGTAGTAACATTGCACCTAGGTTACCGTGGCCAAGACCTACCTTACGGTCGTCTGCTACAGAACCTGGGATACAGAATGACTGTAAACCAATACCGATTGCTTCAGCTGCATCAGCTGCAACCTTGCAGCCTTTCTTAACAGCGATAGCAGCGCCTACAGTGTAAGCCCAGCTTGCGTTTTCAAAAGCAATACCCTGAATGTCTTTTACCATCTGGTATGGATCGAAGCCTAAATTTTGGCAGATCTCACGACACTCTTCTACTGACTTGATGCCGTACTCAGCTAGTACGCCATTGATTTTGTCGATACGACGCTCGTAACTTTCAAATAATGCCATCTTTTAGTACCTCTTATTCCTTTCTTGGGTCGATATATTTAGCAGCATTATCCCACTGACCATAGTGGCCCTGAACCTTAGCAATTGCTTCTGCGCCGGTTAACTCTGGGTGAGCCTTTAATAAGTCCATTAACTTACCTAGGTTTACGAACTCGTAACCAACAATCTCAGAATCCTTGTTTAAAGCAACACGGGTAACGTAGCCTTCGGTCATCTCTAAGTAACGTGGGCCCTTTTCCTTAGTTGCGAACATGGTGCCAACCTGAGAACGTAAGGTCTTACCTAAATCCTCAAGAGATGCACCGATTGGTAAACCGCCCTCTGAGAAAGCAGTCTGAGTACGACCGTAAACGATCTGTAAGAATAGCTCGCGGTATGCAGTGTTGATTGCATCGCAAACTAGATCGGTGTTTAGACCCTCTAATAAGGTCTTACCGATTAAGATCTCAGAAGCCATAGCAGCTGAGTGAGTCATACCTGAACAGCCAATGGTCTCAACTAGAGCTTCTTGAATGATGCCGTCTTTAACGTTTAAGGTCATCTTGCAAGCGCCCTGCTGAGGAGCACACCAACCCACACCGTGAGTTAAACCGCTG
>ONCS01000177.1 GCA_900316375.1 uncultured Succinatimonas sp. | reverse complement strand
TTAGTTTAAAGTATAACCTTTGATTAGATGACTTGCGTCACTGCTTGAAGATATATTTGGGGAATAGCATAGCATGGTGCGCCCTAGTGGACTCGAACCACCGACCCCCACCATGTCAAGGTGATGCTCTAACCAAGCTGAGCTAAGGGCGCATTTGAAAAGCCGTCTCATTATATCAACAACTTTTTGAATTGCAAGAAAAATTAAAATTTAACCTTCCTAAAATGAGATCTTAACCATAAATAGAGTATAATTTGCCATGTTTGTTACTCTGTACAAGGCCTTGTCGAGTAGTGCAAGGATAGTTGCAGGGGACAGTATCAATTTATTAACTTTTATTATGGAGCCTTGAGATGCAAGGTATGCATCGAGGTTAGAACATGCCAAAAATTACACTTCCAAACGGCGATATCAAAGAGTTTGATAAGCCAATTTCTATTTATGAGTTAGCACAAAGCATTGGTGCAGGTTTAGCACGTAATTGCGTAGCAGGTAAGATTGACGGTCAATTACATGATGCTTGTGATTTAATCGAGAACGACGCTAAAGTTGAAATCGTTACTCCTAAGGATAAAGACGGTATCGACATCATTCGTCACTCATGTGCTCACTTATTAGGTCACGCTATCAAGCAGTTATGGCCTAACACTCAAATGGCAATTGGTCCTGTTATCGACAACGGTTTCTACTATGATGTTGATATTGACCACAAGTTAACAGCTGAAGATTTAGAAGCTCTTGATAAGAGAATGCATGAGCTTGCAAAGACTGATTACCAGGTAATCAAAGAAGTTGTTGATTGGCAAAAAGCTTACGACACTTTTACAGAGCGTAATGAGCCATACAAGAAGTTAATTCTTGAAGAGAATATCGATAAGTCAGATAAATCAATCGGCTTATACCACCACAACGAGTACATCGATATGTGCCGTGGTCCTCACGTTCCACATATGGGCTTCTGCCAGAACTTTAAGCTAACCCACTTTGCTGGTGCTTACTGGCGTGGTGATTCAAAGAATAAGATGCTACAGCGTATCTATGGTTGTTGCTTTGCATCAAAGGATGATTTAAAAGTTTACTTAAAGCGCCGTGAAGAGGCAGCTAAGCGCGATCACCGTGTACTAGGTAAGAAACTTGACCTATTCCACTTCCAACAGGAAGCTCCAGGTTTAGTATTCTGGCACAACGATGGTTGGACTATTTACCGCGTTGTAGAAAACTTCATGCGTGAGATGCTACATAAGTATCACTACATCGAAGTTAATACTCCTCAGATCATGGATAGAGTATTGTGGGAGAGATCTGGTCACTGGGATAAATATGCAGAAAACATGTTTACCACCAAGTCAGAGAACCGTGATTACGCAATTAAGCCTATGAACTGCCCTGGTGCAATTCAGATCTTTAATTCACGCACTCGTTCATATCGTGATTTACCTATCCGTATGGCTGAGTTTGGTAAAGATCACCGTAACGAGCCATCAGGCTCTCTACACGGCTTACTACGTGTACGTGGTTTCGAGCAAGATGACGCTCATATCTTCTGTACCGATAGCCAGATCTTAGACGTTGTAACTGATTGTATCCGTATGGTTTACGATGTTTACAATGTATTTGATTTCCACAATGTTGATGTTAAGTTATCAACTCGCCCTGAAAAGCGTATCGGTTCTGATGAGATTTGGGATCGCGCTGAGCAAGACTTAATCAAGGCATTAGAAGCAAATAACCTAGAGTATGAGTTACAGCCAGGTGAAGGTGCTTTCTATGGTCCTAAGATTGAGTTTACATTACATGACTCATTAGATAGAGCATGGCAGTGCGGTACTGTACAGTTAGACTTCTCATTACCTGCTCGTTTAGGCGCAGCTTATATTGGTGAAGATAACCAAGAGCACGTACCTGTAATGATTCACCGTGCAATGTTAGGCTCACTTGAGCGCTTCATCGGTATTCTAACCGAAGAGTACGCAGGTGCATTCCCAACATGGTTATCACCTGTACAGGTTGCTGTAATGAACATTACAGACGATCAAGTTGACTACGCAAAGCAAGTATTTGAAAAACTTGATGAAGTGGGCATCCGCGCTAAGACTGATTTACGTAACGACAAGATTGGCTTTAAGATCCGTGAGCATACCTTAATGCACGTTCCATACTTGGTAGTATGTGGTGCACGTGAGGCTGAGGAAGGAAAAGTCGCTGTTCGTACCCGTAAAGGTGCAGATTTAGGCACAATGTCTTTAGAGGACTTGATTAAACTTGTAAAATCAGATATCATACAGCGCAAAAATATGCCTGAGGCAGATGTAGCGATTGAAAAAGCTCGCGCAGAAGCTGAGGCTAAGAAAGATTAAGCTTTGTTAATCTTTGATTTATAACTTGATTTGGAGTACTTGCTATTAACAACAACAGAAAAACCGGTAAAGCTGTTGCTAAGAACCGGATTAACCAGGACATTAGATGTCGTGAAGTTCGTGTGTTAGATGCTGACAATGAGCTAGTTGGCGTTATGCCTACAGCCGAAGCATTACAGATGGCTAAGGAGCAGGATATTGATCTTGTTGAGATTAGCCCTAATGCTGAGCCTCCTGTATGTAAACTCATCGAATATGGCAAGTATCTTTACCAAAAGAGTAAGGATCAAAAGAGTAAGAAGCAAAAAGTTGTTCAGGTTAAGGAAATTAAATTCCGTCCTGGTACAGATGAAGCGGATTATCAGGTTAAACTACGCAACCTAATCCGTTTCTTAGAAGAGGGCAACAAGGCTAAGGTAACCTTGCGCTATCGCGGTCGCGAAATGGCACATCAGTCCTTAGGTTTAGATGTCCTGAAGCGTGTAGAGAATGATCTATGCGTTGTTAAGGGAATAGCTTCTGTAGAGTCTGCTTCACGTGTTGAAGGTCGACAGGCTACTATGGTGCTTGCACCCAAAAAGAAATAGTTACAGGGTCTAAAAGTCTTAAGTAATTAAGCTCCTGTATCGTGTTTAACTGCTAAATAATGCGGAGTATATAAATGGCTGGTAAAGTCAAGGTCAAAATGAAGACCGATAGAGGCGTTGCAAAGCGCTTCAAGAAAACCGGTAGCGGTCACTACAAGTGCCGTCACCAGAACCTACGTCACATCTTAACCAAGAAGTCATCAAAGCGTAAGCGTCAGCTACGTAGCATGGTTTGTGTAAAGACTTGTAACCTACGTGCTATTGCACGCCAGTTACCATACGCTTAATTGGTAGGAGATTTGACAAATGGCTAGAGTTAAACGCGGTGTTACCGCACGTGCTCGTCACAAGAAAGTTTTAAAGGCAGCTAAGGGTTACTACGGTGCACGTTCACGCACCTTCCGTGTTGCTGTTCAGGCTGTTACTAAAGCAGGTCAGTACGCTTATCGTGACCGTCGTCAGAAGAAGCGTCAGTTCCGTGCTCTTTGGATCGTTCGCATCAATGCAGCTGCTCGTCAGCACGATCTAAGCTACAGCAAGCTAATCTGTGGTCTAAAGAAGGCTAACATCGAGATCGATCGTAAGGTTCTATCAGATCTTGCAATCAACGATAAGGCAGCTTTCCAGGCTATCGCAGAGCAGGCTAAAGCAGCTTTAAACGCTTAATAAGCCTTAATTAGGGAAATTCCCTAATCCAATCCCAGGACAAATCATCCTGGGATTTTTTTTTATTTTTTTTAGCTCAAATCTTGTGCAATTCATAAAAACCTATCTACTTACTTGGCATTAAGGTAACAGGTCAATTTACGGCGTTATTTAAAAGTTTTTAAATCCCTCGTATTATGCAGTCATTGGCGCAAGCTGCTTGTTAGTGGTC
>ONCS01000172.1 GCA_900316375.1 uncultured Succinatimonas sp. | reverse complement strand
CTCTAATTGTCTTACAAATAAAAGATTATCCTCATAGAATTGATCTTTTTTATCTAATTTGAAGACATGCTTTTGATAGTGCTTATCGCCACGATCACCTAAGAAGTACCAACCTACAGCGTTACCTGGGAAGGAAAACGCATCTTGGTATAAGAAGTTGGTAGTTTGGGTCATGATCTGAGATAAGTAATTAGAGGTAATTACCTGGGTGCTCTCACGACCTAGTAAGCGGTCATTTAAGGCTTTTTGTAAATCATCCCAGTAGCTTTTAACATATTCTGTAGGATAGGCAAAAGCAGTACGGTTTTCGTTTTTAAAGACCGTATTGCTATCTACAATTAAGTTGCCAACTAGGGGGATCACAAAGCACAAGGCAACTAATACAAATTGAATTACTTTAACTAACATAAGATCTTGACCTTATTTAACCTGCAATTACTTCAATTAACTTTTGAAAAAGGGATATTCAAAAATTAACTTTAGAAGTTAAAGTAAATAAATGGGTTAGCTGAGCCATTAAATAACATTGCAACTGAGAAGAAAGCTAAAACTGCATTTACGACAAAGGCAATGGTGTGTGTCTCATGCTCATGGCTGTTTGAAGAGTTAAAGCTCTTAAACTTAGAGAACACTACAAAGATACCGATTGCCATGGCAAAGTAATTTAAAATCTCAATGTCGTTAATAAATGGATTAGAGAAGTTCTGCGCACCAAACATAATTGAAATGTAATCAAGTGCCTGTGGAAGATTCTCAGCTCTAAAGAATACCCAACCTACCAAAATTACGATAATAGCGTAAATGTGGGAGAAGATAACAGGTAACTTATCAAAGAACTTTGCTAAATATAGACGCTCTAAGATAATGAATAAGCCATTATATAGACCCCAAATTACGAAGGTCATATTAGCACCGTGCCATAAACCACAGAAGAAGAATACGGTAATTAAGTTTAAATAAATTCTTGAAGTGCGAACACGTGAGCCACCTAGAGGAATATAGAGGTAATCACGTAACCAGGATGATAATGAAATATGCCAACGACGCCAGAACTCACGAATTGACTTAGTTAGATATGGCTGATTAAAGTTCTCTTCAAATCTAAAGCCTGCCATCGCTGCAAGACCGATAGCCATATCAGAGTAGGCAGAGAAGTCAAAGTAGATTTGTAGGGCATAGCCAATCGCACCTAACCAAGAGTTACCCATAGAGATAGACTCAATGTTGTAGGTAAAGGCCATGTCAGGGAATACTGATACAGTATTTGCAATTAAAATCTTTTTATTAAAGCCTAATAAGAATCTATACATACCATAGGTAAATAAAGAGCTATTAGGAGTACGGGTTTCTAAATCCTCACGTACTTGTTTAAATCTTACAATAGGACCTGCAACTAGATGTGGGAACATAAAGAAGTAGGTTAAAAAGGATAAGACTTTGTTTTTACCAGATAACTCACCACGGCTAATATCAATTAAGTAGCTAATAGCATGGAAAGTAAAGAAAGAAATACCTAAAGGTAGCATCTTAGGACTTACGGTAACTTCATCATTAGTAAAGCCTAAAACCATAGTCTCAAAGCTTGAGATTAACCAGTAAGCGTACTTGTAGAAGAATAGTGCAAGTAAGTTACAGCCTACAAAGGTAATTAAAAGAAGCTTTTGATAAAGCTCTTTTTTAGAACTAGTAGATGACTTTTGTCTTTCTAAGATAAGACCAAAGATATAGTTTAAAACACCATAGGCAATTAAAATCTTTAAGCAATGGGTACCACCACCAAAGACGTAGAAGAATAAAGATACTGCGCATAGGGCAAAGTTTCTTAAAAAGATCTTCTTTTTAAAGATAAAGTCTAAGGTCCAAAATAATGGTAGTACTAAAAAGATAAAGGTTAAGCTTGCAAATACCATGGAGTAATCTCTAGTAAAAAATTTGGTCACTATTATATCAAGATTTGGTGATTTTTCTCACACAAATCGTGCTGGATGTTGAAAAGCTCTTCTATGTTGTTTCTTGCCTGTATCATGTATCTTGGTTGTTTCTTAAGACATACTGCTGTAACAACAGCACTAGTCCTTAGATTGACATCCTCCCCTTGCTAAAGCAAGGGGATTCCTACCGCCCCATATAGTTTCCTATATGGGGATTCGACGGGTTCGCGTTGCCG
>ONCS01000165.1 GCA_900316375.1 uncultured Succinatimonas sp. | reverse complement strand
GGGGGATTTTTGGTGGAGCGTTCGAGAAAATGTCGATGAGATGGATTTTTTAAGTTTTTTATCGTTCGTATATTAGACGGTCAACATCTTCATGGAGTGGGCATGGCTGGAGGCTTGTTATGCGTAACGGCTACAAGATTTTAGATGTTATCAACAACTTCGTATTTGCAGCTGCATTGATAACAGCATTTTTTATCGTTTTATTGTTAGTGGAGGCTATTTAATGTTATTACCTGAGGTATTTAAAGCTTATCAATCACTACAAGATAAGCGTGATGCTTACATTGCTACTTTAATGCAAGGTTGTAAGACTGATGAAGAAGTATTTACTACTAAGCGTTTATACGGTCTTGGTGGTTCTGATATGGCAAAAGTCATGGGCGAATCAAAGTGGGGTTCAGCTTATGAGATTTGGCAAGTAAAGACCTTTAAGCAAACTAAGAATATTAAGAACGACATCCCATTAGAAGTAGGTCACGAGCTTGAAGAAATGATTGCTCGTAGATATGAGAAGCAAACTGGCTTTACTGTACGTGAGGCTAACAGTGTAGCTATGGTTGGTATGCCTTTCTTGGTTGGTAACTTCGACCGTGTTGTCTTTGATAAGGCACCTGAAGAAGGTGGCAAAATCATCGGTGGTCTTGAATGCAAGACAACTGGTATCAATAACTCAGTCGTCGTTAACGGTGTAATGCGCTCAAAGTGGGGTAAGGCAAACATCTACGATGGTACTACCCTTGTTCAAGAATCAAATTTAATCGACCCTGAGTATATAGCTCAAGTCCAATTCTACATGTTGGTATCAGGTCTTAAATGGTGGGATGTTGGTGTTTTAATCTCTAATACTGAAATTAGATTTTATCGCGTTCATTTTGACCAAGCATACTGCAATCGCATGTATGAAGTTGCATGTAACTTTTGGATTAACAATGTACTAGAAGACAAAGCACCTGCAATCACTTTTAGTGATGCTCAAAATATGCAACCAGAGAAGGATGTTGAGATGCAAGCAAATGCAGACTTAATAGCTCGTGTGCAAAAGATTAAAGAGTATGACATTGAGATTAAAGCCTTAGAAGAAAAACAAGCTCTATTAAAGAATGCTCTTGCAACTGAAATTGTTGATGTTACTAAGGTTAAGTATACAGACGCTCAAGGTAAATCTAAAACCTTATTAACCTTTAAAGGTTCAACAAGAACAAGTTTCGATAGCAAGGCTTTCCAGGTTAAACACCCTGACTTATATCAAGAGTTCATGAAGACAACTCAAACAGCTCGCACATTACGTATTTATTAAGAGGTAATTACAAATGTTAAACATGGGTCAACCATTTCAGCAAGTAGTACCACAACAAGATCCTAATCTTGAAGTATTACCTGCTGAGTATCAACCACAACAACCATCTACTCAGATCACTATCAATCCTGTAGCACCTGCACCTGTGCATGCAGTAGCTCCAGTAGAGAATGTAGCTAACAAGGTGGAATATCCTGTACTAAATGAGAAAGCTTGGGACTTTTGTCAAAAGATTTCAAGATCATCTTTAATTCCTGAAGCTATCAGAAGCACAGAGACAGCTGATCATACTGCAGACGTATACATGATTATGAGTCTTGGTAATTCCTTAGGTCTTAACTTCATGCAGTCACTATCAGGTATTTATACCGTACCTGGCACTGCTCGACCTGCTCTATATACAAGCACTAAAAGAGCATTGGTATTAAGAGCTGGTGGTCTTATTGATGAAAGATGGGATGAGCAGTCTAACGCTGCAATTGTAACTATCACTCGTGGTTCTCAAAAGTATACTCGTACTTTTGGAGTTCAAGAAGCTATCTCAATGGGCAAGATGTTCATTGATCCTAATGACGGCATTGCAAAAGGTGTAAGAAGTCGTTCTGGTAATGCATCACCTTGGGCTATTGACTACAAAAACATGTGCATGATTAGAGCTTTATCGCGCTGTTGTGATGCTGCTTATGCAGATGTCTTAATGGGTCTATCTTCAGTTGAAGAACTAAACGATTATGCAACCTACACAGAGAATGAGCCTACAACAACAAAAGAAACTACAGCAAAGTTAACACCTGCAAGTGAAGTAAATCCAACTTTAGCAGCTGCAATTAAACCTAAAACAACACGTAAACGTAAAGAAGTAGAACTACAGCAAGAGCCAACTGTAGAAGTTGAAGCTCAAGTCTAACCATTACCATTTTAATGAGGGAAAATAACTATGCAAACTTTTAATTCTGTACCTAAAGACGGTTTAGGCAACTTTATCAACACTAAGAACTTGCCAGATTGCACTCAGTCAGGCATTTACAAGTGCCGCATAGCTAACGCAACTTACAACCATGGTACAAGTAATAAAGGTAACGAGTTTTCTAACATCTCTTTAACCTTAGCTGTGTTAAATCATGGTGAACCTTGCTTAAAGCTAAATGTAAGTGTGTTCATTTCAGGCACATCTCAAGAACTACAAGACCTACTTTACTTTACAAATAGTAAGGATGCTCAAGGCAACTTATATCTTGCAGATCCTGTACACAAAGAAGGCGATAAGGATGGCAAGCATTGGTCAATCGATACCTTTGATCAATTCATTAACAAGGATGTTACTGCAATGGTTACCTTTCAAGGTATGGCTGTAAGCGCAAAGACTGGTGCTCAATATCCAACATTTAACTTATTAGGCTTTTGCTCTGACACCTATCAAAGTGCTGCGGAGCATTATGCAAATGCACCTGCAAATCTATATAAGCAAACTGTTAATAAGTTACTTGGTCAAGCACCTAGAGTGCAAGCACAACCACAACAAGGTTATGCTCCACAAGCACCTGCTTATGCTCAACAAGTACAGCAACCTTATGCACCACAAGCTCAAGGTCCTGTAGGTCAAGCTTATGCACAAATGCAAGCTCAAGGACAAGTTGTAAATCCTGATAACAAGGACTTAAACGATCCACTACCATTTTAGTTAACTTAGTGTGGTACTCGTAGACGATTGGTGGGTGCTCCACGTGCCCACCCCCTTTTTAGGAGGTCATCATGATACTTGAAGTAGATAACACAGAATGGACAGCAATAAGACTGGCAATGGAAACTGCGTACAAAAGCTATCTTGAAGCAAAGGAACAGGCTTCATCAGAGAAGCTAAAGGAAGGCTTTGATAAGACAGCGTTCCTCTACAAAAAGATACTTGATGAGCTAAAAGAGCAGATAAACAAGCAGACTAAAGACTAGTAATACTACAAAGAGGAATCACAATGGAAGAATTAGCACTCATAACAAGAAAAGACGTTATAGCTTTAATGGGATTTAAGTCTCTACATGGCTTTAACAATTTTTTAAAAAAACACCCTGACTTCCCAAAGCCAGTTGATAGAGATAACAGCTTTTCTGGACGAGTATGTTTTTTTAAAAAAGAAATTGAAAACTATCTTTTTAAAACTTTTAAGCATAAGGACTAAATCATGATCACTATCTTTGACATTAAATTCACCTCTTCTGAAGGATTAAGGAAGGCCTTGAATTTATGGGGGAGCAAATGGTGCGCTAAGGTCGATATTAAAGATTTATTAAGAATGGCCTTTCCCGAATGTACAGATGCAGAGATTAAGGCTAATCTCAAGTATTTTACTGAACATAGCTTCTTCAAACAGAGACCTGTTGTTCCAAAAGCTATTTATGACAATTACTGCCATGAGTTTGGTTATTCATTGCCTTACGACGTTAATGGATATGTTGTTCATGAAGAGCAAAACAATGAATCAAAAGTGGCCCAAAAGGTGGCCCATATTGAACCAAAAGTAACAAAACCAAAGGTGGAAATTATGGATATTAAGACTCAACAGAATGATGAATATAACCAGATTAAGAAGATGCTTTTGAATGAAATTGCTCTTATCCAGGATGCTAAAAATTATACCAATGCAGATGGTGAAGTTGATCTGCAAAAGGCTGACATGCTGTTTAAGAGAGCTGAAGCAGTTAATAACATTGCCGGTTCATTAAATGACATGAAGAAAACTGAGATTGAAGCAAAAAAGCTACAGCTTGATGCTGTTAGAACAGCTCTATCTCATGGATATGAAGTTAAAGTTAACGGCAATCTTTTGGGAGTTGAAATCAAGTGAGTACAAAGGGCAAAAAATGGACTAGAAAAGATCGAAAGTGGTCAGATGAAATCACTGAGTTTGTGAAATCTGTCTGCCCTTTACGTGAACACGGTATTAACTCCAGAAGAGAACTTGCAGAAGCAATCAATAAAAGATTTGGCCGTGATTTTACAGATAAAGCTGTATGCGCTCACTGCTATGACAAAGGCATTCAGTTAGGTTTGTGCAATAGCAATTCAGATGTGCCACGCGGAGAGAAACACTGGAGACATAGACCTGTTGGATCATTTCAGATTAAGAAAGATTACGTAAGAATCAAGGTAGCTGAACCTAATCATTGGATGCAGTATCAGCGTTATGTCTGGGAACAAAATCATCCAGGACAGAGTGCTGAAGGTAAGACAGTTATCTTCATGGATGGCAACATCAGAAATTTTGATCCTTCAAATCTTAAATGTGTTGAGCGTGCTGAATTATCCGTAATGGCTGGACTGGGATACACTGCAGAGAGTTCCAGAGAAGAAAGAGAACTGTACTTACTCAGGGCAAGGTTACTTCTTGCTAAATCAAAGATGTTAGGACCTAAAGAAGCTGCCAAACGTCATAACAAAATGAATTATGAGAGAAGAAAAAATGATCCTGAGGTAAAAGCCAAAAGAGCTGCATATGCAAAACAGCGAATGGCAGAAATTATGGCAGATCCAATAAGACATCAGGAACAGCTTGAAAAACAGAGAGCGTACAGAGAGAAGAACAGAGAGCGTATCAATCAATGGACTAGTGAGCGAAGAGCTTATTTAAAAGCAAATGAGCCGGATAAATATCAGGCAAGGTTATTAAAAGAAAGAGCTAGAGCAGCAGCTATAAG
>ONCS01000178.1 GCA_900316375.1 uncultured Succinatimonas sp. | reverse complement strand
GTCTTAGCTACACGGTAAATACCAAAAGAAAGGCCAAAACTTTATTAAGCTTTGGCCTTACGAAGAAATTCAGTTTGATGATTTTAGCTAATTATATTCACTGTCATCGTCAATGCTATCTAGGAAGTTTTGAGCTGCAACTTGGCTACGACGGCGTAGATCTTCTTGTTTGCTCTTGTGAAGTGCTTGCTGAGCCTTTCTAATTCTCTCAAACTCAGCTGTTAGCTCAGATGCTAAATATAAACCTGCGCGCTTGATCTTATCACCTTCAAGCTCGACTACAACTAAGCTAACCTTAATTAAAGTTACCATGTCACCTGGCTGTGGATAGCCACCAATGTGGTATGACATTAAGTCACCTAAGGTTAAGGTCTTTTCATAAGTAGTTAAGTCAAAATCAAATTGCTCAGCTAACTCTTTTACCATCATCGATCCTGAGTAGATCTTATCGCCATGGTAAAGGTTATGACGCTTAGGCTTATTCTCGTGACTAAATAATGAGTTGAGCAAAGCCTCATCAGCATCAGTGCCAATCACAGAGATAATGTCCCCAACCTTAACTAAAGTATCACCATGGCATTTAATCAGCTTTCCATCGCGGAATAAAGAGGCGACAGTGGTACCTTTAGGGAAAGAAATGGTTCGTAATGCCCTACCATTAAAGCTAGGCTCTTTGATACGATAATTAAAGATCTCATAATCATTTGAAAGCATGATACCCACATCAGACTTGTTAATTGGAGTCATTACAGATGGAGCATAAACTTTAAGTAATTTAGCAAGTGGAAGGATCAGTCCGCCTTGGAACAACAAAGAAACTATTACTACAACGAAGGCAACGTTAAAGTAAAGCTGTGGATTATCTAGGTTTTCAAATACAGGATAGATAGCAAGTACAATAGGCACAGATCCGCGTAAACCTACAAAACTCATAAAGATCAGATCGCGATTATTGTATGACCTAAAGAAAGGTTTCATACACAAAAATACAGCAATAGGTCTTGCAACTAAGGTAATTAAAACTGCAATTACCACACCTGGCACCACGTAATTTAGCATCTCATGAGGGCTAACTAAAAGACCTAAGAACAAGAATAGAGTAATTTGAGCAAGCCAAGTAAAACCTTCTGATACCGGCAAAATAAAACTTACCTGTCTAACCTTCTGATTGCCTATACACATGCCGATGATAAAGATGGCTAAAAAGCCAGAACCTCCAACATAGGCAGTTATTGCAAAACCGATTAAACCTAAACCTATTACTAAAATACAGTAAAGACCTACACCAAGTTTTAAGCTTGCAATGATAAGTCTAGCTAACATACCAATAGAAAGACCTAGTAAAATACCAAAGCCAAATTGCTCTGCAAAGAAGATTAAAGCATCAACAAATGAGGTTGCCTTCATTGAGGCAAAAGCGATCATGGTGGTTGTAAGTAAAATTGCCATAGGATCATTAGTTGCTGATTCTATTTGCAAGGTATTAGATACATTAGCTTTTAAACTTACGTTTTGATCTTTACCTAATAAAGAGAACACCGCTGCAGCATCAGTTGAACCTACAATACAACCTAAAAGTAGAGCTTGAATTAAAGAGATATCTAAAAGTAAGTAGGCTAAAGCACCTGTGATTCCTGAGGTAACCACAACACCGATGGTTGCTAGTAAGAATGACTCTGTGGCCACTCGTTTCATGGTAGTAAAGCTAGTGCGCAATCCACCGTCTAGAAGGATGATAGCCAACATTAAGTTAGCTATAAAGAATGCAGAAGTATAGTCGTCGTAATGGATATGAAGTATCAGTCCATCTTCACCTGTTAACATACCGATTGCTAGGAACAACAGCAATAAAGGTGTGCCAAAGAATGAAGAGAGCTTAGATGCTAAAATTGCGAAGGTTAGAAGGATACCTACGATTAAAAAGGCATAATTGACATCAATTGCTTCCACATACCCCCCAAAAGTTGATTTTAAATAAGATGTAGATGAATTTTTTTATGATTTGTTCTTATACATTAATTGTAGTTCACAAAACGCGATAAACAAAGACTTTCCACTTCACAAAACTAAATTTTTTCATAGCAATTAGACATAAAAAGAACCAAAATTTCGCAAACGTTTCAAAGATCTTATTAAACTTACAAAAATCTTACGTTCCATTTTAGTGCATTATTATTTTTATAAATTATCTTATTGTTTTATAAGTTCTTTTATAAAGTAAATTTTCTTTAATAGAGTAAAGATCTTAATTCTACTTTAAATCACGCCCCATAATTGTGCTTTACCATTTGCATAGCTTAGTTTGTGATAACATTTTGAACATAGTAGGCCAAAAGCCTCACTTTACAGAATTATTTACAGCGTAAAGGAGCTGTTTTCGTTATGTGTTCTATATTTGGTATTTTTGACATTAAAGAGCATTCAGAAACCTTACGTCAAACTGCACTTGAAAACTCAAGATTACAGTTACACCGTGGTCCTGATTGGGAAGGTATTTATCAAGGCGAGCATGCAATTGTTGTTCATGAGCGTCTATCTATTGTTGATCCTCAAAATGGTGCTCAACCTCTATACAACGAAAATAAAACCCATGTCTTAGCTGTAAACGGTGAGATTTATAACCATAAAGATTTGAAAAAAGAGCTAACTGTTGATTACAAGTTCAAGACTGGCTCTGATTGTGAGGTTATTCTTCCACTATATGAAGAGTTCAAGAAAACTGGTAAGTGTTTCGTTGATAGATTAGTAGGTGACTTTGCTTTCGTAATCTACGATGTTGAAGATGACTGTATCTTCGCAGCTCGTGATCATATGGGTATTAACCCAATGTACGTGGGTACCGATCATGAAGGTCGTTTCTATGTAGCATCTGAAATGAAAGCTCTAGTTAACGTATGTGATACCGTAAAAGAGTTCCCTCCTCGTCATTATCTATATTCAAAAGGTGGTGACTACGAGTTTAAGCCTTATTACGAGCGTGATTGGCAGAATTACGAGAACGTTAAAAACGATCAAACTGATGTACAGTCATTAAAAGATGGCTTAATGGATTCAGTTCGTCGTCAGTTAATGTGCGATGTTCCATATGGCGTACTACTATCAGGTGGTCTAGATTCATCAGTTATTTCAGCTATTGCTAAGTTCTACTCTGAAAAACGTGTTGAAGATGATGGAAAATCAGATGCATGGTTCCCTCGCCTACACTCTTTTGCTATTGGCCTAGAAGGCGCTCCTGATTTAAAGAAAGCTAAGGTAGTAGCTGATTATTTAGGTACTGTTCACCACGAAATTCATTACACCATTCAAGAAGGTATTGATGCTCTTCGTGATGTTATCTATCACATTGAGACTTACGATGTAACTACCATTCGTGCTTCAACTCCTATGTACTTAATGGCTCGTTATATTAAAGCTATGGGCATTAAGATGGTTCTATCAGGCGAAGGCTCTGATGAGATCTTTGGTGGTTACTTATACTTCCACAAAGCACCTAATGCTAAAGAGTTCCACGAAGAGCTAGTTCGTAAGCTAGATCAATTACACTTATATGATTGCTTACGTGCAAACAAGTCTTTGATGGCTTGGGGCGTTGAAGGACGTGTACCATTCCTAGATAAGAAGTTCTTAGATATTGCAATGCACTTTAACCCAGAAGGCAAGATGTGCCCTGGTAAGGTAATTGAGAAGAAACCTTTACGTGAAGCTTTCTCTGGTATGTTACCTGATGAAGTTCTATGGCGTCAAAAAGAGCAATTCTCTGATGGTGTTGGCTATTCATGGATTGATGCTCTACGTGATTATGCTGAAGAGCAAGTATCTGACAGAAAGTTTGCTGAGCGT
>ONCS01000119.1 GCA_900316375.1 uncultured Succinatimonas sp. | reverse complement strand
CTTTGGTTTAGAAAACTCACGTTTCTCTTCATTATTTGGTTTTACTCAAAATGAAGTTAAAACCATGCTTTCTTACTATAAGTTAGAGGATAAGTATCCAGAATATCAAGAGTGGTACGATGGCTATCATATAGGAGATGATGATATCTTCTGTCCATGGGATGTTATATGCCGTACTGAAGATTTGCTTGCAAAAAGGATGACTCCAGAAAATTACTGGGGTGGTACTGGTAATATCACGCTTTTAAAAGATATGTTTTCAAAAAATCCAAAAGCCTATGCTGAAGACTTTGAAACATTACTTAATGGTGGCTCAATTACAGTTACCTTAAACAATGACATCAAGTACGAAATTTTAGGTAACAGCGACAACTCTAATTACTTTTGGAATTTGATGTTTACATCTGGATATTTAACTTGCAAACAAGTAATTTTCAGTTCTGATGATGCTAGCCAAGTAGAACTTGAAATTCCAAATAAATCTGTAAGAAAAGAGTTAAAAAACGCGATTGAATGGTGTTTTACAGATAAAAACCCAAAATATGTAGAATCATTAAATGAGCTTTTGATTGTCTTAAAAGAGCCTGATCCTTTCTACTTAGAATCTTATTTAAACAAGGCTCTAGTATCAAATGTCAGCATTTACGATACCCAGAAAGGAACTGACAAAGAGAGTATGTACCATGCTTTCTTAAATGGCAGATTATCAGGTATCTTAAATTTTGAAGATAACAAATATATTTCAAATGGCGAGCTTGGTGATGGTAGGGCTGACTTTAGTTTTCTTTTAAAAACTAAAGATCAAATTATCTCTCCAATGCTGGGTTTTATAATTGAGATTAAAGCTGCCAAAAACGAAGAGCAAATGGAAACACTTGCAAAAGATGCTGTAGCTCAGGTTAAAAACAAAAACTATGCAAAAACCATGTTTGCAAATTTCCACTCAATGAAAGAACTAAGAGTCTTTGGCATTGCCTTTTACAAGAAGACATGCAAAGTAGAGTTTGAGTCTTTTAAGGCATAAAAGATTGGCCTCAAATCAAGAAACAATACAGTCCTATCATGATTTTTTAAAGACTTTACAGCTTGAAAACACCAAACATCTTGAAATTGATGAGCTCTATTTGATTAATCGCTCAAATGCAATGGAAGATTTTATCAGTAATCGTCAAGGCACAAGGCGTTATTACGAATTTTTCAATCACAACTACGAAAAGCTCTTTGAGGTTTTAAGTGGTTACACTAATGAAAAAATGTCCACTATCAAGATCTTAAAGGATTTTCCAGAGCTTAAAGATATATTAGGCATTGATGATCACTACGAGTTACATGCTATTATCAGAATGCTTTCAAGAAGATATAAGAACAAGCTTCCAAATGTCAGCGTAAGTAGATCGCCTATGCTTACCTTTGGTAATAACGACTTTTAAATAAAGGTTAGATATTTTTACCTGCATGAGCTTTGGAGGACCTCATAATCTAATCTTTGCTCGTAAAGGTGAAGACTCTAAAAAACTTGGTGCCTTATAAACTTTGCTGAGTATAACACCAGAAAATTTGACACAAATTAAAACAAATTGATAAGACAGCGTAATACTATACTTTTTGCTCTACCGCAGTTAAAACTTACAAAATCTTCGATTAAAGAGTCATCCCTTATTACATCTAAAGCTGCATGATTAAAGTCTTTAAAATCCGGGTAAAGATTATCACTTTGAGTTGCATACTTAATATTTTCCTTACAAGGCATTTTAACTACCCAATTAGTGCCATTGTTTTTTACTTCATTGTTATTAGTATAAATAGCCAAGATCTGTTGGTATTTCTCAAGATTAGTGATCTCGGTTATAGAGCCATCTGTCTCGGTTCTAGTTAAGACAATGCCAATGTAAAAGTTTCTGTCTAACTCTAAGCGTAGCCACAAATGCATTTCCTCACCATAAAAGTTTGGGTCAATTGGGATCTCAAAGTTTATTCCAGGCAATCCTTGTTTAGTTTTGACAATATTCCCTTCAAGATCTTCAATAGCATATGTAATAGTGCTTTCAAAGGCTTCATTTGAGTCAATATAGCTGTCTATTAGTTCGTGATATGACTTATAGTCATAACAATCACTGCAAGGCTTTAAATCAACTCCAGAGTTATTAACATTTAATAAAATGCCACCACTGCCAGTAAAATTATTTTCAAAGCATTTAAAGATCTTTTTTAAGATCTCCTTTTTAGCGCTTTTTAGAGCATCCTCAATAATTAAAGCTGACTCAAAGCGATTAACATTTGACAGTAAACTATCTTTAATTTCTGTAAGCATAGGGTATTCTTCTTCAATATTAGGTCTTTTTATGGATTTAAAGCCAGCGCTTGTCATGGCGGTAAATAACTTATCAAAGGTAGGCTCTAAATTTATGCTCTTCTGTTGTGTTGCCTGCTCTTTTTTACTGATTATTGACTCAACAGCTTCTTTAAAACTTTTGATAGTATCAGCAATACCGCGATTAAAATTAACTAAATCGTCATTATTTCCGGTTGGATCAAGAGCTTGATTTAATTCGTCTAAAGCAAGGTAAAGTTGAATAGCTCCATACTCTCTAGAGCAAATCTCAGAATGTTTTTCTGATTGTTCTAAGAATGCCAATGTGTCGATATCTTTTTTGTAACTGCAAACATCCATTGCTAGATGGGAGTTATCTAAGAAAGGTAAAAGACAATTACTAAAAGAGACTGGTTTAAAATAATCATCCGAAAAGATTTCGATTACCTTTTTACCTTTTTTTAAACGATTAGCATTGTAGGTTGCTCTAAGTTCATCAGCACTTGGCTCTCTACCATCTTTTGTTAGGTAGAAAACTGGAGTTACCACACCATCAGGATATTTGCAGTGATACTCTTCCATACAAAAAAGGGCTGATTGACACTTGTAGTGACCGTAATGATCTTTTAAATCGCGATCACTTACCACAAGCACTATTGGTATGAAAAACTCATCATTAAAGATTGCTAAATCAATTGTGTACGTTGTACCTTCTTTGATTGCAACATAGTTAGGAACAACGTTGAAATTACAGTAAAAATCTTCCTCAAAAAATTTTCTTTTTTGATCAGAAAGCGCGAATTTTACAATCTTTTCTAAGCGATACTGCGTGGAGCTGTCACTTAAGATATTTAGTTTAGGCTCGAAGTTAAACAGATAATTATCTTCATCATCATTATCATATTGTATTAAAGACTCTAAAAAATCATCAATAAAAAGTTTTCTTAAAAAGTATCTTAAGAAAACATAGCCTTTACCGTGGGGACTGTTTTTATCTAGAAGAAAAGTTAAATACCTTAATGCAATAGTATTATCGTAATCAAAGCCCAGAGCCTCTAATTGAAAAAAAGGGGTGTTTGGGATGCTGTTAGCTGTTTTTCCAATATTTTTAGCATCGCTTAGATTGGCGTAAAGACTTTGATTGATTGGAGGTTCTTGATTAGTATAGCTAACCTCATCTTGTGATGTCAGATCATTTAAAGCGCTGCAATGAAAGCTCTTTTGATCCATTACTTTTGAAATGTTAGAAAGCAATGAATCATTGGACTTTATATTTTTAGCACACTCATTTAAGCTATTTAGGTAATCTTCACGTTGCTCTAATAAATCATCAAGAAAATAACGTAACTTGTACTGATTAAGAAAATCCCAAGCATCGTCTATAAGATCTTGCTCTTTTTCATCGTACTCTTCGTCAGGAGGTACAAAATCATCTGTAAAGGATGCGTAATCAATACTAGGGTCACTTAAGACTGCGTAGTAATCGTCTTGATTATTTGAAGATTCATGATCGTAAGACACAAAAAAATCCTTTTGATGAAGTTTATATTAACCACTAAGCGATTGTAAAAGCAGTGAAGCTGTAATTAGCTAAATTATGCCTTAATTTTAGAGATAATTGCTTTCTTTCTCAATGGTAAGATCTAATTTTTAAGAAAAGTAAAAAGACTTTTGCGAAACTAGCGCAACTTATAAGTAAAAGGGATCTCGAGACAATTATTTTGATGTGCTTAAGCTATCGATTGGGAACAGCGTAAG
>ONCS01000171.1 GCA_900316375.1 uncultured Succinatimonas sp. | reverse complement strand
TGGATTCGGTTATTTACAATTTGGCGCTAAGCCTTAAGGAAAAAGGCCTTAAGCACACTTTTTTAGGAGCTTAAGACCCTTTATATGAAAAATTTGTTGACAGCAAAATAAAATTTATGTAATCATAAATGCAAGCTAGGCGATGGCACCAAATTATAAGATCAAAGCAATTGATCAAATATTCCGAAAAATGACACTTAGACACCATTGAATTGATGTTTAAATGTACAGTCAAAATGATTAGGCTATCTAATCAAAATTTTAAAGTTAACTCAGTTTTTTTATCTTTAATGCCTTTGTGTATAAAACCAGTTAGTTAATTTTACTTGACCAATCTTGTGACTTCTAAGGGCGCAGTGCGCTGATTACTTAAAGAAATTAGGAGTCAAAAAATGAAATTATCAAAACTTATTGCAAGTACCGTATTACTTACCTCAGTTGTCTTATCCTTAACAGGTTGTGGGGATGATAAGGCTCTACTTGACACCTCTGTACCTAATGTTATCAAAGTAGGTGTAGTGCCAGGACCTTATCGTGAGATCTTAGCAAAGTACTTACAGCCTGTTGTGAAAAAGCGTGGCCATGAGCTTAAGTTTGTCGAGTTTACTGATTGGGTGCAGCCAGATTCTGCGTTAGATTCAGGTGACATTGACGCAAATTTATTTCAGCATCAAGATTATCTAAACGGTATTGTCAAAAACCAAGGCTTAAAGCTTTCATCTGTTGTGAACTTCCCAACCTTAGGTATCTTTGTCTTCTCTGACAGATACAAAACCTTAGATGACATCCCTGAGGGTGCTCAAGTTGGTATTCCAAATGATGCGGTAAATCTTGCCCGTGCGCTGCGTGTAGCAAGAGACTTGAAAGTAATTACACTTAAAGCTGATAAGAACGAGCAAAAGGCATCAGTTGCTGACATTGATGAAAATCCTAAGCACATTGTCTTTGTACCAATGGAGGCTGCTCAATTACCACGCTCACTTGATTCAATTGCAGCAGCTTTTGTACCTGGTAATTATGCTTATGCTGCTAAGTTAGACTTTGAAAAAGCCTTAGGCGCTGAGGATGTTAAAGAGCCAATTAAGCTTGTAATTGCCGTACAAAATCATCGAGTTGAAGGTGTAGGTAAGTTTTTAAAAGAAGCAGTTCTTGATCCTGAGTTTGTCAAAGGCGTAGATAGTGATGCAGTATTTAAAAACTTTGCAAAACCTGCATGGTGGCCTAAAAACTAGCATATCTTTCTAAAATGCTTTTTGTTTAAATAATTTAAGTTAAGGTATAGATGGCAGTACCTTAACTTATGATCTCTAAGATAATCATTTCCTTACAATTTTGCAATAGTTTAACTACTTTTTCCTTACAATAATGCAAGATTTTGTACATACTTTCGTGACAATTTTGCAATTCTTTACGTAATTTTTCCTTACAATATTGCAAGCATATACTATAATTATAAGAAAAAAAGGCTGTATTTTGAGCTAATGATTAAAAAAGAGAGAACGTATATATCGATTTGCTTTAGAAAAGCTTCTTGCTTGGAAAAATAGTAGTGATAGAAAACCACTTATCGTCAATGGAGCAAGACAGGTTGGTAAGACCTATCTTATCAAGGAGTTTGCTAAAGATAATTATGCAAAAGTTGCGTATATCAGCTTTAATTCTGATGAGATCATGAGTCAAAGCTTTAAAAAGGATTTTGATGTTCAAAGGATCATTACAGAAATCGGAATTTTTTGTTATCTTAAGATTACCCCTAGAGACACTGTAATCATCTTAGATGAAATTCAAGATTGCCCTGAGGCACTATCATCGCTTAAGTATTTTTGCGAGGAGGCAAGAGCGTATCATGTGATTTCAGCAGGAAGTCTCTTAGGAGTTACCATGCACCAAGGCTTAGGCTTTCCAGTTGGCAAGATTGACCAAATTAACCTAAAACCGATGTCATTTAGTGAATTTCTCTTAGCCTCAAATCAAGAAAAATACCTCAATCTCATCAGTCAACCACCCACCGCTTAAAGCTACGCTTTTGAAGCGGGGGCTTCACAGCCTAGTTGACTAGACTAAGTGCTTAGAGCACTACGT
>ONCS01000169.1 GCA_900316375.1 uncultured Succinatimonas sp. | reverse complement strand
GGCATGCCGCCCATACCGCCCATAGGAGCAGCTGGAGCTGCATCATCCTTACGAGGAGCATCAGCAATCATGCACTCAGTTGTTAGCATTAAGCCAGCAATTGAAGCTGCGTATTGTAGAGCTGAACGAGTTACCTTGGTAGGATCAAGAATACCCATCTCGATCATATCGCCGTACTCTTCAGTACCTGCATTGTAACCGTAGTTGTCAGTGCCGTTGCGAACTTCGTTAGCAACAACTGAAGCTTCTTGACCTGCGTTAGTTACGATCTGACGTAGAGGAGCTTCCATTGCAGTTAGAGCAACCTTGATACCAACGTTCTGGTCTTGGTTGTCGCCCTTTAGGCCTGCAATCTTCTTAGCTACACGAACTAGAGCAACACCGCCGCCTGGAACAACACCTTCTTCAACAGCAGCACGAGTTGCGTGCATAGCGTCTTCTACGCGGTCTTTCTTCTCTTTCATTGCAACTTCAGTAGCAGCGCCAACCTTAATTACAGCAACACCGCCTGCTAATTTTGCAACACGCTCTTGTAACTTCTCACGATCGTAATCTGAAGTTGAATCAGCAATTTGCTTGCGGATCTGAGCTACACGCTCTTTAATTGCCTCAGAATCACCCTCACCATCGATGATGGTGGTGTTATCCTTGGTAATTACAACGCGCTTTGCAACACCTAGATCATCTAAAGTTGCCTTCTCAAGCTCCATACCTAACTCTGAAGAGATCACGGTACCAGCAGTTAAAATTGCGATATCTTGTAACATTGCCTTACGACGGTCGCCAAAGCCTGGAGCCTTAACAGCAGCAACTTTAACGATACCACGCATGTTGTTAACAACTAGGGTAGCTAGAGCCTCTGACTCAACATCCTCTGCGATGATAAGTAGTGACTTACCAGCCTTTGCAACACCTTCTAGGATGGTGATTAAATCACGGATGTTTGAAATCTTCTTATCGCATAGAAGAATGTATGGGTTCTCTAACTCAACAGTACCAGTCTCGGTCTTGTTTACGAAGTATGGAGATAGGTAACCGCGGTCAAACTGCATACCTTCTACTAGATCTAGTTGATCCTCTAAGCCTTGGCCATCTTCAATGGTGATAACGCCATCACGACCAACCTTTTCCATTGCATCAGCAATTAAGTTACCAACGGTAGCATCTGAGTTTGCTGAAATGGTACCAACCTGAGCGATAGCCTTCTTGTCTTCGCACTTGATTGATAGCTTCTTTAACTCTTCAACAGCAGCAGCTACAGCCTTGTCAATACCGCGCTTTACGTCCATTGGGTTCATACCAGCAGCGATTGACTTTAAGCCCTCGTTAACAATTGCTTGAGCTAGAACGGTAGCGGTGGTGGTACCATCACCTGCTGCGTCATTAGCCTTTGAAGCAACTTCTTTAACCATCTGAGCGCCCATGTTCTGGAACTTGCCTTCAAGCTCAACTTCCTTAGCAACTGAAACACCATCTTTGGTGATTAGTGGAGCGCCGTAGCTCTTATCTAGAACTACGTTACGGCCCTTAGGACCTAGGGTAACTTTAACAGCGTTAGCTAGAATGTTTACGCCCTCAAGCATTTGAGTGCGTGCATCATTACCAAATACAACTTGCTTTGCAGACATTGTAATTTCTTCCTATTTACTCAAAAAATTCTTTTTAGTCTTCAACGATTGCGAATACGTCAGTCTCAGAGATGATAACTACATCCTTACCATCTAACTTCTCTTTCTTGCAGCCGTAGCCTTCGTTGTAGATAACGGTATCGCCAACCTTAACGTTCATAGGTGCAACCTGACCATTCTCTAAAGTACGGCCCTTACCTACAGCAACTACTTTACCGCGAGTTGACTTAACTGCTGCGCTACCTAGTAAAATACCGCCAGATGACTTAGTCTCTTCCTCAAATGGCTCTACAATAACGCGATCATACAAAGGAATTAATTTCATTTTATCCCCCGGTTTATACCGTTTTTATTAATCTTTTAATCGGAAAAATGGCGTCCGATTGTCACCTAAGTTTTAACTATTAGAGCAAGTTAAAACTATCTAAAACTTTCAACACTTACCTATATGGGGACGATATTTTAAGTTTCAAGGGGGAAAGTAAAAAAAATTTAAATTTTTTTAGGAAGGAAAATGATGTATTGGCTTAACACTCTTTTAAGTCTCTTAAAGCCAATACATTAGATTTTAATTAGTCTAGTTTTGAACGCACTCAAAGGACACTTTGCATTCTTTTTTATAAAAAGCGATGCCGTACATAGCTACAACTGCTGCATCTGGGAATTTTCCATCAACACCTTTTAGGTATTTTTCTTTAATTTGAGTAATAGCTATTTTTGCTTTTTGCTCTAATTCATCATGATTTGCTGCAACTTTGCACTCAATAATGACTAATTTACGATTAAATTTACCAGGTCTTTCTACAAAGTCTTTAATACAACCGTTTAGCAAAAACACGATATCGGCTCTACCATCTCCAAGTTTATAGTTTGAAGCGTAAAAGTTTTGATCTTCAACATCTAAAGTTGCAGATAAAGTTCCATTTAAAAATGCGTGATATAAAGACTCTTTATCTGTGCCTTTTTGAGTATCATAAATACTTACATAAGCATACATTGCTTTGGTAAGTCTTCTTTGCAGTTCTGCAAAGTCGTCGTTAAAGAAACACTCGACAATTTCATTGGACTTTTTGACATACTTTGGATTTTTTGAAGTAAAACTCAAATCAATCTGTTCTTGTAAGCACTCTTTCACGCACTTATTTGGGATGCGAAGTCTAATATATTTTTCTTTTAAATTACTTTGATCTTTATCGGCAGTTAGATACCCTGTCATGTAAAGTACAGACCATAAATATGGAGTATTTTTACTGCTACCTGATTCTACCATCTTGTAGTTTAAATCATCAAAGAAAGGAACATCGATTGATTTACCTTGTAAGAGCTCACTAAATTCATCTGCGTAAGTATTAGGATCATTTGCAAAAGCAACAACTGCTAGCTCATTATTTCCAGTATGGTTCCAGTAAGTCTTAGGCCTAGCTTGTGGATTTTTCAGTAATGCTGCAGTATAACTTACTACATCCCAAGGACAGTAAATATCACACTCTCCAAAGTGGTAGCCATCATACCAATCTTTATACGTTTGATACTTATCTTCAAAACCGAAGTTTTTAAGCAATTTTAGAACATCATCATCTGTAAAACCAAATAATGATGAAAAAGTCGGATCATCATAATCGACAACGCAGAAATTATTCCAACCAGTAAAAATGCTTTCTTTTGCAACTCGCAAGCAACCTGTTATAAAGCCCTTAGCTAAAAGCGTATTGGTTTTAAAAGCGCAACCTAACATATTTGACATGATAGTCTTAAAGTCATAATAGTAGTTGGTAAAGGCAGCTTTAGATAAAGGTACATCATACTCATCAACTAGGATAATTACATTTTTTTCTCCATAGTGACGACTTAACATAGCGCATAGCAAATTCAGTGAAGATTGAACTTTTACTTCAAGAATTTCTTTTGGCAAAATCAAATCACTTAGTTGGGTTAAATCATTGAATTGAGCCTTTTGACTTTCTGTTAGGTATTTTGATTCTGCTAAAAATAAATATTGATTAGCACAGTCAGCAATGGCTCTAGCTAAGCCATTTAAAGAGCTTAAATACCCTGTATTTGTACCAGAGTTTGCAAAAGTAATATACAAAACAGGAATTTTACCCATGTACTTTTGACAAAAATCAGTATTTTTGTAGATATCTAATTTTGAAAAGAGTTTTTCGTGATTTGAAAGATCACAAGGATCTTTTGGATTTGGCGAAAAAAATGAATCTAGCATTGAAAGAAACATTGATTTACCAAAGCGACGAGGTCTTGTAAATAAGGCTATATTTTTAAGTTCAAATAGTGCTTTTTCTATGTAAGGTGATTTATCTACGTAATACGAATTATCTGTGTAAGAGCCATCAATTTGATCTATAAAGCAATACTTAAAAGCATTAATTCCTGGGATAATTCTTTTTTGCATAAGTTAACACCTTACAAATCAAACTATTATCAAACTCAACATATTACATCTATACTTCTGATTATATGATATTTTGATATTTTTATCTTTTACGTGCGGGCCTTTTAGAAAATTATGCAAACCATCCTCAAAAATCAAATTACAAATACCCTCAAAAACTTAGGTCTATCTAAAGGAGATACCGTAATTGTGCACACTTCTTTAAAGGCTATGGGCTATGTTTGCGGTGACGCTCAAACTGTCATTGAAGCGTTAATAGATGTTGTAGGCTCTGATGGTACTATCATCATGCCAACTCAATCTTGGAAAAACCTAGATCCTGAAGAAGGTGTACATTGGGATGTAGACAAAAAAGATTGGAACTTAATACGTAAAAATTGGCCAGCCTACGACAAAGACATTACGCCAACTAATACCATGGGCGCCACAGCTGAGATGTTTCGTAAGTGGCCTGGTGCAATGAGATCGGAGCATCCTGCCCGTTCTTTTGCAGCTCTTGGCAAGCATGCGCAAGAAATCATATCAAACCATTCTTTAGAAAACATCTTCGGTGATGGCTCTCCCCTTTCTAAAATCTATGACTTACATGGCAAGGTACTGCTTTTAGGCGTAGCCTATGACAAGAACACTTCCCTGCATTTAGCCGATGCTCGTGCAAGCTACCTTTCAAAGCATGACTACATTGCACACAGTGCAATTATGGAAAATGGCAAACGCGTATGGAAAGAGTACAAAACACTATTTGTCGATGGTGAAGATTTTAATAAAATAGGAGCCGCTTTTGAAAAGACTCATAATGTTGCAAAAGCCATGATTGGAGATGGTCTAGTAAGACTTATTGACCAAAGAGAACTTGTTGACTTTGCAGTTGATTGGATAGAGCAAAATCGAAATTGACATCCTCCCCTTGCTAAAGCAAGGGGATTCCTACCGCCCCATATAGTTTCCTATATGGGGATTCGACGGGTTCGCGTTGCC
>ONCS01000167.1 GCA_900316375.1 uncultured Succinatimonas sp. | reverse complement strand
AAGGCTAAAGCAGAAGAGGAGAGATTAAAAGCAGAGGCTGAAGCTAAGGCTAAAGCAGATGCTGAAAAAGCTAAAGCAGAAGCTGCAGCTAAGGCAAAAGCAGAGGCCGATGCTAAAGCCAAGGCAGAGGCAAAAGCTAAAGCAGATGCCGAAGCTAAGAAAAAAGCAGCTAATAAAGTTCCAAAGTGCAAAACATTAAAAGAGCAAGGTAAGATGCCTGAGATGGCAATTGCTTTTGATGGCTCAGAATCGATGATGATTGATTTTGGTAATACTACAAGATTGATTGCAGCTAAAAATGCTGCTAAAAAGTTAATCCAAAGAACAGATAAAAATGTGCCAATTGGATTAATTGAGATCAACGGTTGTCCTCAAGCAAAAGACAGAGGTTTCTTTAGTCCTATTCAAAGACCTGCTTTAATTGAGGCAATCAATCGCATTGATCCATACCGTTATGACAGTAAGACACCTTTAATTGATGGTTTAAATAAGCTTGCAAGTATGCTTGATGGCGTAAATTCAGAGGCTGTGGGTATTTTAATTAGCGATGGCGAGGATACCTGTCCATTTACCAATGGTGTTGATCCTTGCTTTGTAGCTCAAAGAATTCATGCACAAAAGCCTAAGCTTAAAATTCATACCATCTTAATTGGTGATTCAATTGATTCTGCTTCTTGCATTGCGCATATCACAGGCGGTAAGGTCTTTAAGCCAGGGGACGAAGTGCAAATTGAGAATGAATTAAAGCAAGCTGGTGAACAACTTAAAAAAGTTTGTGAAGAATGATAGAAAGTTAATAATATAAGCTAGATTTGATCACAATCCTGGCTTATAAATTAAACAATATAAAATTAGTCCAAGGGGACTTTATGGCAAGCAAGTTATTAAATAGTGGCGATTTACGCAATTATCAAGCAATTGGTGAAGATGGTGTTTTAGTTTACCAAAGAGCTGATGCCTTTGTTGCATCAGTTGAGAATTCACCTCTTTTAGGAACTAAGTATGCTCAGATGTTGGCAAAACCACGTTTTTCTGAGGATGGCAAGAAAGCAGATTGGTACATTCCATTTGATTCTGAAAACGAAGATTATGACGTTGTTTCATGGAATGCTGCAAGTCCTGAGGAAAAGGCTAAATGCTATGATATTTTAAGTGAGGCTCAAAATAAGTTCTATCTTTTTGGAAAAAATCTTGAGGCCCGCGCAATTACCTCAACTGACAAACTTTATGCTCATTTTTTAACAGGTGATAAAGACGCTAAAACTACTAACCCTGCCATTCATTTTCCTGATGATACCTGCATTTATATTGTAAATGGTCGCCCTGTAATAACCTTCTGGGGATTTTTAAATCGTGGCGATTCTTTAAAAGGCGCACCTTTAGATAAGTTAACAAGACCTGTGATTGCAACAGCTGCTACAGCTGGAGCTGTAGGTGGTGCAGGCGCAGTTGGTGCTGGAACTGCTGGTGCTGCAGCAGCGGTTGCAGGCGGGCATCGTTGCTGTAAGTGGTTGTTATGGCTATTACCACTTCTATTATTGTTACTACTTTTGTTGTACCTATTATGGTGGTATTTCTTTGCTCGTGGTCTTCCTTTATTTAAGGTATTCCCAGGCTTTGATTTAAAACCTGCCTTTAGTATTGGTGCCCCAATTCCTGATATTAAATTAAAAGGAGTTGATGTAGATTTACCTAAAGTTGGTTTGCAAGGGGATAATACTACTGTAGTAAGAGATCCTATAGGCGCGGTTGTTCCTGATAATAATATTCCTGACAATAACGTTCCTGATGCATTACCAGAGGTTCCTCAAAGCTTAGATGATAATAATCAGAGCGCACCTGATGCTTTAGATCCAAATGTACCTGATCAATTAGATGACAATGCACCTGCTCCAGAACCACTTGATAACGAGCAGCCAAAAGCTGATGATCAAGGTGTTCCAAATACTGATGATAATCAAGCTTTAGATCCTAATGCTAACAATGCTAATGATGTACAAAATAACCAAGCTCCAAATGCTGTAGTACAGCCATCTCCTGTACCTGATTTTGACATCCCACAAGGAGCTGCTCAAAGCTTAACTAATGATGTCTTAAAACAAGGTGATATTTCAAAGTTAAATGGTACTTGGAAAGTACAATCTGGTATTGTGGATGTACAAACCAATCGTCCATTAAAACTTCAATATGAGTTCAAAGATGGTAAAGGCACCGCTACTATTACCCAAAAAGATGGTGTTAAGTGCACAGGTGGTGTAACTGGTGGTTTAAATAATGGTGCATTGCAAATTGGCGCTAACTCAACTGCTAAGTGCACTAATGGTGATGTTTATAATTTACCAAAGGTAGTATGTACAACAGGTGATGATGGCCAATCAAATTGTAGTGCCACCTATGGTGATAATACTCAAAGTAAACAAAAGCAATTCCAAATGTTATTACATAGATAACCTAAGAATTTATAAATTTGCTAGCACTTAGGTGCTAGCATAACAAGTTAAACAAACACTCTTATCAAAGAGGCAGGGATATGAAAATTATAAGAAGATCTTTTTTAGTTAGCTGTGTTGCTACTTTAATGACTACCCAAGTAGGTTGTGCTTCATCTCCAAGTAGCGGTGGTACTGAAGGTGTTGATTCAAGACTTACTGATACTAATGCTCAATTCTTCTCAAAGTCAGGTGCAGCAAGCTGTGTGGTTGGCTCTCTTTTAGGTGCTTTAACCGGTGTTCTAGCTTGTAAAGACAAGAAATTAGCATGCGCTGCAGCAGGTGCCGTTGTAGGCTGTGGTGCTGCAATGACTGCTAACTATGTTCTAGATGATATCAGATCAAAATATAAGAAAACTGAAGATCAGCTAGATGTCTTAAACTTAAGAGTACAAGGTGCGGTTACTAAGACAAATAAGATTGAAGATGACATGAACTCAGTTGTTGCCGATGATAAAGCTGAAGTTGCTAAGTTAAATGAAGAGTTCAAAGTAGGTACTAAGAGCAAGGAAGACTTGAAGGCAAAGCAAGAGAGTATGCAAAAGAATATTGCTTATCTTCAGGGAAACTTAAAAGGTGCTGAGGATTATTTAACCTCATATAAGACAGCACGTGATGAAATTAGTAAGAACGTTGATGCAGGCACTGATGAAAATCAGCAAAAGATTAAAGAGTTAGATGCCCAGATTGCAACTTTAGAAAACAAGATAACCGATCTAAAGAGTGCAATTGCAGATTACGCAAACTTATCTAATACTCTTGTTTATGATGATGTGGCTTCATAGTCTAACTTTAACTACAAGGCTTAATTTCTTTTAAGATTAAGAGAGTTTTTATGAAATTAAATAAGTTAATGGTGGTGCTTGCAACTTGCGTACTTACAGCTTGTGCAACTACCCCAGAAAAATGCGATCCATCAGGAGATCCTAGTTTTATCGATAAATTAAGCTGTATCTCAAGTGGAGCTTATTCAGAGCGCGTTGAGCAAAAGAAAAATGAAATCAAGCAACTGCGTGAAGAGCAAAAAGCTACTTTAGAGAGAATTACTGCAACAAGCATTGAAACTGATGCTTTAATTAAAGATAGAGCTAATGCTTTGCGAAAACTTGATAACCTAAATGATGAGTTAGCAGCTCTTGAAGCTGATTTAAGAGCAAAAAATGCTTTATCAGAGAGTTTAAAGCAAAAAATTGAGAATGCTAAAAACAGTGTTAATGGCGCACAAAACACCTCTGAGAATGCTTCTATCATTGAGAAAAAACGTAAGATTAAAGACTTACAAGATACTTTAGAAGAGCTTAAAGCTGCAATCTACTAAAGCTTAAAAGTTATAATTTTGTGTAAAGAAAGTCCAAGCTGTTAATTCATTGCTACTTGGGCTTTTTTTTATTAAAACTTCCTTTAAAAAGCCCTGATCTTTCCTTTTTACCTTTAAAAAAATACATAATTTGATAGAATAGAGCCAAATTTTTTAACATAGATATCATTATGCAAGATTCAATTTTACGTAAATTAGAAGCTCTTGTAGAGCGCCATCAGGAAGTTGAGCAATTACTTAGCCAAGCTGATGTAATTGCTGATCAAGAAAAATTCCGTGAGTTAAACCGTGAATACTCACAGCTACAAGAGACTGTAGCTTTATTTAAAGAATACAACACTGCTGTTTCAGATTTAGCTGAAATGGAAGAAATGCTTAAAGGCGACGATGAAGAAATGGTTGCTATGGCTCAAGAAGAAATTGAGCCTACCCGTGAAAAGGTTGAGCATTTAGAGCATGAATTAAAACTATTATTACTACCTCACGATAAGCGTGATGATTGTAACTGCTTCTTAGAAATCCGTGCCGGTACCGGTGGTGATGAAGCTGCAATCTTCGCAGGTGACTTATTTAAAATGTACACCCACTATGTTGAAGCTAAAGGCTGGCAGATGGAA
Organism: uncultured Succinatimonas sp.; assembly: GCA_900316375.1. GTDB lineage: Bacteria > Pseudomonadota > Gammaproteobacteria > Enterobacterales > Succinivibrionaceae > Succinivibrio. The sequence continues at coordinate 25,561 of ONCS01000167.1, read as the reverse complement.
ATCGTGTCTGAATCTGAAGGCGAAATGGGTGGCTATAAGGAAATCATCTGCAAGCTATCTGGTGAAGGTGCTTACGGTTATATGAAGTTTGAGTCAGGTGGTCACCGTGTACAGCGTGTTCCTGTAACTGAAACTCAAGGCCGTGTTCATACTTCAGCTTGTACTGTAATGGTATTACCTGAAATTCCACCTGCTGAGGCTCCTGTAATTAACCCAGCTGACTTACGTGTTGATACCTTCCGTGCATCAGGTGCCGGTGGTCAGCACATTAACAAGACCGATTCAGCTATTCGTATTACCCACTTACCAACCGGTTTAGTAGTTGAGTGCCAAGATCAGCGTTCACAGCATCAAAACCGTGCTCGTGCTATGGAAGTCCTATACTCTCGTTTAGCACAGATGGAAGAGGATAAGCGTAATGCTCAGGCCTCTGAGATGCGTCATAGCATTCTTGCATCAGGTGCTCGCTCTGATCGTATTAGAACCTATAACTACCCTCAAAGCAGAATTACCGATCACCGTATCAATCTAACTGTTTACCGTTTAGATGAGGTACTATCAGGTAACTTAGATCTAATCTTGAAACCTGTAATTGAGGAGTTCAAGGCAGAGCAGTTAGCTCAAATGGCCTCTCAAGGTGCGCTTTAATCAATGCAATTAAAGCAAGCTCTATTAAGCGCTAGGCAAAAGCTTAGCGCTTGTGGCATCGAGTCATCCTCTTTAGATGCCAAACTTATCCTATCTTTTGTAACCTCTTACACTAATATCCAGTTAATCTCTCACGACGATGAAGAGTTATCTGAGGATGTCCTTACAAAGTACTTTTCTTTAATTGATAAAAGAGCAACTGGCTATCCTACAGCTTATATCTTAGGTTACAAAGACTTTTGGTCATTAACTTTGAAAGTCAATGAGTCTACCTTAATCCCACGCCCAGATACTGAGACTTTAGTGCAAGCAGCCCTTGATATCAATCCAAAAGGCAAAGTCTTAGATTTAGGTACAGGATCTGGTGCTATCATTCTTTCAATTAAGACAGAGCTTCAAGATAACATTGAAGCTTTTGCTTGTGACTACTCAAAAGATGCCTTAGAAGTAGCTCGAGAGAATGCCGATAAGTATCAACTTAAAGTAGATTTTAGGCACTCTAATTGGTTCTCTTCTTTTGAGAATATGAAGTTTTCTATGATTGTCTCGAATCCTCCTTATATTGAAGAGCATGATGAGAACTTATCTAAAACCTCACTGCCTTTTGAGCCAATTAACGCTCTAACCTCAGGTGTTGATGGGCTTGATGATATCAGAGTAATTGCCAAAGAGTCTTTAAAGCATTTAGAAGTAGGTGGCTCATTATTACTTGAGCATGGCTATAATCAAGGTCAGTCTGTAAGAGATATTCTTGAGAACCACGGTTTTAAAGATGTCAAAACCATTCAAGATCTTGAAAATCGCGATAGGGTAACTTTAGGTTTTTATAAAGGCTAAAATAATAACGGCGTTGACCTTCAATTATCCTAGGTAACGCCGTTATCTATGTGTTTGTTTGATTGTTGTTTGTTTAAAGATAAAAATCTATAGTGAGCATTATATAGATTTTTCACTTTCAAACTTTGATGTAGCTATAACTTTTTAGCCCAAAATAGATAAATTTGTCGATAGATCAATTGAATATACAACTAAATAGGAGTAATTATGAGTAGCAATCTTAATAGTCTTTCTTTTGATGAGTTAAAGGTTATTTTTCAAAAAGAGTACGATTTAAGCTCATATTATTGCCAATTAGTATCATTGCTCCTAAACAGCCTTGCTCACAATAATTTAAAGATAGATGAAACTCTTCTTGATAACTTCAAAGCAATGGTTAAGCAAAGTGTAGATTACTTAGATCCAAAGGTAAAGCTTCAAAAAAAGCTAATTGATTTACTTAAAAAGCACGAAATCTCCATCGATGACTCCACTTTATTAGTCTTTAACTTAGCAATTAAATTAGGACTATTACAAGGTGTTGCGCTTACAGCAGGCAATGTTTTTACACATAGGCAGGTAAGTTTAAGCTTTGATAAGGATATTAGTTCTAAAGTATCACCTAAAGGTCTTATCTTTGTAGAGCGCTTTTTAAAAGCCTTTTCATCTAAGAAATTCACCGAGGCGCAAAAAGATCATATTTACAGTGAAATCTTGGTAAATGAGCTTTAAACACAGGCTTTAGCAAACATAAATTATAAAAAAGTTACATAAGATTACATTTTTGACAACTATACATTTTTAACCTTTATGCCTATAATCACTGCCGTTAATTAGAGCAAACATGTGCTAAATTAACTGTTTGATTGTTTGTTTAAAAGTAAGATTCAAGTTTCAGTACCAGTTTTTGTTGTTTGTTTAGGTACTGTAATAAGTGATCTTAATTGAGGTTAAAGATGAAATCTAAGTTTGCATTATCTATTCTTGCAATTATCTTCTCAGCTACTGCTCTAGTAGGTTGTGGTGATAAGGATGTTAAGGCAGAAGCTCAGGCAACTGAGACTCAAGCAACAGAAGCTGCTCCTGCTCAAGAGGCAAAGGTTGAAGAGACTGCTAAGACTGCTGATGAAGTTCCAGCTGAGTACCAAGATTTTGTTAAATCATGCGACAATAACGACGCTGATTCATGCCGTACTTTAGGTAACATCTACAAGTTTGGTAGCGATACTTTAAAGGCTGACAAAGAAAAGGCTAAGAGCTACTACCAAAAAGCTTGTGATATCAACAAAGATTACTGCGCTGCTTTAAAGTATCTTTAATTAAAAGCTAAAGTTCTTAAGACTTAAATGCTAAGTCTTTAAAAGCTCAATTTAGATTTTCTAAGTTGAGCTTTTGTCTATCTAGGCTCTCTTTCGTGAGAGTGCCCACTGTTTGAAAATAAATATTTCATTACAATAAGTCTTTTGAATGCAAGGTTTGGTTGAAAACAATTTCTTCAATCAATGCCACCATTTAATGCAAATTGTTTTATCTTTTGGTACTGATGTCTTTTTGCATTACAATGCGCAGAGTATTTAATAATTACAAAAAAAGGTTTTTATGAACGATTTGAATCAAAACAATGTAGAGCAGGTAAGTAACGCACAAAAAGCTTTAGAGTACGTGCAATACCTACAAAAGATGTTTCATGGCAATGTGAACTTTTGCTGTATCTACTGTACCTTACTTGCAAACTTTTTAATTAGCCTTGAGCAAGGTGTCATTAAGAAGGATAAGCATGTAGTTGATAGCTTAAAAGATTTAGTTAAAAAGTACTTTGTGCAAACTCAACAAGCAACTAATGGCGCTTTAGGCGTAGTTGATCAAAAGTTAATTGATAGCTCTGCTTATTTAGTACTACAGCTAGCTGTTGAAGGTTTTATGCTTGAAGGTGTTCAGATCAGATTTTTAAATATCTTCAATGATATTCCTAAGAATTTAAACATCACAGTTAAAGCTTCAAAATTAGGTGTAAGTGAGTATGGCCGCCACTTTATCTCTGATTATGCTGAAGTTCTACAACCACTAGACAGCGATCCACAGGTTGATTATCAAAAGAAACAGCAAAAGATGGTAGATTTAATTGGTGATGTAATTAAAGTCTTAGTACAAGTTCATGACAATCGTCATTTAAAGACCAAAGCAATGGGACTTGCCAACCAACGCAGTATCTTTGGTTAAAGCAAGTTCTAACTTCATATTAAGGATTAAAAATGGCTAAAATTAGCGAAAAGGAAATTAAACTACGTAAGGCTCGTAAAGCTGTAGCAGAGGCTACACCTTTAAGCTGTGCTCAAAGTTTATTAGATAATCTAAGAACTAACTTTGCATTAAGTGTTAACTTAGGTTTATCTGTAGCTGAGCTTTTAAACTTCATCAAAGACAATAAAGCTCCTAAAGATAATACCTTCTCTAACTTTGTAGCAGCTTTATGTGATGATAGACAACACTTAGTTCACAAGCTATTTCCTGATGCAACACCTAAGCCATTTCCTGTAGCAAGCTTAGTTATTGGCGTATTACAGCTAGTTGACAATGCTCATTTAGTTGAAGGTGTGTCAGCAAAGCTCGTACCTGTACTTGTAAATGACAAGATCACTATCGATATTAAAACCGATCCTGCTAATGTTAAGGTAACAGAGCAAGGTTTAGAGTTTATTGAAGAAGCAAAGGGCGCAAGCTCGGTATTTTCAAATCCTCAAAACTATGGCTTAACCTTTGCTCGTCTTGCAGTATCTACTGTTGAGAAGATCATCTCTGAGCTAGAAACAGCTAAGTAATTTAAAACTTAAAGAGTCTTACCTCTAAATAAAGCTTTAGGTCATCAAAGTGGCTTAAGGCTTTAATTGTAATTAAGACTTTAGCAAAGTATAATTGCCTCCTAAAAGGTGAGGAATAGCATGCTAAAAGATAAGAAAACTCCTGAAAAATTTGATGAGTATGAATGTGCTTTACAATTACGTGAGGTCTTAGAAAAATCAAATCTTTCACCAATCATGACTATGGTCATGTATGAGTTTTTAGCTGATGTTAAAAACAATGCTATTCCTAAAGATACCTCTATCTACGAATACATTGAAAATCTCTTTGTTGAGAGAATTAAAGCTAATGTCATTGATAATAAACCAAATACCTCAATTATCGCTAAGGCTAAAGCTTATTTAATTCTCTTAATTGAGCTTGCTTGCCACGCTGAGCTTTTAACCGGTCTTTTTGTAGAATTACAGCCTTTAAAGCAAAAAGGTGAGTGTAAGTTTAACGTACAGCTTAAGCAAAAGGATTTTGGTATCTCCGCAAGTGGCATTAACTTTTTGAAAAAAGTTGAAGATATTCGTGATAATCACTTAACAGGTGATAACTTAATTGCAAGATTAAGTGCAATTACCTTAGAAGAGGCTGATAAGATTATTTTGCGCTATAAGGCTGACGATCCATTTGATGAAGGGGATGTCATCGTCGTAGGTGGAGTACAGGCCTAAGAGCAAATATAATAGCAAATAGGCCTATGTCTTATTAGTTTTCTTGTTTCTTTTTAAATAAGCTCTTAATCTTATCTAAAGCTTTTTGATAATCGTAGTATTGAACTACTGCCTCATCACCAAACTTGTTAGCACCAACTGTTCCTTTAAAGCACATAAATACAAGATAAGCTACAGTAATTGCTGCTAGTACTAAACCTAAGAATAGGCAAATTAAGATTAGAACAACGCTGTTTGCCTGTACGTAGTTTGAGTAATAAGAAGCTATTGCGTAAACCATTACAATGATAAAAACAAAGCCTATAAGAACCATTGCAAGTGCGTACCACAAGTACCAAAGTCCTGATCTATTTAAATCGTGTAGACGACGTACATTGATAGCAATACCAGGGACGATTAAGAAGATGCTATAGGCAAATTGCACAATGCCTAAAATATAAATTACTAAGGTGAAAATTAAGCCTAGTACGGGAATTGCAGAGAGTGCGCCTAAAATTAGGCCTAAGATACTAAAAGCAATCTGAATTAAAAAGATTGCCAGCATGCTATACCAATATTGAGTACGGTTAGCACGACCTTCAAAGTTTTTAAAGTTGTTGATATACTCGTATAAGAAGATCAAAAAGATCTTGTAAAAGCCATTCATAAATTTTCCTTGTCAAAAGTAGTTTTATTAAATTAAAGGCCAGCTTTAGGGAGCTAGCCTGTGTATAGTTTATTATAATAGCGCAAAAATTATCAACTAATTTTGGCCATCTGAGTCCTTATCAAAAGAAACAGACATTTCGATAATTTGAGTGTTGCCTTTTTTAGCAACGTTTAACTCTACATCCTGCTCAGAATCAACATGGATGTACTTTTTAATTACCTCTAAGATCTCCTGACGTAGCTTTGGCATGTAATCAGGAGCTTCACGACCTGCTCTATCATTGATAAGCACTAAATGTAAACGCTCTTTTGCAGACTCTGCTGAGGTTTGTGCTTTATCTTTAAAGATAGCATCAGAGATTGCTTTTAAAAATGACATACAAACTCCTTAGATTATTTACCAAAGATCTTCTTTAGTAAGCCTTTCTTCTCGGTAGTAAAGCGTAGTGGAACTTCATTACCTAATAAACGCTCTACAGCATCTTCGTAAGCTTGGCCTGCTTCAGATGACTTATCTAAAATTACAGGGTTACCAGCATTTGATGCATTTAATACATCAGGTGACTCTGGAATTACGCCAAGTAGAGGAATAGTTAATAAATCTTGAACATCCTCAACTGATAGCATAGCGCCTTTCTTAACACGTAATGGAACATAACGGGTTAATAGAAGTTTTGCTGATACTGGCTCTTCGTTGATCTCGGCACGACGTGATTTAGCATTTAAAATACCGATGATTCTATCTGAGTCACGTACTGATGAAACCTCTGGGTTGGTGGTGATAATTGCTTCATCTGCAAAGTATAAAGCCATTAAAGCACCAGTTTCGATACCAGCTGGGCTATCGCAAATTACATACTCAAAGTTCATTGAGTCTAGCTCACGGAATACCTTCTCAACACCAGTGTAGGTTAGAGCATCTTTGTCTTTAGTCTGAGATGCTGGAAGTACATATAGGTTGTCAACGTGACGATCTTTAATTAAAGCCTGGTTTAACTTAGCTTCACCTTGAATTACGTTGATGAAGTCATATACAACGCGACGCTCACAGCCCATGATTAAATCAAGGTTACGTAGACCAACATCGAAGTCGATAACTGCAGTCTTGTAGCCTTTCTGTGCAATACCAGTTGCAATAGCAGCTGATGAGGTGGTCTTACCCACACCGCCTTTACCAGAGGTTACAACGATAACCTTAAGATTCTTAAATGGCTCTTTGCTTACGCCATTCTCATCAACGTTATCATCTTTTTTCTCTTCAGTCTTTTCTTCAGCTACTTCAGCTTTAGTTTCTTCTTTAACTTCAGCTTTAGCCTCAGTTGCAGCCTCAGCCTCTACAGTTTCAGTTTCTTTTTTCTCTTCTGCTGTAGCTTTAACTTCTTCGTCTTTAGTCTTTAACTCTTGTTCTGACATTTTCCTTCTTTTCCTTGTTAGAACTTATTTGAAAAATCGGTGTTACTTATGTAACTTAAAAATCTTAATAATTGTGCAGTGGAGTGTAGTTTAAGCTGCGTCCTTGTAAGGTCACTTTAACTTGTCCATGTCTGCCATAAATTGTGGTAAGTGCTAAATTGTTATCCATATCTTCAGCAGTTTGGTATTGACCAGCTATGGCTACTAAAGTTGGAGAAAACTCTCCTGCGATATAGATAAACGCATCTTTAAAGCCTTCGGTATCTTTATCTTTAGGAGATCCTGCGTAAACCTCGCCTGACATATCACCAAACACTAAGATATTGTGTGATGCGATAATTCTGGCCATAGGGGAGACGTTACCAAAGATAATAACTGAAGTATCAGGGGCTTGAATGATCTCACCACCGCGAACATGTCGGTTTAAGACCATCACAGGCTCACTTACTTTAACCTCATATGGTACTTTGACCTCAAAAGGCTCTTTGATATGCACAGGAACTTGAACTTCTACAGTTTTAGTAATTACTCTTGGCTTGAAATTCTCTTCACGGATACGGGCAAACTTAGTTGAGTTTACAACTGGAATATCCATTAAAGCTAAGGTCTTAACTCGCTCTTCAGTATGAGCTCCAGATACGCCAATTAAAAATAGGCCATATTTGCGACATACTGCTTGTAGACCTTTAAAGTCTAGATTATTGAGGTAATTGACTTTAGAGACGTCAATGACAAGAGGGGAGTTCTCGTAGGCTTCAAGGTTAGGAGCTATTTTCTTATCTAAAAGATCTTGTAACTCTTCAACCGTTCCTGTAGGTAAAAATACAGTATTAAAAGAGTAGCCAGTACGGCTAATGCTAGCAACTTCAGTTGCTTGATTAGTATTTGTCTGCATACTCATGTAAAAACCTGTATTAAAATTTAGCTAAACTCTAGATAACCCTTAATTTTACCATAGATATCAAATAATTTGTGCAGTTTGCGCACAGTTGTGATGTAAATTAAAACGAACAGTCAAATTCCGCTATAATGTAGTGAAAATTAAAGGAGTCCATCATGGCAGAAAGATTAGTATTTGTGTACAAAAGTCGCAACAAACAAGGTCGCTATTTATATTTAAAAGAAAAGGATGTGTTCTCACATATTCCTGCAGGTCTTTTAGATGCTTTTGGTACTCCTGAATTTGTCATGATGTTTGCTTTATCTAAGCACAAAACTTTACCTAAAGTTAAGGTTGAAGATTTAGAAGAGGCTTTAGCTACTAAAGGTTATTTCTTGCGTATTGATATTGATGATGTTGAAGAGAATTTAATCAATCTTGAGCGTAAGTACAAAGGCTTAGAACCTTTATCTAAAGATGAGCTCACTAGCCTATTTAAATAGAGCACAATCTAAAAAGCCTAGCGTTAAAACTAGGCTTTGTTCTTTTTAAATTGCAGCTATTCTTCGTTCATCTTGCAAGCTTTATCATAGCCTAATTGACATGCTCTTTGAACTAAGTTTTTAGCTTGAGTTGAGTTTTGCTTTACGCCGTAGCCATGAGCATAGTTATTAGCTAGTAAGGTACAAGCTAAGCCATCTTTAAGATCACAAGCCTTTTGATAATAGAAGTTTGCTTTTTCTAGATCTTTTTCAAAGCCTAAACCTAGGAAATAATTTGAGCCTAGTGCACCACAACCATTACCTTCACGTAACTCACAAGCTTTTGCAAAGTACTCATTAGCCTTGTTATAGTCTTGCTCAGTGCCTTTTGCATTAGCATAGTTTACAGCTAGGTTAAAGCAACCTGCGCCATACTCAAGATCACAAGATTTTAAGCTTAGCTCATTCGATTTAGCATAATCCTGAGCTACACCATAACCTTTTTCATAGAAGTAGCTTAAATCATAGCAACTTCTAGACTCACCTAAGTCGCAAGCTTTTTGATAATAGGTGGTAGCTTTAGCAAAATCCACATCAGTACTGATACCATCTTGATATACGTAAGCAAGTAAGTCGCAAGCATCAGCTGTCTTTAAGTCACATGACTTTTCTATAAGTTTTTTAGCTTTTTCTAAATCTTTTTCTACATAGTAGCCGTGGAAATAGGTTAGACCTAAGTTAAAACAACTGTCACCATCTTTTAGAGCACATGACTCTTGCCAATACTTTAAGATGTGGGCTTTGTCTTGATCAGTGAAAGTCTCTGAGTATTTCTCTTTTAATACTCCCATTAGATCATCGTATAACAGAGGAATTGAAGTGATGGTGTTAGGATTTTCAATAGTACTGATAACCACGTCGACAAAGGCATTGCCATCAATTTCAATGTGAGCTGCACCAGTTCTAAAGCCAAGCTTTAGATCATTACACTCAGTTTCATCGAAAACACAAACTTTTTTTGCATATTCAATAAAGCAGTTTTGATCGTCGGTTGCCTCACACTGTTTTTTAATGTCTTCACAAGCTTGTGGATTATCGCTTGTGCACTTTGAATAATCGATGTTTGCTGCAAAAGTAGTTGAGATCGCCAAGCATGAGAGCGTAAGTGAGAGAACACTCTTTAACATAGGAAATTCCTTTAAGTTGGTTTTTGTAATAATTATTGATTTTTCTTTGTATGATTTCATACAAATACTCTTAAAGCATAAAATATTTTGCAACGTTAAAAATGCTTGTAAGTCACAAGTTAGAAGAGAAATTGGCATTTTTACCTAATTTTGTATAGTTAAATGCCAATTTTTAAGAAAAGACGGGAGTTGTTTAGAAGCTAGAAAACGTAAGGATTGTTTTCTTTTTCTTCACCTATGGTGGTATCAGGTCCGTGACCGCAGAGTACTTGAGTATTCTCTGGAAGCACAAAAAGCTTGTTTTTAATTGAGTCTACTAAGTCCTCTGATGAGCCACCTGGAAAATCAGTACGACCAACAGAACCATTAAATAAGGTGTCCCCAGTTAAAAGTAGTTTTTCTGTCTCACAGTAATAGCAAACTCCGCCAGGGGTGTGACCTGGTGTTGTAATTACCTTTAAGTCAAAGCCATCCATTGCATGAACTATCTCACCATCTTTTACATAGTGAGTATCAAAGATAGGTGCCTTTTTAAGACCAAAGGCAGTTGCTTGTCTATCTAAGTGTAAGAGCATTTCACTGTCTTCAATAGCGCTACCATAAATTGGTGCTTTTGATAACTCGTGAAGTTTACCTACTCCTCCTACATGATCTAAATGCATGTGGGTAATTAAAATGGACTTTAATGAAAATCCAGCATCTTTGATGGCATTGTAGATATCTTCACCTCTATCACCTGGATCTGAGACCACACATTCACGAGTTTGTGGATTTACAAACAAACGACAGTTTTGCTGGAATGGAGTTACTACAATTACTTGATAGGAAATCATACAAACTCCTACATCACAATGATGTCTAAACCTTTTAGATAGAAGGTCTCAGGGCAAGGTAGTGATACGATATGATCCTCATCTTGACGTAAAGTACCAACCACGCGACCACTTACTTTAGCATCTAGGGCAGCATCTGCGACAATCTTTTGGAATAAGGCAGGATCAACTAAGCCAGAGCAAGAGAAGGTAAGTAAATGACCACCTTTTTTAACTAGCATTAAACCTAAGCGGTTAATGTCTTGATAGCCACGGCAAGCTTTTTTAAGGTTAGCTGCACTTTCGGCAAACTTTGGAGGGTCAAGAATAACTAAATCGTACTTAACGCCTTTTTCAACTTGCTCACGAAGATAAGCAAATACATCCTTTTTTAGGAACTTGCAACGACCAGGATCGAGGTGATTAAAGGCAACACCAGTTTTGGCTGCCTGCAAGGCATGCTCTGATACATCAACGTTTTCAATTGATTTAGCACCACCTTTTAGAGCCCATAAACCAAAGCCACCAGTGTAGCTAAAGCAATTTAAGACACTAGCACCTTTTGCAAGTGAGCCTGCCTTAATACGACTTAATCTTTGATCAAGGTAAGCACCGGTCTTATGACCATTTTTAATATCTACAGGTACGAAGACTTGACCTTCTTCTTTTACATAAAGAGTATCTTCAGGCTCTTTACCTAAAACCACACCTTTACGCTCTTTTAAACCTTCTTTTAAGCGTGATTTGGTATCTGATCTTTCATAAATAGAGCAATCTGGGTATACCTCATGTAGGGTATTAACGATAGTATCTTTAAAGCGCTCCATGCCACAGCTTGAAATTGAAATTACTAAATACTCGTTGTATTTATCAACAATTAAGCCTGGAAGTAAGTCACCTTCAGAGGAGATTAAGCGTACACCGTCGTTGCCACGCTCAAATACTCTTTGTCGAAGTGAGATTGCATCTTTAACACGACTTGCAATTAAGTTTTCGTCAACTAAAACATTTTCGTCAAAAGATAGAGCACGCACTCTAATTTGAGATTTTGGACTATATAAACCGTAAGCTAAAAAGTTGTTGTTAACATCAACTAGTTTTACGCTCTCTCCCATCTTGATGTCATCACTTGCTTCTTTAATAGCCTTAGAGAAGACCCAAGGGTGTTGACGATGAAGAGACTTATCACGACCTTCGTTTAGAATTACGGTTTTAATTTTGTCCATTGTTATCTCGCTATGTGTTGTAAATTGAGGCTATTCTAACACAGAGCAAGAGGGGAATTAGAATGAATAGTAACTGTCTTTTTCTAGCTCTTCTAAAGGTATGCCTTCTCTTAAGGTTTTTACAAAAGTATCCATTTGAGAAACAAATGAAAGTCTATCTTCAACATATCCACAGCATGAACCATGCTTATGTTTTATGAATATATTTCTTTCCATTTGCTCCGCCCAATATGTAAGATCCTCAATGATATTAGTCTGAAGTAAGATATCCTTACAGTCATTATTTTTAAGGTAATTTAGCATTAAAAGAGGAATATAAAGATCTTCAACGTCAGAGCCTTCTGACTGTAACCTCATTTTTAGAGTTCCTCTAAAAGCAATTAAAACTCTATCTTCTTCGCTATGACCTTCATCTTCAATAAACTCATAGGCCTCTTGATAGGCAACTTCATCAAGGTGAGGCATTAATTTTTGCATTTGCTCAGGAGTGAATGTAACAAGAGGCTCTAATGCATCCTCATCAAAAACGTGATCGATAATTTCATAGGCGTCCCTTAAAAATAATTTAGGGCGATTATAGAAATTTTGGGCAAAGTAATCGATCATTTTTATAAAAAGCTCTCTAAGCTTTTTACTGCCATAATTGTCTTTTTTAGTAAATTCTCCAATTGATGGTATATTGACTACTTCACCGTTTAGAATGCACGAACTGAAAAGTCGTTTTACTCTCATTCTCTTTTGTTCAAACATTTGAAAGACAAAATCGTCGTAAGAGCTATCTTCATCTTTGATGATGGTATTGTGTATAAAATCTTTTGTCTTAGCCATTTGTTTCTCTTTGTTAACTTAAAGTTTGACTATCTTACATGAAAAACTAAGAAAAGCTATCAATAAAAGGATAACTGCACAAATAATGCTAAAATGAATGTTTTGTAAGCCTTAAAGCTAAGTTATCACTAATTATTTTTACCTAAGATCAAGGCATAAAGACAAATCAAAACAAAGATTTTGAGAATAATAGGAATTTAATATGTCATTTCAAAATATCATCACTAATAAGCGCTACAGAAAGTACCTTTATTTATCACTAGCCCTATTAGCTCTTGTGTTTTACTGTGCCTATTCTTATTTAAAGCCTGTGCCTATTGAGTACATGACTGTGCATGCTGAGGTTAAAGATATCAATAAAAAAGTCTTTGCTACAGGTACTATCGTAGGTCAGACCCAAGTAGATGTTGGTGCTCAGGTATCAGGTCAGATCTTAAAGTTATATGTAAAGACTGGTGACGAGGTTAAACAAGGTGATTTACTTTGTGAAATCGACCCTAAAATTCAAGAGACTGCTTTAAAAACAGCTAAGGCACAGATTGTAATTATCGATGCTCAAATTGCCTCTAAAAAAGCAGAGCTTAAAAAGCTATCTTTAGAGTACAAGCGCCAACAAAAGCTAGTAAAAGCTGATGCCACCTCAAAGCAAGACGCTGAAGTTGCCGAAGCTAACTATGACATGGCAAAAGCAAGTTTACAAGAGTTACAAGCTCAAAGACAAAAAGCTCAATTATCGTTAGATGATGCTGAAACCAACTTAGGCTACACCAAGATTAAAGCCCCAATGGATGGTACTGTGTACGCTACCGTTGTATCTGAAGGTCAAACCGTTAACGCTAATCAGACTACTCCTACTATTTTACGTTTAGCCTCATTAGATCATATGAAAGTAGAAACTGAGATTAGTGAAGCTGATGTGGTCAATGTAGCCCCAGGCATGGATTGTACCTTCACTATTTTAGGCCTTCCATACAGAACCTTTAAAGGAAAGCTTGATAGAATCGATCCTGCACCTAGTTCATATGAGTCAGCAAATGCTACAGCTACAAGTAGCTCAAGTAATTCAACTAACTCAAATTCAACAGCTATCTACTACAACTCTGATGTGATTGCAGATAACTTTGATAGAACCTTAAGAATTGATATGACCGCAGATGTAACTATTGATGTGGCATCTAAAAAAGGCGTGTTAACTCTTCCTATTACCGCTCTTCGTTCTATGGGCGCTGATAAAGCTACTATCTATGTGTTAGATGATAAAGAGCAAGTACAACACAAAGAAATTTCAATTGGCGTAAAAGACGATCAATTTATTGAAGTTTTAGGTGGTGTAACTGCTGAAGATAGAGTTGTTATCGGTGATGATGTTCATACTGCTGAAGCTAAAGCTATGGCTAATGACAGACGCAGAAGAGGTCCATTCTAAGGAAGTAACTATGAGTGAGACTTTACTTAAATTAAAAAACATCAAAAAAGCCTATGGCAGTGGTGAAAGTAAGGTTGAAGTTTTACATGGTATCGACCTTACTATCAACAAAGGTGAGTTAGTTGCAATTATCGGCCCATCAGGCTCTGGTAAGTCAACTTTGATGAATATCATAGGCTGTCTTGATACCCCAACTGAAGGTAGCTATTTAGTTGATGGTCATGACACCTTTAATATGCTCCCTGATGAGCTTGCTTCACTACGTCGTGACTTCTTTGGCTTTATCTTTCAGCGCTATCACTTATTAGGTCACTTAGATGCTAAAGAGAATGTGCAAGTACCTGCAATTTACGCTGGTACTTCTCAAGAGATACGTGAAAAGCGCTCTGTTGAGCTTTTAGAAAAACTAGGGCTTGGTCAAAAGACTTTAAATAAGCCATCACAATTATCAGGAGGTCAACAGCAGCGTGTTTCAATTGCTCGCGCTTTGATGAATGGTGGGCAGATTATTTTAGCCGATGAGCCAACCGGTGCTCTTGATACTAAATCAGGTACTGAGGTGATGAAGATCTTAACAGACCTTAATACTCAAGGGCACACCGTAATCTTAGTTACCCATGATCCTAAAATTGCAGCTCATGCTCATAGAGTTATCACTATTCAAGACGGCGCAATTGTCAGTGATACAGTAAATCCTGAAATTCTTGATCATCAAAAAGAGGCAGAAAATACCGAAAAAGTTCACTTTAGCCGTCGCATTGTCAACTCTTTTAGAGCCTATGTAGATAGATTTAAAGAAGCTTATACCATGGCAATTCGCGCCATGATTTCAAATCGTATGCGCACTCTTTTGACAATGCTTGGTATCATCATTGGTATTATGTCGGTGGTGTGCGTAGTAGCCCTTGCTAGAGGCGCGTCAGAGGATATTATCTCTAACATCTCCTCCATGGGTACTAACACCATCACGATTATGCCTGGTGAGCGCATGGGCGATATGAGATCAGGTCGTGTAAGAACCTTATCTGTTAAAGATATGAAGGCTTTACGAGGGCAACCTTTTGTCGACTCAGCATCTCCTACTGTGCAATCATCAGTGATGGCACAAAGACTCGATCAAGAAGCAACCGCTACGGTGATGGGCGTAAGTGGAGATTATTTTAGAGTTTACGGCATGCAAATTGAAAAAGGCCGTAAGTTTAATGAAGATGAAGCTGAGCTCTCTCCACAATTTGGCGTGATTGACTACAACGTTAAAAACACCTTCTTTAAAAATGAAGATCCAATTGGTAAAAGATTATTTGTAGGTGGTCAGCCTATTACTATCATAGGTCTTTTAGTTGATAAAGAAGTAGCATTTAGACCACACGATGCTTTATATGTGTACGTACCATACACCACCATGATGAATCGTATTGTTAAACAAAACTTTATCTCATCAATTATCGTGCGTACCGCTGATGGCTTTTCAACAGCGGTAGCTGAAGCATCGATTACCTCACTTTTAAAAAGCCGCCATGGTCGCAAAGACTTTTTCATGATGTCATCAGATACCATCATGAAGTCAATTAACCAGGCAACTGGCACCTTTACCATGTTAATTTCTGCAATTGCCGTGATCTCTTTGTTAGTAGGTGGTATCGGTGTGATGAATATTATGCTGGTGTCTGTAACCGAGCGTACCCGTGAGATTGGTATTCGTATGGCAGTAGGCGCTAGACAAAGTGACATCATGACGCAGTTTTTAATTGAGTCAATTACAGTTTGTATTATTGGCGGTCTTTTAGGCGTGGTGTTATCAGGTGTGTTAGGTTACGTACTATCTATCTTTGTACCGACAATTCATCTGTCATTCTCAGTTGCATCTGTAGTAGTAGCTGTGCTTACATCATCCTTAATTGGTGTGCTCTTTGGTTATATGCCTGCAAGATCAGCTGCTAGATTAAATCCAATTGATGCGCTAGCCCGTGAGTAAGGTACAATAGTCTTACTTAAGTAATAAATAGCAAAAGCTTTGCTTAACAATATTTGTCCTAGAGGTTAAATATGCAAAAGGGAAGTACTAAAGCACTTGAAAACCTATGTGGTGTTGATAGCTTAGTTAATATTTTTAAAGACTTAATTGCTTTTGATACTCAAGCTGATCCTACATCTAAAGCTGTGCCTTCAACTGTAGGTCAATTGCGCTTCGGTGCTTACTTATGTGCAAGATTATCTGATTTAGGTTACGAGGCTCATCAAGATAAAAACGGTGTAGTAAGCGTTGAAGTTGAGCCAAGTGCTGGTTTTGAAAATAAGCAAAAGATCTGCCTTTTAGCACATATGGACACTGCCCCTGATTGCTCTGGAGCTAACATCAATCCACATTTAGTTGAAAAATATCAAGGACATGGAATTGAGCTTAACAATGGCCTTATTTTAGATGACTCAATTTGCCCAAATCTTAAAAATCACGTAGGTGAAGATATTATCGTAACAGACGGTACTACTTTATTAGGTGCTGATGATAAGGCTGGTATTGCCATTTTATTAGAGCTGTTACGTAACTTAAAAGTAAACTCACAATTAAAGCATGGACCTTTAAAAGTTATCTTCTCAGTTGATGAGGAAATTGGCTTATCAACCACTCATTTAGATGTAAAAGAAATTAGCTGCGATTTTGGTGTAACTGTAGATGGTACAGCTTTAGGCGAATTAGATACTGCTACATTTAATGCCTATGGCGCCATTGTAAAGTTTAAAGGTCTATCAGTACACACAGCTGTAGCTTACAAAACTTTAATTAACGCTATTAGCCTTGCTAATGACTTTATCAACATGTTACCTCGCGATGAAAAGCCAGAGAATACCCAAGGCTTAGAAGGCTTTTACCATGTACACAAGTTTGAAGGTACTACAGAGAGCGCTAAACTTAACATGATTATCCGTGACTTTACTGATGAGGGCATGCAAAAGCGCCTCGATTTATTAAAGTCAATTGAGTCAATAATCAATCAAAAGTATGGCGATAAGGTTTGTGAGGTTAAAACTACTTTCCAATACGCTAACATGGGCAATGTTTTAAAGGATAAGCAAGATTTAGTTGAGCTTTTAAAGCAAGCCTATGTTGATGCAGGGGTTAGCGTAATTGAAAACTCAGTGCGTGGTGGCACTGATGGTTCAAACTTATCAAACAATGGTCTTCCAACCCCAAACATCTTTACAGGTGGTTTAAATTGTCACGGTCCTTTTGAATGTTTACCAGTTAAGGCCTTCAATAAAGCTTATGAAGTTGTCGAAAACATTGTAAAATTAACCGCAGCAAAAGCTTAATCAATTCAGTTAAAAAAATCAAAATTTTAAAATTTCAAAATTTACTTAGAAGAGAGCATTTATGGCAACAGTATTAGTAACCGGCGCAAATGGTCAGGTAGGTCGTGAGCTACAAGAAGAGCTTTTAACCTTAGGTCATAAGGTTGTAGCTTTAGGCCACAAAGACTTAGATATTACCGATGAGAACTCAATTGCCTCATTATTTGAGTCTTTAAAACTTGATCTTGTGGTTAACTCAGCTGCTTACACCGCAGTAGATAAGGCTGAAGATGAAGAGCAATTTGCCTATGCTGTAAACGCTCTAGGTCCTAAGTATTTAGCTAAAACTTGCAAGAGCTACAACATTCCTTTAATCCACATTTCAACTGACTATGTTTACGACACAAAAATTGATCGTGAGCATAATGAAAATGATAGCTTAAACACCAATTGCGCTTACGGTAAGACTAAGCTTTTTGGTGAGAGATTTATTAAAGAATCTGGCTGTGACTACGTAATTTTACGTGCTTCATGGATTTTCGGTCGATTTGGCAAAAACTTTGTTAAAGCTATGGTTAATCTAAGTCAAACTCGCGATACTTTAAATGTAGTAAGTGATGAGGTGGGTAACCCAACTCCAGCTCGTGCACTTGCTCATGATATATGCCAGATTGGTAATAAGATTTTAGAAGGTAACTTTAAAGACTTCGGTATTTATAACTACTGCGCTCAAGGTCCTATTGCTAGAAACGAGTTTGCAAAAGTAATTTTAGCTAAAGCACAACAAGTAGGTCTTTTAGATCACGATGTAACTGTTAATGCAATTACTCAAGAGCAATTTGGTGCTAAGGCACAAAGACCAAAAGATGCACGTATGAATACCTCAAAGTTTGAGCGTACCTTTAATATCAAACTTCCTCTATGGCAAGATTATCTTGAAGAGACCATGCGTGGTTAATCGATAATTTTTGAGGTCTTATGAGAAAATCATTTTCAGTTTTAGCTTTAAGTGTACTTTTATGTTCATGCTCTGCTTTATATACTGATTATAAAGAGCCAACTATGCCTGTAGTTGACTCTTATGCTGGCGCTTCTATGTTTGTAGGTGAGGCGATAGCATCAAAGTATTATCAAAGCTTTAATGACGAGAACTTAAATAAAGTTGTAGAAAAAGCACTTGTTCACAATCTTGACTTTAAAAAGGCTTATGTAAATGTCCAAAAAGCTCTTTTAAATGTAGATTTAGCTAAGACTAATGATCATCCAAGTGCTACTGCTCAATTAGGAGCTGATACTAAGCGCGCTTTAGATCATCACGATTCAACTCATAAGTCATCAAATACTAGCTTGTCTTTATCCTATCAAATCGATTTATTTGGCAAGATTAAAGCTCAAGATGAAGAGGCAATAGAAAACTATAAAGCTACAGCTTATGACTATTTAGCCATGAGACTTACGGTAATTGAGACTACTGCTAATGCTTACTTTCAATATGCTTATGCTAAAGAAGCCGTTGCAATTGGGCTTGAAGATCTTGAAGACAGTAAAGTCCGTCTTGATTTAGTTACTAAAAAGTATCAAGCAGGTGCTGCTGACAGTCTTGACTTAGATGATGCTACTATCAATCACTTAAAGGTACAGCAAGCCTTAGATAAAAGAGAAAATGCTTTAGCAAAAGCTAAAACAGCTCTTACCACCTTACTAGGTGAAATGCCAAATTTAGATGAGACTACCTCAAAATTAGATGATGTTTTAGTTCCTAAATTTAGCACTGATGTACCTTTAAAGCTTTTAGAAAATCGACCTGATTTAAAAAAGGATGAGGCATTATTAAAGAAGGCCTACGCCAGCTATAACTACAAAAAGATGGCATTCTTCCCTGATTTAACCCTATCTGCTGCCATATCATCAGGGGATACTAATACCTTTGCTAGGTTCTTTTCTAATCCTATAGGTACCTTAGGTGCAGCGATAACTTTGCCATTTTTAAACTTTAATAAGCTTAATATTGAAAAGAAAAGCGCTTACAAAGATATAGAATTAACAGAGCTTAACTTTGTATCTGATTACATAAAAGCTGTACAAGAGGTTTATGATGGGATCTCTGATGTACTCTACAATCAAAAGAGTTTACAAAACACTCACGATAGCTATATCTTATCTGTACGTAACTATGAGCGTTATAAATTGCGCTATGAGGCAGGTTTAGTCTCTTTAACTGACTTTTTGTCATCAGCAGATCAGATGCGTAACGCTAAAATTAGTTACCTAGAAGCAAAATTAAATAACCTATCTTCAACTGTTTCTCTAATGACAGCTTTAGGTGGAGATAGAGTTGTAGATATTCAAAACATTCAAGGAATTACAAAGTAATGGCAATTACCTTATCATCATGGAACATCAACGGTATTCGCGCTGTAAGCGGTAAAGAAGGCTTTGATTGGTTCCGTAACACTAACTATGATGTCATCGGTTTTCAAGAGACAAAAGCATCTGTTGATCAGCTATCTGATGATTTAAAAAACAAAGAGGGCTATGAGTCTTATTTTTGCTCATCTGTAGTAAAAAAAGGCTATTCAGGTACTGCAGTTTTTTCAAAGATTAAGCCATTAAATGTAGAACTTGAGTTACCGAATCCAGAATTTCAAGGTGAAGGTCGTATCATTCACTTAGAGTTTGAAAAGTTCCATTTCTTCAATGGTTACTTCCCAAATGGTGGCGCTCAAATCTTAGATGAACAAGGCAACAAGGTCATAGGTGAGTTTAAGCGTGTGCCTTATAAGATGGGCTTTTTCGATTGCTTCTTTGAATACGCCCAAAAGCTTCGTCAAGATAAGCCAATTGTAGTGTGTGGTGATTTTAATATTGCTCACCGCGACATCGATTTAGCTCGCCCTAAGACTAATATAAATAACACCGGTTTCTTGCCACTAGAGCGCGCTTTCTTAGATAAGATGGTAAACGCTGGCTACATTGATTCATTTAGACATGTAAATGGCGATGTAAAAGACAAATACAGTTGGTGGTCTTATAAAGCTATGGCAAGACCTAAGAACATCGGATGGAGAATTGATTACTTCTTTGTCTCAGATGAACTAAAAGATAAGATTGTAGACGCTAAGATTGAGTCAGATGTAATGGGATCAGATCACTGCCCAGTAACCTTAGTTTTAGACGTTTAGCTTTAAATAAATTGAATATCAGCTAAGTAATAAGAGTGTAGGTTGTAAAACAGCCTACATTTTTTTGGAATTTTAAGACTCACATGGCTTAGCATCAGAGATGTCGTACACACAAAGTGCTTTAGATTCTAGTGCTAGAGCATAAATCCCTTCATCAGACACTACTGCAGTAAATACCTTTTTCTCATCTAATCTATGAGTCATAAAGAGCATATATGAAAAGATGATAATCGAGGCTACAAGTACAGAAACTCCGACAAATAAAGATGCGGTGATCCCAACAAGTAATAGTAAAACAGCAGATACAGTTAAAAGATTGCTCTTGTGATTACTTTCTACAAGATCTTCTTTTAGACACTTTTTGACAAATTCATCATCTAGGCTGTAGGCATACTTAGACTCGATGCCATTGCCTTTTTGAAATTCTCTAAAGCTAAGACTTTGCAGCTCATCTTTTGACAGAGCTTTTAAGTCCTCAATTCTATAGCGATTGAGTTTTTTATCGTTGCACATTTTTTATTCCATAAAAGTGATATTTGTGTAGATATACCAATATTAACGGTATTGACCTAGGAAATTGATTAAAAAAACATTAAAACGTGCTCAAAAACACATAACAAATCCGAAAAATAAGCCTTGCGTCGCATGTTATCGTTTGCAAAATAGAAACTTTTTGCACACAAAAATCCTTATAGGTCTTTAAAAATGTGATGTATATCTTTATAATTGAATGACCAAGAGCAAGGGCTCTAGGCACAAACTAATGCGAAATAAGGTTTGCTTAGTTGAAGTTTAGTTTTAATTAACATTAGGTAAAGATCGTGAATACTAGTAATTTGTGTAAACAGAGGGTAAGTTTGCAAGAACTTATGTGTAACCATCCTGCTTGTGCTGCTTGTGCTACCTCAAACTATTACTATTGGCGATTTTATTCCTTTAACTAATTAGGCGGTTATTTATGACTATTGATAAGAATTTAAACCTTACCCCGCCTAATGAGGCAGGGCACGGTATTGTTGATACGAGAATTAGCGAAATGTACCAGGTGCTTCCTCCAATTGCTGTGATCGAGAAATTCCCAGCAACTGAGTTTACAAATAAAGTTGTCTCACAGACTCGTCGTGAGATCCACAACATTTTCAACGGCCTAGATGACCGTTTAGTAGTTATTGCAGGTCCATGTTCAGTTCATGACACCCAAGCTGCAATTGAGTACGCAACACGTTTAATGAAGCTTCGTCAAAAGTACGAAGATCAGTTGTTAATCATCATGCGCGTATACTTTGAAAAGCCACGTACCACTGTAGGCTGGAAGGGCTTAATCAATGATCCTGGCTTAGATGATTCACACGACATTAACCAAGGTTTACGTATTGCTCGTAAGCTTTTATGTGAAATTAACAGCTTAGGTATGCCAGCTGCTACCGAGTTCTTAGATCCTATTACTGTACAGTACATCGATGACTTCATTTCATGGGGCGCAATCGGTGCTCGTACTACAGAGTCTCAGTTACACCGTCAGCTAGCATCAGGCTTATCAATGCCAATTGGCTTTAAGAATGCAACCGATGGCTCTGTAAAGATTGCAATCGATGCAACTATCGCTGCTGAAAATGAGCACACCTTCATGTCAGTTAGCAAGATGGGCCATGTAGCTATTGTTCACACCAAGGGCAACGAGGATTGTCACGTAATTTTACGTGGTGGTCACGAGCCTAACTATAGTGCTAAAGACGTACAAGCAACTTGTGAAGCTTTAGAGAAGGCAAATCTAAAACCTATGGTAATGATTGATGCTTCTCACTCAAATTCTCACAAGCAGTACAAGAAGCAAGTTGATGTATCTAAAGATGTTGCAGGTCAAATTGCAGCAGGTGATAACCGCATCTTCGGCTTAATGCTTGAGTCAAATCTTGTTGAAGGTCGTCAGGATCTTCAAAAGGATCTACGTAATCTTGTATACGGTCAGTCAGTAACTGATGCTTGCATCGGCATGGACGATACAGAGGCTATCTGTGAGTTCTTGAATAATGCTGTGCTTGAGCGTAGAAAGCAGAATCAAGATAAGAAATAATTTGCAAATGCCCGTTTTTACGGGCATTTTTGATCTATCATAGCAAAACAATCTACTTACTTTTTTTAATACAGAGGTTAAAATGCATCCTTCATTATCTTTAGCAAAGTCAAAGATTAAGATCTTATTACTTGAAGGTGTTGATCCAAGCGCAGTTGAGTCTTTAAACAAGGCTGGTTACACAAGCGTTGAGTATCTAAAAAAGGCTTTAGATGGCCAAGAACTTTTAGATAAGATTGCTGATGTTCACTTCATTGGTATTCGTTCTCGTACCCACTTAACTCGTGAAGTTCTATCCCACGCTAAGAAGTTAATTGGTATTGGTTGCTTCTGTATTGGTACTAACCAGGTTGACTTAAAGGCAGCAGCTGAGTTTGGTATTCCTGTATTTAATGCACCATTCTCAAACACTCGTTCTGTGGCTGAGTTAGTAACAGGTGAGTACTTACAGTTATTACGTGATATCCCAGCTCGTAACGCTTTATTACACCGTGGTGGTTGGAATAAGGCAGCAACTGGCTGTCATGAGGCTCGTGGTAAGACCTTAGGTATCATTGGCTACGGCCACATCGGTACTCAAGTTGGTATCTTAGCTGAGGCTTTAGGTCTATCAGTAATTTTCTACGATGTAGAAAATAAGATGGTTCTAGGTAATGCTAAGCAAGTTGAGTCATTAGATGAGTTATTTGCTCAGTCTGATATCGTAACTTTACACGTACCAGAGACTGAAACTACTAAGGGCATGATTGGTGCTAAAGAGTTTGCTAAGATGAAGGACAACGTTCGTTTCATCAACGCATCTCGTGGTACTGTAGTTGATATCGATGCTTTAGCTGATGCATTACGCTCAGGTAAGGTAGCAGGTGCTGCAGTTGACGTATATCCTAAAGAGCCTAGCAAGAATGGTGAAGAATTCATCACTCCACTACGCGAGTTTGATAATGTAATTCTAACCCCTCATATTGGTGCAGGTACTGAGGAAGCTCAGCGCAACATCGGTAATGAGGTAGCAGATAAGTTAGCTCTATACTCAGATAACGGCTCAACTTTAACTGCTGTAAACTTCCCTGAAGTTTCACTTCCAGCAAAGCGTCCTGATGTATCACGTCTATTACACATCCATAAGAATGTTCCAGGTGTAATGCGTCAGATCAACGAAGTATTTGCTAAGCTTGATTTAAACGTAGCAGCACAGTACTTACAGACTACAGCTGATATCGGTTACGTAGTAATGGATATTCAGACTAATGAGCCTGAAAAAGTTGTTCCTCTACTAAAAGAGATCAATGGCACATTAAAGTGCCGTATCCTATACTAAAATAGGTGTATGGGTAAAACACACACATTTTTAGTATCATCAATTATAGGCATTAGCTTGCTCACAGGGCAGGCTAGTGCCGTCGTTCATTCAGGATGGACCATCTCGTCATCTTACGTATGGCGCCTTTTAAACAATTCTGACTATACCTTTAATCAAAACTCTCCTGCTAAAGTTATGCAACTTGATAGAACTGTAAAGCACCGTCAGGCTGTATTTCATGTAACCAAGAGTATGACTAATCGCTACACCTTTAAAACCGGTTGTATGTATCAGTCAGAAACCCCAGTCTTTGAACTTGATGTATCAACTTTAGATATCTCAATTAACGATTTATCTAAAGGTTATGTGTTTGCGCGCTTTTTAGTAGATAGAGGTCATGAGTACTCTTTACGTGGACAAATTCTTCCACCATCACGCTTAGTCTTTGCTCCAATGAGTGAAGTGCAAAAAAAGAGTATTTCAGATTTATTTTTACAAATGAGTGAAGGCGGTGAGTTACATATTGCGGTATTGCAAGGAACTAACTTCAAGCCTCGCGTCTTTTCCATTCCTTTAGAAGGCTTTTTTGATCTTTCAAATTTAGTTTTAAAAGATTGTGCTATTTTAAATAAGAATCTGCAAAACTATAAAGGAGAGGTTAAGCTTTTACCTAATTACTTAACCATTGAGCCTAAAAATAGTGCTCCTAAGGATTACAGCTTAAAGCCAAAGAAAAAGGCCAACGATGGTTTAACTCCACCTGATGAGCCAATTATTGAAAAAGCTGATCCAATAGCTGAACTTAAGAAAAAGACAGAAACTATCACCCCATCAGAAACTGAGGTTAAGCCTCAAATTCAAGTCTTTACCCCAGGTGGTGGCGTAGCTTCAATTGGTGATGATGGTAAGCCTATTACCCAAGATCCAAATGCTAAGCCTGCTCAAAACCAAGAAAACACAGAAGACAATCTTGGAAAAGCTAAGCCTATGCAAATAGGTGATGATGGCGCTCCTATTAAAAATTAATAAGCACTAAACAAGAGTTATTTAAAGGAATGTTTTGACCTTTAAACTTCCTTATAGGCTAAGATCTTGCGCTGTTCTTTTGAATATACTAAAGCTAATTTAACCACATTTGAGTGAATTAAAGGCGTGTTTCCATATTCCTTTTCTTTGATTTGCTCAATGGCACTATTAAGCAAAGCCTCAACTTGAGAATCGTTTTTAGCGTATTTGAACTCGCAAACAATTCTCCTATCTTTTTCATCAATAATTAAATCAGCTCTGCCTTTTAGAGAATGGGTATTTGTTCCTATGTAATGCTGCGTTGAAGCATACAAAAATACATTAATTATAGAAACAACCATACTCTCTTGAGTAAGCGGATTGTGCTCATTGTCAACGATATTTAGAATTTGATTAAAGTAAGCAACAATATCCTTGGCAGTTTCAAGCGATGATAATTTGGTAGTTAAAGTAGAGGTAATGCCACTATCATCATGGCGCATCTTTTCTGTAAAGAGAATACTTGCAAAGTCTTGCTTAATTTCAAAATTTGGAAATTTTAGAATGTAGCCAAGCAAGTTAGCTTCGCTAGCAAAAGTTAAATATCCAGTTTGGAAAAGCAGTACTTTGTAGTCCATATGTTTAAGATCAGTTGGGCTATCAAAAGAATTTGCATCAATGAACACACTTTCAGAGTTCATCTTATTAAGGCAAGGAGACCACGACCTCTGTAGGTCGTGGAGGAATTGCAGTCCTCCGTTCTACTAAATAATGTTTAGCACGCTCTAAGAGTTTTAGTTTCTTAAAGCTAATGCTCCCTTTGTT
>ONCS01000164.1 GCA_900316375.1 uncultured Succinatimonas sp. | reverse complement strand
GAGCACAAATCGCTTTCTTAAGCCATTTAATATTTCTTAAATTTAAAGAGCAGATCACACTTTGTAAAAAAAAGTGTTTTAATTCAACAAGATACTAAGATCTTGGGTATAATTTTGAATTCTTACTTTTTAAGCTCTTTAAAAGCTACATAGCAAGATTTTTTACAAAAGCAAATGCCATAACAGAGAATATCTGTTACATAATCATCACCAAGATAATTTAAAACATACTTATTCTTTTCTATTTGATCTAAAGCCTCAAAAGCTCTTGTTTGATTTTCGCTTTCCTCTTTAGCGTGTTTGATCTCAATGATGACAGCTATGTTTTTATTTTTATTCTTAAACGTAATATCTGCATAGCCATTACCAAGTTCAGCATTTGAAGCATAACCTTTGAGTAAATCATTCTGAGAAGAGAAATATCCATTTAAAAAGCCTTGATAATAGGACTCTTTAGGCTCATTACTTGAAAAATCTCTGATAGAGATATAGTGAGCTAAAGCATCTTCTAATGCATTTGAAAGATCAAGCGCTTTACCATCAAAAACCGCATTTAGGATGTTATGTGCTTTAGATAATTGAGATTCATCTTTGGTAAAGAATTGCAAGATACTTAGTTTAAAGCATTCTAAAATGCTTTTATTAGGTATTACTAATTCTATAGGCTCATGATCAATATCAAATTCAGCATTAGGAGCTGCAGTTAAATAACCTGTATAAGCTAACATTGACCAGAAATCATCACTGTCGTGATTTTTTAAATCCTCATGATTCATGTTGACATGAATGTTTTTCTTGACGCTACCACCATCAACTAATGTCTGCATGTCATCAGAATCTTTTGTTGAAATAAAACCTAAGAACTGTTTGATAATATCGTTTGAACTGGTGTTAATCCAATAACAATCAGCTACTACTTTGCTTTGATCCTGTTGTTTTAAAGCGCTTTGACAGAAACTTACTACATCCCATGAGCAATAAATCTCATGATTGTAAAAGTTATAACCGTCATAATTCTCTTTTACTAAGGCTTTAAAGTCTGACAAACCAAAGTAATTAAGCATGTCCTCAGTTTCTTTTTCAGTAAATCCAATGATAGTAGTTAAATCATCTTCACGGTTGAATACTGTGTTAACACTAAAGTTATTTACACCTGTAAAGATGCTTTCTTTAGCTACTCGCAAACAACCTGTAATTACAGCCTTTTGTACAAACTCATCGGTATCCTTAAGGGCCTTACTATAGAAAGCAGACATTAGATCTACCATTTGTTTATAGTATCCATTTAATGATGATTTAGCTAAAGGTACATCATACTCATCGATTAAAAGAATTACTTGCTTGTCATAATGTTTGTACAAAAATGAAATCAAATTCTTAAGAGAATTTTTTACATCAGATAAGTGATTTATATCTTGCAGGTAGTCCAAATCGTTTAACTTATCAAAGATTTTCTTATCATTTAAGCTTAATTTTGGACTATCTTTTAAAAAGATGAATTTATCTGAAAGCTCACAGATTAGTGTTGCTAGCTCGTTGTATGCATCCTTAAAATCTAAGCCTTGCACATCCTTTAAAGAGATGGCAATTACAGGGCATTGTCCCATGAACTGTTCACAAAACCCTTTATCTTTATAGATTTCTTTATCTTTAAATAATTCTATATGGTGAGATAAGTCTTTTTCGTCTTCATAATTTAAAGATAAAAAAGAATTAAACATACTCAAAGTAAGTGACTTACCAAAGCGACGAGGTCTTGTAATTAAAAGGACTTGAGAGGATTCGTCTTCAAAAACAATTTTTAAAGCTCTAGTCTTATCTACATAATAGAAATTATTTTTTACGATATTTTCGTAAGACTGCTTACCTTTTGGCAATTTTAATAAGCTTTCTGTCATAAAAAATTCCTTTAATTGCTATTATGTTTTACTTCTTGTTTTCTTAACTAGAAAACGATTAGTACTAAATAATTTACGACGAACAAGATCACTACTGCTAATTAACCTTCAATAATAATCGCTTATGCTTGTTCGTCGTAAAATTTATAGTCTATGAAAATATAAAAGTAAGTATGCGCTCGGCTACTTTATTAGTTGCTATATCGATATCAGACTTTTCCCATAAATCTTTTGGATATGAAACCAAAGAACTAGCGATTGCATATTTACTGTCTTTATATCCAGCTTTAACTGAAACTGACTTTTGCTTCTTTGTTTTGAACCAAGAATTGCTTATTGACTTATTTATATCCTCTTCAAGAAGAATTTTGTTACCTAACTTGTTAACGTAACTTTCAAATTCTTCAGCACTAGAAATATTTGCATTTGCCATTATTGATATTCTATCTCTGCCACTTGATGGCATAATATGTTCAATATTGACATTTTCACTAAAATTAAATTCTGAGGCTTGATCCTTTTCTTTTAAGTAGAGATATTCATTTAAAAATACAAGGATATTGTTATCATATTCAAGAATTGATTCTTTTAAACCATCTCTAGTCCATTTTTCGTTAATATGCTTTGAGAAATCTTCTTTGATAACGTCTATGCTAACATTAGGATCAACTAATTTTAAATTTTCAGAAAATAGGAATGCTTTAAAATTAGCACTTGAATAACCGTAGTCCACTAATTCTAATACTGTAAATAATTTAATTAAGCATTCACATATTGGAAGAATTGTTTCGTTCTCAATTTCAGCCGCCTTAAATCTTGATAAGTAAGAAATAAGGAAGAGCTTTGCGTTCTCATTAAATTTTAAAAGCAGTTTTACTAATGGAAATTTTTGGATCTTATCCCATGTATCTACGATGTTCTCAAAAGATTTACAAATTTCTAATGGTTTTAGAAGCAAATCTTTATTTATCTCAGTATAGTATTTTCTAACACCAGGAGTAGTTGTAGAGGAATCTAAAGATCTTGATCTTGTAATATACATCAACTGCTGAAGAACAGAGTCAATTCCAATTATTCCTTTTAAGCTAAGATTTGAAGCTGTTTTGCAAATGTGCTCCCACTCATTGTTAAATTGTTCTTTATTTTCTCCTGCATTAGAATACAACTTGGCTGAAATAATATCAGCATCAGATAGAGGCATGCCTGTTGAATTTAAAGAGTTGAACATTGTAATTGCTTGCTCTATTTTCCAACTTCTTATTTCAATGATTTGGCATTTCTTTAAAAAAGAACTTGCAAATTTATTTAATTGAGATTCATTGTAATCATCTAGCTTTTCATAGAAAAATTTGAAGTTTCTAAAAAAGTTTGTATACTTATTATCTTTCTGCTTTCTTGGAATCTTATAACAAGAAGCTTCTGCTTCAGAGAAAGATTGAGAACTTAAAATATGTTGTAACTCTTCCCTATATTGTTCATTGATTGACTGATTTTTGAGTAAAACTCTTTCTTTAACCAATTTATCCCAATTGTCATCAAAATCAATAAGATCTTCCTCATCTGCTTTGTACAGAATATACAAAATGGTATTGTGATATTGCTTTAACGCAGCCTCTAATCTTTTTGTCTCAGCAGTTTTTGATAGATTCCTCAGAGTCTTTTTTATTTGTAAATGAAGTGCTTTTAACAAAAGAATGAATGTGGTGGTTCTTTGTTGTCCATCAATTAAGTTAAACTGATTATCTTGCACATCAAGAATAATTGTTCCGAAAAAGTATGGATCCTGATCTGTAGAATCTTCACTTGATCGAATAAAATTTTCAACATCCTGCCATAATTTGTCACATTGAGAAATTGTCCATGAGTAGGCTCTTTGATATTCAGGAATAACAAACTGTTGCTCCTTACTAATTCTCAAATAATTACTTATTAGTTTTAGTTTTGGTTCGATGTCTTTTTCTGCCATATATACTCCTTACTATAAACAGAATATTGAAAACAGTTACAATTCTATCATATACCCAAGACCTTAAGCATTTTTTAAATTAAGGTTATGGGCGATAGTAAATACCACTTTCTCAATGAGAAGAGGTAAATCTTTTAACTTACTGCGATCTCTTTCAG
>ONCS01000157.1 GCA_900316375.1 uncultured Succinatimonas sp. | reverse complement strand
ATCAGCAAAATAGTGCCTAATTTCATCTTTCGTGTATCCTACAATTTCACCATATTCTGTATACAATGAAACATCTTCAATAGTATTACCTGCAGTAAATATTGCAGTGTCTTTATATCTAGTAATACCTGTAATAAATACAAAACGGTATTTCCCAGAGTTTGATTTCATAGATTGATAAAATGATCTTAAAGACTTTGCAATATCTTCAAAAACATCAGGATGGTTGATGTTTTGAGTTAAAGGAAAATCATATTCATCAATTAAAATGACTAAACTTTTAATGGCTACATTTTTAAGAATATTGCTAAAAGCATCTGAAACTTTTGCGTTTTCTTTTGGAGTTATACCAAATTGCTTGGCAAAGTCATTTAGAACTTGAACAAATCTGTTTTCAAACTCAAGGCCTGTGCTGCAGTAATCTGTAAAAAGCTCTGCAAAGTCTAACTTCATGATGAGATAGTCTTTCTCATCTGTCCATTTATCTTCAATATATAGACCTTTAAAGTAAGAGTCATGGCCATCGTAAGGTTTAACTCCATGAGTAAAGAGCTCTTCAAAGGTTGAAATTAAAGTACTTTTACCAAATCGTCTTGGTCTTGAGATAAAAATAGGATCAGTAGAGCAAGTCATATCGTAGATATACTTAGTTTTATCTACGTAAATATAATTACTCTGTCTAATCTCGACAAAGTCAGCTTTAGCAGATGGTAACTTTGTTTTTAGCTGCAAAAAGTCCATTTCTATCTCTTTTAAAGTCTAGCTCTTGTAATTCAATTTCTATAGGTGATTATAGATGAAAATTAAGTTTTAGATAAGTTTGTAACGCACAAATCTTGCTTTACCGAAATTGAACGAATGAATGAACGAATGAATGAACGAAAAGAAATTTCTAAAGAGAAATCTAGTGCCAATGCAAACACAAATCACAAAGGCACTAGGAATTGTAATGAATTAAAGGATCCGGTTTGGATGGTTTTCTCTAAACTCGCGTGGAGACTGACCTTTAAAGCGCTTGAAAAGCTTAGTAAAGTAGCATGGATCTTTAAAGCCACTGTCACGCGCAACTTCGTTAATGGTGTTGTTTGTGGTAGTTAGGCTAATAGCTGCTACATCTACTCTAAACTTGTTTAAGTACTCCATAGGGCGATAATCGGTTAGCTCTTTAAAGAACTTACAGAAGTACTTTTCAGACAACTCTACGCAAGCTGCCATATCAGTTAATGTGATCTCAGTTTTGTAATGATCAAAGATGAAGCGGAAGATAGCATTAGTCTTTGATAAATATCTATATAAGCGATTAGCCTCATCACGCTCGGGCATCTTGCAATCAGTTTCTTTTACAGCCTTACCGAAGATCTCTAGCATCTTGCCAACTAAAATTAAGGTATCACCAAACTTAGTAGATTGAGCTAGAGTAAAGAGCTCTGTAAATAAAGAGACAATCTCAGGATCGCTCTCTTTAGTAAAGATGCCTTTAACTTCAACTTGATGGGTAACTAACATCTTCACAAGATTAAAGTGAGAAGATGATAAGTCAAATAACTCACGTAAGTTAAAGGTTAAAGCGTCAAATACAGTATCTTCAGTGCAAGGCTGACAGCAGTGTACGGTATTTGATGTAATTAGGGCACAATCACCTTCGTTTAAGGTTAGGTTATTAGCATTAGCAATAATGTTAATACTACCTTTTAACACGCGGACAAATTGCTGCTCTGGGTGGTAGTGAAATGGCACGATAAAGAAATGACTAGTCTTATCGTGGTAGTAGTAATTGCAAGGAAAGTCTAATGATTTCTCGCGAATTGGTGTAGGAAAGTTGTTTATATTCATATCAAATCAAGATTAATGTTTTTAGTTAAAAACAAGCCAATCTCTTTTGTTTTATAAATTTACATAAAGGTAAAGACACGTATGCAAGACAAGTGCTTTTTATATCTAATAATGCGGATTTTATGCTGTTTTTATTATTGTTAGTAATTAATCCTTTTATGAAGACAATTTTAGCAATTTTCTGAATTTTGTCCATATCTTGACCTAAGATTGTTTAATAAATTAATGAATTAATCTTATTTTGTAGAATTTAATTAATCTTAAATTAATTTGTGGTAGGACAAAATAATTAATTAGAATAAAAAGCGTATTAATTGCATAACAATTAATGAGAAAATGAAAGTTTAATAACGTGTATTAATAACGTTTAGAAAATGAATTTTATAAAATATTAGTTGAAATTAATGTAATAAATTAATTACAGATGTAAGATGTTCACTTTTTTAGAAAAATCTTCAGAAAATCGTGCAACTTTTTGAAATATGTAAATTTTGTCAAATGTTGCTCTGTGGTAAAATAGAGCGAATTTGATTAAAGTTTACAAAAAAGTTACAAACCAAAAGATATTTAGAGTAGCAATTTATGTACGGCATCTTAGATAGGTATATTGGTAAAAATGTGGCCATCGCAGTGTGTTTGGTGGCTATTGCATTAACTTTGCTATCAGGCATTATCCATTTGATTGATGCTTTGCGCTATATAGGCCGTGGTGAAATCGACTTTTGGTTCATCTTAAAATATGTAGGTTACAAATTACCAGGTCACTGCATTGTCTTTTTCCCAGTTTCAGTTTTAATCGGTGGCGTGGTAAGTTTAGGTCTTTTAGCCCGTAATTCTGAGATTGTGATTTTGCAATCAATTGGCTTATCTAAAATTAACATTGGTGTCAGCTGTATTAAAACTTTAATTCCAATGATATTAGTAGTTACTGCTATTAGTGAAACTGTGGTGCCATATTTAGACAGGTACGCAGAAGAGCAATATTATCAAAAAGCAAAAGCTAATGACGGTTTTACCATTACCTCCTCTGGTACCTGGATTAAAGAAGGTGAGTCTTTTATTGGTATTTTAGCAGTCTCTGTTAACAACGTGTTAAACGGTGTGATCCGCTATGATTTTGAAGGCACTGAGCTTAAACGTTATGCGATAGCTGCAAGTGGTCAGTACATTAACAATCAATGGGTAATGTCAAATGTTGATGAGCAGCTGATCTCTGATAATAAAGTTGAACACAACCATTATGACAATCAAGTTTGGTCATTAAATGTAAATCACAAACGCATGGAAGTACTCTCTCAAGTCTCAAGTGTGCTTTCATTTATTCAGCTTAAAGACTACATCAAGTACATTGAGCAAAATGGTGTAGATTCATCTCGTTATCGTTTAGCTTTATATAACAAGGTTGTAAATCCTGTAGTGATGATTGTAATGATGCTACTTGCTTTATCGACCATCTTTGGACCACTACGTAGCATGAACATGGGTACACGTGTCTTATCAGGTATTGCTCTAGGCTTTGGTTATTACGTGTTAAATCAGATTGTAGGACCTTTTGCTCTAGTTTATGGTGTACCTCCTATCATTGGAGCTGGTTTTGGTACGGTGCTATTTGCTATCTTAGCTGTGTACCTATTAAATCGTAAGGCCTAAATTGTAAGACGTAGTTGCAGGTTTTACCTTTTCTTTTGACATGATTTAAATTCTTACTTGAAGAAGATCGTAAAGAATGGATAATCAAAAATATCTTCAAAAGCTAATTTTGTTTTTGATTGTGATCATGTGCTTTTTGCTAGCAGGTCTTTACAAGCTGTCAGTTAAAATCTTTGAATTATCAGATACCACTCAGATTGTGATTTTGTCGGTGACTTTAGCTATTGTCACAGCATTCTTAGTTTGGATTTTTTCAAAGCTTAAACACTTCAAGTAAGCGCAAGGTAAGGAAATTTTGATGACAGAGCAAGATATACAAAAACAAAATCGTAAGCACAAAATCATGCGCATGGTAATGATTGCTGAGATGGTAATTGTGGCAATTATCTTTAACGTAGTAATTTGGTGTGGTTCAACACTTCCTCAAGGCGAGGTAGTGATCTTTTCAGTGTTCTCTGTTCTCATTACCATTGTTTGTATCTACTTTGTACTAAAGAACTACAAAGTGGTCAAAACTGATAAGTAGAAAACATCAATTAAAAGCTACTAAAGAGTATCTCATCTTTAAATCTTGTGGCTCAGTCTCTCTTTCTATAATCTAAGCAATTCCATTCTTAGTAGCTTTTCCAAGTATATGTTGTCGTCGATATCCTTCAAATGATTCATAAAATACACAACAATTTAACTTGCGGCATGTTTTAGAGCTTTATTTCTCTGATTTCTCTCTTTAGTTTGCTAAATGTAAATGATGACCTATACTCCAAATAGGTAAGATATAAATACAAAGTAATTAAAATTATAAAGCGCTAAGCATGACAGGATCATGACTTTGCGCATATACAAAACTTCATAAACAATTCACATCCTTAATACTTCGTAATCAAACCTTTCATTATTTTGTGCGTTTTATAAAAACGTAGCACCTAAATTTTTAAACCGTTTTGTTGTTTATTGTCCTGCGTGCTGTAGGCAAATTAACCATTTTTTATAAACCTAAAGAGGTATCAATATGTCAGCTCTGACTTTTAAAAAAAGATGATAGTTCACGGGCTGTTGAACTTATTTCCTTACCTGATGTTCTGTCTTTGCTTGAAAACCAGTACAGCGTTTTATACACCCGCTTTGAAGCTCTTGAAACTTACTTTACAGCCTTTTTTGCTAGTACCTTATTTGATGAAAATAATACCTACACCAAGATTGATGAGCATGGCCTAATTTACACTCCTCAGGATAATAAATACCAGGCAATGGGCTCGCCTAAAACATTAAGAGAATACTTAAAAGACAATCTTTTTATTTTATATGTAAGCGCAGCTGAGCATAACCTAAAGTCAGTAATTGAGTGTTTTAAAGCTCTATTAGATGAGGATAATCAAAGACTATTTACTATTTACTGATAATGAAGAAAAGATCACCAGTGAACTTTTAGCTTATTTACATGAGGTAAAAGCAGAAGGTACTTTTGCAAGCAGTGCTAAGTGTATTCAAGCTTTAACTGAAATTGCCTCAAAGTATCAGTGTTCAAGCAATCCTTGTTTAGATGACTTTAACCATAATCTTTTAATCATAGACGATGAGTTTTCAAAGCTATCACTTGATATCCACAAGTGCAAGGCTAAGATGTTTAAAAGCTGTGATTGTCATGGTGATAGCAAAGTTAATATCCCAGCGCATCTATTAACCAAAATATCACAACACCAGTTTGCAACCGACGCTGATCTTGGACAGGAGCTTTTAAATTTAAGAGAGCTTTTAGTTCAAGGGGAGGCTCTTAATCTATTCAATCAGTTACTTGGAGACGAAACTAAGTTTAAAACAGTATTTAAAGACTTTTTAAATCGCCACCCTGATTTTAAACAAGCCTATGATACTTACATCTACAATCATGATAATTGCCAAAATCTTTTTCATCTGTATTGTGAGTGCCATTAGATGATCTTGAGGTGATCGAAAAAGAGGTTCTTCCAAAGCTTGATCTTGAGGAGGGGCAAAGTCTTGATGAGTGCTTAATCAATACCGTGCTTCCAAGTTTAGATAATACTGCAAGTAAGTCAAATTCTAATCGCTGCTGCACCGCCTAAGATAATAAAGCCCTATCTTAGTAAAAGGTAGAGCATGCCGAGAAAAAGCTCTTGTTTTAAAGACAAGGGCTTTGTTTTGTATAATTTATTAACATTGCAAAAATAAATGTAGCTTAAGTGGGAATTTTTCCCACTTAAACTGCCATGGGCCTCAAAAGTGCCATTTATAATCTTGTTCTTTCATTTTTTTAGATATAATCTAGGAGAACAAATTGAAAAATAGTGGTGAAGTTATGCTTGTAAATGACAAGGCAAATGCTTTTAAAGAAGATCTAAAAGATGGGTATGTTGATAAGACTCAGCTCATCTCTTTTACAAACTCTATTGTTAGTTCTAAAAGCAAATTTATTTGTGTATCTCGCCCTCGTCGTTTTGGTAAGAGCATGGCTGTTCATGCACTTGTTGCTTACTATTCAAAGGGATTGGATAGTCATGAAATTTTTAAAGGTTTGAAAATTTCAAAAGATGCTACTTACGAAAAATACATAAATCAATTCAACACTCTTTTCATTAACCTACAAAGATATTTTGATGATGGTACAGGTGAGCATTTCTTTGAAGTCCTAAATAAAGACGTTATAAAGAAGATATCAAACGAGTTTCCTAAGGTTTTTGAAAACAAAAACATAGTCACAATTAAAGAAGCATTAAGTGAAGTATATCAAGCAGGATACGGTAAGTTTGTTGTAGTTATTGATGAATGGGATATGCTACTACGTGATTATGGAGAAAATAAATCACTTACTGATGCCTACATCAATCTTTTAAGATCGCTTTTTAGAGATGAAGAGTTCACTGATATGTTTGCCTTAGTGTATATGACAGGTATTCTACCTATCAAACGCTATAAGACACAGTCTGCTTTAAATAACTTCATTGAATACACTATGTTAAATCCAGGGGAGCTTGAAGATGCCTTTGGCTTTACTGAAGACGAAGTAAAGCTAATATGTGAGCAAAACAAGGTAGATTTCAAGGCAACTAAAATGTGGTATGACGGGTATCATTTCAGAGATTATGATATTTACAATCCTTATGCCATTACAAACCTTGTTAGGTTCAAAAATTTTACAAGCTATTGGAGCAGTTCTTCAACCACAGAGCCGGTAATTGAATGCTTGAAAAGCAATTTCAAGGGCTTAAGAGATGAGATCATGCAGTTAGTTTCAGGATGTAAACTAACTAAGGAAATTGATATTAGTCAAACCAAAATCATCCCTGAGGAATTTGCCGAGGCTAATGATGTATTGGTGTATTTAGTACATTTAGGATATCTTTCTTATAATCAAAGCACTAGAAGTGTAAGTATTCCAAACCAGGAAATTAGAAGTGAGTTTCAAAAAGCATTAAAAGCTTGTAATTGGACTGAATACAACGAAGAAATTAAAAAGTCTGATGAACTCATCGAAGCAACCCTTGGCTATCGTGATGTGCAAAGAATGGCTAAATTGATAGGAGAGTATCATCAAAGTCATACCTCTATTTTAGACTACAATAATGAAGAGGATTTAAAGTACACTGTGCTTGGTGCATTCTTCTCTGCCATTAAATACTACAATAAACCACTTTTAGAGCAACCTACAGGTAAAGGTTTTGCTGATATCATCTATCTTCCTAACTACGAAAATTACCGCTCAAAACCAGCTTTGATTATTGAGTTAAAAAACGGCCACAGCGCAGAAGACGCTTTAAAGCAAATTAAAGAAAAGAACTACGTAGACTTTGTAAAACCTTATGCAAAGGGCGCGTTACTCATTGGCATTAGCTATGATCCTAAGACTAAAGCTCACAGCTGTTTGATTGAAGAGGAACGCTTTGATGTCAGCGAGACTTAATGTTTAACTAACTGTATTAAAGTACTCTTGTCCTTTGAATGATCTGAGTTTTCTCTAAAGTTAGCTCCACTTGATTGTTTCAATAAACTTTAAAGAAAACACTTAGATCCAACTTGAAATCCTTACTTGCAAAAACGCATCCTTGACCTATACTTAAGATACACCTAAGGAGTTATCTCCTCTCGCGTTCTGCAAGTTAGGCTCTGTCCCACTACACAATATTTTGTGTGACCACTCTTTAAATTTTGTCAATAAGCGCACGTAAAACACCGTCGTTTACGGCGGTGATATAAGTGCGCGGTAAAATAATTTGACAACTCTGTTGTAAGACTAT
>ONCS01000055.1 GCA_900316375.1 uncultured Succinatimonas sp. | reverse complement strand
CTTACGACAGAGTTGTCAAATCATTTTACCGCGCACTTATATCACCGCCGTAAACGACGGTGTTTTACGTGCGCTTATTGATAAAATGCTCACCTGTTTCATCATTGCGACCATAATGTTGCATATCAAAATACAAAACATTGTGCTTATTTAAATGAGTTAGGTAATCTTTATCTTTAGAGATCTCAAACTTGTCAAAGATTGCTTTACTGTCGCAACCTTTAGAGTAATAAGCACAAAGCATGTTCGCAGTAATTGATTTACCGAATCTGCGAGGCCTTGCAAAGCAAACACCAAATTTATCTTTTTCAAATCTAGAATTGATAAAGGAGATAAAGTTAGTCTTATCAACGTAAAAATCATTAACGGCTCTTAGGAATTTGCCATTACCTGGATTTACTTGCATATGCTTTTCCTGTTTTTTTCATAAGCTCTCCTATAAGTATAGATGAAAAATTACAAGGAGCGCAGATTTTACAGAAAATTTTGAAGCAACTGTTTTTCTTATTTGCAGTTTTTATCCATTTAAGCAAATATTTTTTTCAAAATCTCAAAAATTCTATTAAAAAGAGCCTAATTTTCACAAAATTAAGCCCTTTTATCAAAATTTAAAGTTCAAAGTTTTTGGCAAAGTTTTAACTATGCTCAGGGAACTCTTCTAAAATTCTCTTAAACTCATTTTCAATACGTTTATCCGATACTGAAATTCTCACACCTAACTGTTGAGCAAAGTAAGATACACGTAGTTCTTCAATAAGCCACTTTACATCAAGTAAGTCTTTAGGGATGGCGCTGTATTGATAGCGTGAGATGGTGTTTTTATACTTCTCTTCAATCTCTTCAATCTTGCGGGTGTATTGCAGATCGCGGTTAACGTCACGATGTAACTTTTCAATACGATAAATGATAGCCTCTAAATAACGTGGCATCTGCTGCAAGTTATCAACTGAAGTTGAACTTACAAAGCCTTTGAAGACTAACTTATCTAATTGAGTGGCGATATCTTTATAGCTGTAAGCTACAGTTAAGTTAATCTGCCCTTTTAAAAGACGTTTAATCTCATGAGCTCTAAATAAAATTTTGTCAACAAAGGAGCAAAGGTATAGCGCTTTATCATTAAGGTTTGCTTTAACTTTAGATAAAAGTACATTAAAGCTCTCTTCATCATATACAGGAGCGCCGTTTTCTTTCATGACTAGATCAATTGCCCCGAGCATTAAATCGTAAATTAGCTCTTTAACACTACCTAAAGGTTGATAGTACATGGAAAGCTTAGACTTATTAGGTAAGTGCTTTTCAAGATATGAAGTAGGCTCTTTAATTGACAGGGCTAAAAGCTTGCGCTGACCTATCCACATCGCACGCTCTTGCTTATAAACTGAGTCATAAAGCTCAAGGGTTACACCATCACCTTTATCAGTAAGAGCTGGATATGCCGTAATCTCAATTGAGCCTTGTTTAGTCACCTGCTCTTTTTTAATTAGACCAAAATTCCAATTATTAGTAGGTGCTGCTACCTTATGAGTTTTAACTACCTTTTGTAGTACGTCTTTAACCTCACCTTGCAAGCTTTGAGCAATCACATCAAAGTTACGGCCTTCTTTAATCACCTTGCCCTTTTCATCTTCAATGGCGAAGTTTACAAATAAGTGTCTTTCAATTAAAGACTTATCAAAGTCATCAGCGGTGACAACATCACCTCCCATACGGGTAAGCTCACGGGCTGCCTTTACATATAAGTCATCACTTGATGGAGCGCCTAATGATTCCATTAAGGCTTTAGCATAGTTAGGTGCTGGAATTAAGTTTTTACGAAGGCGCTTTGGCAGTGACTTAATTAAAGAAGTTAAAAAGTCTAAACGCAAGCCTTTAATTTGATATAAAAACTCTTTAGCGTTTACCTTGTTTAAGACTGCTAATGGAATATGGACAGTGACACCGTCGTTTTTTGCACTTGGGTCAAAGACATAGCTTAGTTTTAACTTAAACTTATCTTGTACCCAGAACTCTGGGAAGTCATTTTCACTGACATCATTAAAGTGATCTTTGGTGACTAAATCTAAAGAGAAGTCTAAATAGTGAGGATCAGTCTTTTGCTTTTCACGCCAGAACTTATCAAAGTGGCGCATGGTAACAATCGACTCAGGGAGCTTTTTAGCATAAAACTCCTCTAATACCGTTTCATCTTCTAAAAGATCACGACGACGCAGCTTATCTTCAACATGGACAACTTCATCGATTAAATCAAGGTTGCGCTTAAAGAAGCTGTAGTTACAGTCAATATCTCCTCCGACTAAGCCATCACGGATAAATAAGTCGCGGCAAAGATGAGGGTCGATTTGACTGTACTGAACCTTACGACCTTGCACAATAGGCAGGCCATATAAGGTAATGGTCATATTAGCAATTACCGCACCTTGCTTTTTAGACCAATGTGGCTCAGCGTAGGTCTTCTTAATTAAATGGGTGCCTAAGGACTCTACCCATAAAGGATCGATTACCGCTACTGTCTTAGCAAAAAGACGTGAGGTTTCATTTAACTCACTTGCGCAAATCCACTTTGGCTTTTTCTTAGCAAGTACTGAGCTTGGGTGGAGCATGAACTTCACACCACGGGCACCTAAGTAGAGGTTCTTGTCATTATCTTCATAATGGCCAATTTGCGATAACAGGCCAGACAAGATAGCTTTATGAATAGAGTCATAGTCAGCTTTTACCTCATTAAATCTAAACTTTAAGCTCTGGCATGAGGCACGCAGTTGACGCAATAAGTCAAACCACTCACGTACACGCAAGTAAGAGATGTACTCGCTTTTAAGTTTCTTGCGCATTGCAGAATTTGACATTGAGTGTTGTTGCTCATTGATGTAGTCATAAAGATTTAAGTAAGCTATAAAATCAGACTTTTCATCATCAAAGCGGTGGTGACATTGACGGCTTTGCTCTTGTTTATCAAGAGGTCTTTCACGCGGATCCATCACTGCTAAAGCTGCCACGATAATTAGAACTTGTGTTAAAGAGCCTTGTTTATTAGCCTCAATTAACATGCGAGATAAGCGAGGATCAGCAGGAATTTTAGATAAAGCAACACCTATCTCAGTAAGTCTAATCTCATCAGTAGACAGGCCACGAGAGTCTTTAATCGCACCAATTTCCTCAAGTAAACGAATACCGTCGGTGATCTGTCTATTCTCAGGTGGATCGATAAATGGGAAAGAGGTGATGTTACCTAGGTGCAAAGCCACCATTTGCAGAATAACGGCAGCTAAATTAGTACGTAAAATCTCAGGATCGGTGAAATCTGGGCGGGCGTTAAAATCATCTTTTGAGTATAAACGCACACAGACACCTGATGAGACACGACCACAACGGCCCATACGCTGATTAGCTGAAGCTTTAGAGATCTTCTCAACTGGTAGTCGCTGTACCTTAGTACGTGGTGAGTAACGTGAGATACGAGCTGTTCCTGGGTCTACCACATACTTAATGCCAGGCACGGTAAGTGAGGTTTCAGCAACGTTAGTACATAATACAATTCTGACCGTACTGTGTGGCGTGAAGATCTTGTTTTGATCAGCTGTAGCAAGTCTTGCGTACAGTGGCAAGATTTCAGTATTAGGCAGATGAGCTTTTTTCAAAAAGGCAGCTAAATCCATGATCTCACGCTCACCTGGCAAGAAGACTAAGGTATCGGCACGGCCATGCTCATCAAATAAATAGTTGATGGCCTTTAGTACGCCTTTGCGCAGATCTAGCTCTTCAACTTCTAAGTCCTCATCTTCACCATCTTGCTCTACTGTACCTAATGGCATGTATTCTACTTGCACCGGATAGGTACGACCTGAGACTTCGATAATCGGTGCATTATAAAAGTGCTCTGAAAAGCGTTTAGTGTTAATGGTAGCTGAGGTGATAATTAACTTTAAATCTTTACGCTTATTTAAAAGATTTTTTAAGTAACCTAGCAGAAAGTCAATGTTTAGTGAGCGTTCATGAGCTTCATCGATGATGATACAGTCATAGTTTAGTAAGAGACGGTCAAAGCTGGTCTCTGACAATAAGATACCGTCAGTCATGAGCTTTATATAGCTAGTGTTACTTGTTACATCTGTAAAACGGACTTTATAACCTACAGACTTTCCTAGCTCTTCCCCTAGCTCAAAGGCAATACGATTAGATACGGCACGGGCAGCTAAACGTCGTGGCTGGGTGTGACCTATCATACCGTATCGACCTAAGCCTGCCTCTAAACACATCTTAGGAATCTGGGTAGTTTTACCAGAGCCGGTTTCACCTGCGATGATCACAACTTGATTATCTTGAATAGCCTTTACAATCTCATCGTGCTTTTGGGCAACTGGTAGATTCTCATCGTAAGTAACCTTTGGGATGTTCTCAAGACGATTTTTAAAGAAAGCTAAGTACTCTTCTAAATTTTCAGAGATCTTAAGCTGTGCTTCAATAAGCTTATCTCTATCTTTGATGTTTAGAAGGTTCTTTACATCACGGGATAACATCTGACGGTGTTTAAAGGTTAAATCGTCAGTGTGGGAGAGGACGTTTTCAATAAACTTTTTTAAGTCCTCTGAAATTGGGTCACGTGGTTTATGGTTATTTTGATTGCGCTTGTCCTTATTTGATAAGTGGGCGTTATTTGTTTTTACACCGTGGGCTTGGGCGTGATGCTGTCTAGAATTTTGAATCTGGTTGCGTTGATGTTTTTGGGTTGAGCTAGAGTTTTGCCCAACATTTTCTGCCTGTTCCCCTCTTGTGACACCTCTTCTGACTTCACTTATTACAGTATCTTGTTGAGACTTTGCTTGAGACCTATTTTTACTATCTTGTGAAAGTCTAGAACCTTGATTGCTACCTTGATTGTAATTGGTGTTGTGGGTGTTTTTACCATGTAGATTAGATAGTCCGGACTGACTATCAGAAGCCTTTTGTGAAGAGCTATCGCTTAAGCCTAAATTTTTACTATCAACACTTGTTACTTGAGCAGAATTTGACGCTTTATTTTGAGTATTGTAAGCGTTGTTTGCGTTCTTGTTTTGAGCTTTAGTGTCAGCTTTTGGAGTGGTGTTAGTAGCTTTGCTTGAGTTATTTGTATCAGCACTTACAACATCTTTTTTAAAAGCTTGAGTCTTGAGGGCTTGCATGAGCTGATCTTTAAGGCTTAATTGATTGAATTTTTCTGACATGGTATTAAGTTTTAATATTATGTAGTGCCGTGAAATAGTCATGATTTAGTCTATATTGGCACTTTGTTTTTAACTCTATTTGTACGTAAAAATCTTGCTAATTTTAGCAAAAAATAAGGGGGATTGTTGAAAAACAAATCCCCCAAAAGGTTCTAAAGATTTTCGTAATGTGTCCACATTCTAATGATGTAAACAACTTTTTTATCTTTATCTACTTTGTATACTAGTCTGTGCTGAATGTTGATCCTTCTTGAATAGAAACCGCAGTAGTCACCAACCAATTCCTCGTAAGGAGGAGCTTTTGAAAAAGGATCCAATTTTAAAACTTCTACTAAAAGTCTTGCCTTTTGACTCAATCCGCTTGATTTTAATTTCTTCTGATCTTTTAATGACTGTTTTGAAAACCTAATTTCGTACTTGTCGTTAGTATCTTCTACCACTCTACCTCATCCTCAGAGACGAAATCACTCTCATCAATTTCTTTGTGCTTAAGAATGGACTCTCTCATTCCAGGAATTGAATCTAAGTACAAGGTTTCCATCATATTTTGGTAATCTTCTAAATTAAGCAAAACAACATTGCCTTCTTTTAGATTTACGGTTACTGGATCACTATACTTAGCAACTCCGTTTAACACATTAAATAAGTCCTTTCTTAAGTTAGTTGCATTTGTAGTAATCATAAAGTTTACTCCTCAATTTTCCTTAACTCATACATGTACATTATAAAGTACATACAACGCATTTTCAAGTAAGCAGATAAAATTATTCAAATATTGAAGCAGAAAGCAAACTATAACTTCAGATATTTTGGGTATTTATATTTAACATTAAAACCATCCACACACAATACTTATAATTACCGCTGAAACTTCATTGTTCCTCTTTCATCA
Organism: uncultured Succinatimonas sp.; assembly: GCA_900316375.1. Classification (GTDB taxonomy): domain Bacteria; phylum Pseudomonadota; class Gammaproteobacteria; order Enterobacterales; family Succinivibrionaceae; genus Succinivibrio. Next base: position 426 of record ONCS01000055.1, on the reverse strand, counting down.
TACACCTTTACATTACTCCCCTTTTTAATACTTACAGTGTTAATAGTATAGCCGTTAAGCTGCCCTGATCTTTGAAAAAGCATTCTGCCACTTTCATCATAAACATACACAGAACTTCCCTTTTGCACGGCAGCACCGATAGCAACAGCCATAACCAAGGTACAAAGACCTACGGTATGCACCTTCTTTAAAAGATCATGTATTTTCATATCAAAAACCTATGGATAACCTTGAGCTCAAATTGACATCCTCCCCTTGCTAAAGCAAGGGGATTCCTACCGCCCCATATAGTTTCCTATATGGGGATTCGACGGGTTCGCGTTGTCGACTACTTCGAAGCTTTCGCTTCTTGTTTGTTCGCTAGGCGCGCTATCCAGGCATGCCCTGCCTGTGCAATATTAACACTTGCGTTTTCGTCTGCATTAT
>ONCS01000227.1 GCA_900316375.1 uncultured Succinatimonas sp. | reverse complement strand
GCTGTAGGTTAAAATTAGAAACAGATGACAATTTACGAGCGGCTTAGGCCGCTTTTTTATTGCTTAAAGATCCAGATATTGAATTTAAATTTTGTCAAAGTTGATGGGATTTGTTTTGCCAAACCGTGTAAGCAAATTTATGCCACTTTTAAAGAGCAGTAACATGCTGCCGCTACTAAAAAGGTTCACTTTAACTATCACTATGTTGACGATTTAGGTCACCGTCATAGTAAAAAGACCAATTTATACTTACATATATATTTTGATGAAAACGTCTATAACACCACCCGTGAGCGTATTAAGCAAAAGATTGCTTTAGTTAAAGAGGCAATTGCTAACGGCGAGATCTTAAATGATGCTTTAATCGAGATTAAAGATAGATATTTAGTGGATAACAAAGAAACTGGCCTTTTAGATGTCAGTGAAAAAGCCGTACAAAGAAGATTAGATCACAGATCAATTCGTATGCTAGTCTCTGACACCATTGATGATCCAGTTGAAGCTTATCGCAATTACTTTGACCGTAACGAAATTTGGGCAGGCTTTAAACTTTTCCAAAACCGCCTTGGTTCAAAGCTTGTCAACGATGATGAAGAGTCATTTGATGCAAAATGCTTTATTCAGTTTTTAGCAAGTTCAATTGCAATGATGGTGCGCAAGAAGTTTTTAAACTCAAAGTGCATCAATGGCACCTTACCATATAACTGCGATGATGTGATTTTATCAATGCTAAACGGTATTGAAATTAGTAAGACTGATCACTCAACCTTCTTTACAGAGCCTAGTGAAAAACTCAAAAAGCTTTTAGATGAGTTATCAATGCCATTACCTGTTGATAACTACAACATCGATATTAACGCTGATAGACTTGCGCAAAATGCTGAGACTACTGACTATGGAGAGAAGGTGCCTCCACGTAAGCCAAGTCGTGAGGAGCTGATATTTAAACTATTTGAAGCTTAATTTTCAAAATTCTTGAAAATAAAAACTTCTAAAAAGGTGGAACCATGTTTTCACCTTTTGCCTTCTAATACTTTTAAATTCTTTTCTTCACAACTTCTAAGACACTCAAGTTTTTAACTTTCTTTTCTTTAAAAATCAAAGAATTTGTTCTATATTTTGAACTGTAAAGGTAATTAAACTAGGTTGGATTTAATTTTGAAAAAGGCTAAAGATTTTCTCAAATACATGCTTGACCTTGTCTCAGGCAAAAAGAGCAAATTAAATGAGAGCCTAGATTTTTGTGCCTATGTCATCAAAGAGTGTGTCAAAAGGAACTATTTTATAGATTTCAGTAAAATTCAGTGCATTATGTACTGTGTCTATGGAGCAAATCTTGCAGTCTTTGATAAAAAGATCTGCAAAGAAACTCCGATTACTTTTAGCACAGGTCCTGTGTTTGACAGCATCCTTAAATACAACTATCACGGACACTGCGAATTGATAGACGAGCTTTTGCAAAGAAAAGAAAATTTTAAAACTAGATTTTCTGACGAACAAAGAGTGCTGACTGAATACATTATTAACTACTTTGGTCAAAAAAGATCTCAAGAGTGCCTAGCATGGTTAACTAAGGAAAATACACCTTGGCATATTACTTTTAATCAAAGCTTGGAAGTAATTTTAAAAATTGATGACAAACTTACCAAGAACTTTTTTGAAAAAATTATTGTTTCAAAAGAGCTAGCTCAAGGCACAAAGAGTTAAAAAAAATGGCACTTAATGCTGATAGCAGAGACATTGCAGCATACATCGTTAAAGAATGCGAGAGACGTAACTACTTTGTTAATTTTAGCAAGCTACAAAAGTTAATGTTCTGTATCTATGGAGCAGTTCTTGCAAATTACCAACAAAAGCTCTTTGATGATATACCATATGCTACAGAGTGGGGACCAATTTTTCCAAAACTATATAAGATCTCAACAAAAGAATATCTTGCTGACGGTATCATTGGATACTACAACTTTAGATCAGAAAATATTAAAAGTACTCTGGATAGACCAATACTTAAATTTATAGAAGAAGTAATAATTCATTATGGATCTAAAAGTATTTATGAGTTGTGTTCTTGTGTTTTTCAACAAGATAGTCCATGGTTTAATGCACCCCTTGGTGGCAAAATTGCAGATACAACCATACCAGATTACATGATTTCACAATACTTTCAAAACATCTTCAAAAAAGAAAAATAAGCCGCTTCTATAAATCGCCTTTACAATCTTTAACTCTGCCCTATATACAAATTCTTTTAACTATTTAACAAAATTCAACTCTTTTCTAAATAAAGTTAGCAATAGCTAATTAGTTAGCATATACTAACTTTTGTTGTGTATCAATACTTTTCATTTTATTAATCTTATTGATAAACGTTATCAATAAATTTGTTAAATAGTAATTGTTACTATTAAGAAAATTAAGTACAATACAACCAATGAAGTTAATTAAGAAAATTTAGGAGTAATTAAACTATGTCACTAATCAACAAAGAAGTTGCAGATTTCAAGGTTCAGGCTTTCAAGGCAGACAATTTCTGTGAGGTTTCTAAGAAGGACATCCTAGGCAAGTGGTCAGTATTCTTCTTCTACCCTGCAGACTTCACCTTCGTATGCCCAACCGAGCTTAAGGATCTTCAGGACAAGTACGAGGAGTTCAAGAAGATTGGCTGTGAGATCTACTCTGTTTCTTGTGACACCCACTTTGTTCACAAAGCATGGCACGATGTTTCAGACACCATCAAGGCTCTACAGTACACCATGCTAGCTGATCCTACCCATGCTTTAGCAAAGGACTTTGAGGTTCTAATTGAGGACGCAGGTCTTACCGAGCGTGGTACTTTCGTGGTAAACCCAGAAGGTAAGATTGTAGCTTACGAAGTAGTTGCTGGTAACATCGGTCGTAACGCAGATGAGTTATTACGTCGTGTTGAGGCTTTACAGTTTGTAGCTGAGCACGGTGATCAAGTATGCCCTGCTAAATGGCAGCCAGGTGCTAAGACCTTAAAACCAGGTCTAGACTTAGTAGGTAAGCTATAATTGAGCTTACAGCTAAATAAAGAATTTCATTCATAAGCTTTAGGCTCACAGAATTTGTGAGCCTTTTTTGATTAAGGTTAAGCTTTTATGACAGATCAGAATTTTTATGATGCCATTATCGTAGGTGGAGGCCCTGCTGGTCTTACTGCTGCTATTTATCTAGCTCGTGCCCGCTATAGAGTTTTAGTTGTTGAAAAAGACAGAATTGGCGGTCAAATTACCATTACTCATGAGGTTGTCAACTACCCTGGTGTTGAGAAGATCTCTGGTGAGGCCTTAACAAACATCATGAAGACACAAGCTCAAAACTTTGGTGCTGAGTTTATGTCAACTGAGGTTACAGATTTAAATCTTGAAGGTGATATTAAAACTGTAACTACTAAAAAAGGCGAACTAAAAGCTTTTAGCGTGTTGATTGCCACAGGTGCTAATCCTCGTCGTGTGGGCTTTACAGGTGAAGATACCTTCCGTGGTCGTGGTGTTGCCTACTGTGCTACTTGTGATGGTGAGTTTTTCACAGGTAAAGAGCTATTAGTAATTGGCGGTGGCTTTGCCTCAGCTGAAGAGTCAATGTTCCTCACAAGATACGCCTCAAAGGTAACTATTCTTGTACGTAAAGATAGCTTTAGCTGTGCTAAGTCAATTGTTGAAGAGCTAGAACAAAATCCAAAAATTAAGGTTCTATACAACACAGAGCTTCAAAGCGTTGAAGGTACAGACATGGGTATTACTAAGGCAACCTTAGTTAATAACAAGACACAAGAGACTTCAACTTATGAAGTTAATAATGACACATTCGGTGTCTTTGTGTTCGCAGGATACGTTCCAAATACAGCTCTTGTTAAAGATAAAGTTGCTTTAGATGAGTCAGGCTACATCATCACCGATAGCAACCATGAGACTAATGTTAAAGGCGTGTTCGCAGGTGGTGATGTATGTATCAAGACCTTACGTCAGGTTGTAACTGCTACAGCTGATGGCGCCCTTGCAGCATCTGCCATGGAAAAAGTAGCTGCTAGTATGCATGAAAAAACAGGCTTAGTCCCAGAGGTGCCTAATGCTAAGCGTGAAGCACCAGAAAAAGCCCCAGAAACTTCTCAAGCAACAACTGTTGATACCTCTGATAACTCATTTATCAGTGAGGATATGCTCCCTCAGCTTAATGCTGTCTTTGAGCGTATGCAAAACAAGCTTACCTTAGAGGTGCACTCTGACGGTGGTGCTAAATCTTTAGAGCTACTTTCTGCTATGAAAGAGTTATCAGCACTTACTGATAAACTTGAGGTAAGTGAAGCAAGTGATGGTGAGCATTTACCATTTGTTAAACTAATTAAAAATGGTGAGGATACCGGTGTTGCATTCCATGGAGTCCCAGGTGGTCATGAGTTTACCTCATTTATCCTAGGTCTTTACAATACCGCAGGTCCTGGTCAGCAATTAGAAGATGATGAGGTTAATGGCTCTAAGAGTTTAACTAAAGACTATGACTTAAAGATCTTAGTATCTCTATCTTGCACTATGTGTCCTGATCTTGTAGTGGCAGCGCAACATCTTGCAGCTATCAATCCTCATGTAAAAGCTCATGTGTATGACTTAAACTTATACCCTGATCTTAAAGATAAATACAAAGTAATGTCAGTACCATGCACAGTTACCAATGATGACAATGTATCATTTGGTAGAAAGAGCTTTACAGAGCTAGTTGAGCACTTACAAAAGATCTAAATACTGACTTACAACTTATATTAGTATTGATGTTGATGACACTTACTTGTAAGTAAAATATGAAAAATCCTCAAAGTTTAGGCTTTGAGGATTTATTTTTTGCCTTATAAATTTAAAGCTAAAGTTTTGTCAATGACATGATTAAAACCAAGCATGTACTAAAAGAATAGAGATCTTGTAGGTAAGACAACTACTTATCAACTTTTGCAATTTCTTGATTTTTTAGAGTTTCTGCAGTTGTATCTTTATTTTCTTTTTCCTTTTCTGATGCTAATTTCTTAAGATATTTACAAGCTTCTTGATTTCGATTTGACCAGTCTTTCCATGTCATCTTATCTTTTAAAAAAGACATGTAGTAATCTTTCACTCTGCAAAAAATTGGTCTAGTTAAATAAATATTGCACTTTTTAGTCTCAAGATCTAAGTTCTTGCAAATACCATCTCCCCTATCTAAATATTTAGAGTGATCATATTGGTTAACCCCCATGCAGCAAAGGCCACATGCATCGCAAGGAAAATCAGGGAGATCTTCGTATTTCATAGCTAGTCCTTATTACGACGGTGCATATATTATTGAGTTTTTTATCAATCTCGTAATGACAGTTGTGTTCCTTTACAATTATATATGCAATGTTACAGCCTTGATAAGAGTTAATGCAAATTTCACCATGAATACCTTTTCCATCATACAAACATACAAATCTTCAAAGATTGTATTTTCTAATTTTGCACTAAGTTTTCAAAACTAAACTGCCTTGAAAAATAATCACAGAGGCTGATATGAGTGCTTACACTAAAAGGATTTTTCTAATCTTAATTGCAGTAATTGTAGTTTCAACTTTTGCCTCAATTAAGATTGCTCATGGTAGAGATTTAACGGCGCATGCTACGCAGCAAGCTGTTGCAACTTGCGTAGAAGACAAATATGAAAGCAACCTAAATCATAAAGATCGACTTTAGTTTCATACTAATCTTTCATTTTTTTCAAACTAATCAGTAATTTTCAATAAATTAAAATAAATAGTTAATTATCATAACGTTAATCTTTCTTTCAATCTTTCGTTCTTTCGAATTCATAAAATGATCTATAATTAAAATATATAGAGGAAGATCAAAGTCAACCACCCACCGCTTAAAGCTACGCTTTTGAAGCGGGGGCTTCACAGCCTAGTTGACTAGACTAAGTGCTTAGAGCACTACG
>ONCS01000154.1 GCA_900316375.1 uncultured Succinatimonas sp. | reverse complement strand
TCTTACAACAGAGTTGTCAAATTATTTTACCGCGCACTTATATCACCGCCGTAAACGACGGTGTTTTACGTGCGCTTATTGATAAAGAATAATGCTACATGCTGGCGGTACGCCATTTGGTTATGATTATTTTGCAAGATTGAGATACTTGTTTGAAAACTTTATCTAAATAATTTTGAACTTTTTTACTTTGTGCTACTCTAATGAATGCAAGCTGAGATCTTCCCAGTTTGCAACATAAGATTTTTTCCTAAGCCTTACGCAATTTTGTAAGGCTTTTTTTTGCACTTTTGCAAACGAATTCATTGCAACATTTCTTTTTATAATCAACAAGTTAATATTTTCTTAAAAATTTTTGAAAAAAATTGAAATTTTTTTGAACTTTTTTGCAAAGCGTTCGTCAAAGAGATATAGGTTAACAAAGTATATAGAGAAGTTTAAAACTGTATACCGACATTTTCCTTCATAATAATATTTTACATCCCATTCAAAAGACCTAGCCTCATGCTAGGTTCTTTTTTATCTGCTTACCTATTTCTTTGAATTATCTTAAAAAACTAAAGTCTGTTAACCTCCATACTCAGTATTTATGCTTTACCTAAGATCTGTTTATCTGTACGCACTCCTCTATTTCTTAGAAAATTTAGTGATCATACGCACACTTGAAATTAACATCGTTTAGAATAGCTTCTAAGCGTTGTTTTTAAGTATTTAAACCGAAATTTTCAAAATCAAAACTAAAGTTCAAAATTGTAGAATCATGCATTTTGAGATTGTCCTAATCAGACATTTTGAGTTTGCCACAAAACGACATTTTCAAGTTGCCCTACACGTCTTATGTTCTATTTAAAAATTTTTGATTAATAGTTTGAACTTTTTTGAAGACTACCACTCTAAGAAGTATATGTTGAAGAGAAGCTCAATAGAGCAATTTTTTTCATATAGTCCTTTTTTAGAAAAGCCCTGCTCAAGCAGGGTATTTTTTTGTGACAAAGCCCTTTGAAAAAATTTTTTAAATTTTTTGAATTTTTTTTGAACTTTTTTCAAAGTGCTCAGTCAAAGTAATATAAGCTAAGAAAATAGCTTAAAAGATTTCCTAAATTAAGTTTTTCATATTTATCCTAAGTTGAAGCCTGGCCAATCGCCAGGCTTCGTCTTTATTAGGATCTCGAAAAATCTTTCAAACAAAAAAAACTAAAATCATCAAGGCATTTCATTAGAACAGCTTATATAAGCCATCCGTTGATAAGTAAAGATTTTCTTAAAAATTTTTGTAATTTTTTTTGAACTTTTTAAATAGGAAGGACTCTAAGAGATATCAGTAATGCGACAAGCTAAGCTGGTGACTTTTTCATTATATATTTCTTTAAGATCCGGACTAGAACAAAGCTCCGGGTTCTTTTTTTCTGCTCTACAAAACTAACTTTGCAAAGTGATCTTAAGTAAGTAGTTCTCACCTGCCCTTTGAGCATTATCGGTTGTTACAAATAAATCACCTATGCCTAAGATAGTACCATCTCTTGCTTTTACTAATGGCTCCTTATCACGTTGCCAGGTAGGAAGATTATGCTCTACAAAAAGCTTTTTAATCTCACGGGAATGAGCTCTGTTTACAGGCTTTATAACAGTAGATTTTACGTAATTAAAGTCTAGTACCACCTCACCATTTACATGGTAAGTATGTACCTTATCAGTACCATCTGTTTTTTCTAAGCTATATACATAATTGCCTAGGGTAATACTTTCACCTACTTTTAGTACAAGCTTATCTTTTGGTATTTCAAAGACGGTATTTTTAACTAAGTAAATGCAGTTTTTAAAACGACGAACAGAGTAGTTCTCATCAAGACTTACATCAACCTTTTGATCTGGACTTATCCTACAGAGATTTAAGACTTCTAAGACTTGATTAAACTCTGGAGGCATTGCTAGAACTTGATTTAGGTATAACCTAATTACAGCTGTAGCTAGAGCCTCATCATCTGTGTCAAGTTTAGTAATATCTAGGACAAGTGGATCGTCTTGAAGTACAGCTTGCTCTAGAGCATTTTTGGCAAATCTCATGGCTAGATCATGCTCATAGGAGCAAAGCTTAGAGCTACGTAATATAGAGCCTTCCACACCTTTAAAGCGTTCTTTAAGTAAAGGCAGCACCTTAAGGCGGATGAAGTTACGTTCAAACTTCATGTAGGTATTAGAAATATCAAAGACGTGGGTAAAACCTAATGCTTCAATTATTTCAATGATCTCACGCTTATGTAACTCTAATAAAGGTCGTAAAATAGTGCCTCGCTCATCTACGACCTTAAAGCGCATGCCTGATAAGCCATAAGGACCAGAGCCACGCTTTAGAGCTAATAAGAAGCTTTCGATTTGATCATCTGCTTGATGACCTAAAATTAAAGCACCGCCTTGTAAGTTCTCAAGTAAAGCGCGATATCTTTCAGCTCTGCTTACCTCTTCTGGGCTTCTGCCATTACCATAAACGATATTAAGCTTAGGAGTGACAAGTGGTACCTCAAGCTTTTGACAAAGCTTTGTACAATGCTCAAACCAAATCGGATCATCAGCATCTAAACCATGAATGCAGTGAACAGCTTTGACTTTATAAAGAGGATTTATGGTAGTGATGTGTTTAGCTACGATTAAAGCTAAAGTAGAATCGGCCCCACCTGAAAGACCTACGACTAAGGTTGTAGGACTGATTGAATTGATAATTTTTAAAGAGAGCTCTTCAACAGCTCTCTTAGCTTTTTGAATTAGCAATATCCGTACTTCATTAAACGTTGGAAACGCTGCTCAATTAGACGATCAGCAGGAAGATTAGATAGCTCTTGTAAATCAGTCTCAATACGTGCTTTTAGAGCATTTGCCATCGCATCATAGTTACGATGTGCACCACCTAGAGGCTCTTCTACAACATTATCAATTAGACCTAAGTCCTTGATGCGATGAGCTGTGATGTTCATAGCTTCAGCTGCTAATGGAGCTTTATCAGCACTCTTCCATAGAATTGAAGCACAACCTTCTGGAGAGATCACAGAGTAGGTTGAGTACTGTAACATGTTTACTCTATCGCCTACACCGATAGCTAAAGCACCGCCTGAGCCACCTTCGCCGATAACAGTACAAATTACAGGAACAGTTAAATCTGACATTAACTTTAATGACTCAGCAATCGCACCTGCCTGAGAGCGCTCTTCAGCACCAACACCAGGGTATGCACCTGGGGTATCAATAAAGGTAATTACAGGAATATTAAATCTTTCAGCAAGCTTCATTAGACGCATTGCCTTGCGGTAACCTTCAGGACGTGGCATACCAAAGTTACGTAGAGTACGCTCTTTAACATCACGACCCTTTTGGTGACCAATCACCATTACAGGACGACCATTTAGACGAGCAAGACCTCCGATGATAGCTTTATCATCAGCAAAAGCTCTATCGCCTGCTAACTCATGGAAATCAGTAAAAATGCGGTCAACATAATCTAAGGTATATGGACGCATTGGATGACGAGATAACTGAGAAATCTGCCAATCAGATAATGATGAGAAGATCTTCTTGGTAAGTTCAAGATTCTTTTTCTCAAGCTGATTTAGCTCGGTGGTTAAATCTACAGTAGTGGTAGATTCAGCGCTTAATCTTTTTAATTCTTCGATGTGAGCTAGAAGATCAGCAATTGGCTGTTCAAACTCTAAGTAGTTGATATTCATCACGATTAGTAAACCTCACAGGTTTCCATAAACAATATTCAATCAATTTTACAACAAAACGCTTGATAAAACTAGAACAATAGTTCACCGTCATCAAAGCTATCGCCACTGCCATCACGCATTTGAATGATTTTCTTTATAGGGCCATAGGTCTTACGATAGCAATCTAAAATTGGTAACTTTGCTAAAAGCTCTAAATGAGCCTTAGTAGGATAGCCTTTGTGCTTGCAAAACTCATACTCTGGATGCTCTTTATCTAAAGCATACATTTGCCTGTCACGCTCAACTTTAGCTAGAATTGAGGCTGCTGCTATTTGTGGTACTCTAGCATCGCCTTTGACTACCGCCTCACAAGGAATATCGATAGTTTTAATAATTTTATTGCCATCAACTAAGATCTGATCGCACTTTTTAGCCATCGCCACATAGGCACGGCGCATGGCCTCTAAACTTGCGTTTAAAATATTCATCTCATCAATTTCTTGAGGGGTACACTGACCTATTCCCCAAGCTAAAGCCTTTTCTTTAATAATAGGCTCTAAGGCATCACGCTTTTTCTCAGTGAGCTTTTTAGAATCATTTAAGCCATCAATGGGATTATTAGGATCTAAAAGCACACAGCCTGCGACCACATTTCCCATCAATGGGCCACGGCCTGCCTCATCAGCGCCACAAATTAAATGAGTATTTGGATCTAAGGTATAAACATAAGGCTCTAAAATGACTTTAGTTGCCATTGTAACCTCCTAAAGAAAAAGCCAAAGGAGATTTAATACTTTGGCTTTTAGAATTGACTTGTAGATAATTACTTATCTTCTGATTTGTTTTCTTGAGTGTCGGTGCTTTCTTGTAACTTATTTGCCTCAGTATCATTAGCAGCTGTATCAGTTACCGAAGCTTCAGATTGACTTTCTTGTGACTCTTCTTTTTCAAGATTATCGCTTTCAATCTCAGCTACACTCTCAAGAGTCGTCTCAGAGTTATCATAGTGACGATTGATAAGCTTAAAGACAGCATCGCAAGCAAGCTCATCACTGTTACAACGCATACTCTTATGGATATCTGAAAATTCCTTTTTCATAAGAATATTATCGTAATTTAAAAGCATGAGCATTTCATCTGCTAGATTTGTAGAAGTGCACTCTTCTTGAATGAACTCTTTAACAATCTTACGACCTGCAATTAAGTTAGGTAATGAGTAAACATTAACCTTTAAAAGACGTCTTGCAATAAAAGCTGAAATTGGGCTTACCTTGTAAGCTACAGCAAAAGGAGTCTTTAACAGCATGGTCTCTAAAGCGATGGTGCCACAGGTTAAAAGCACAGCATCACATGAGGCAATCACATCTTGAGTTGAACCTACGTATACTGTTAAGCTCAAGTCAGGTGCGACTTCCAGCCATAAGTCTTTAACTAAATTTGCTAAATCGTCATTAGGCACTGTGCAGATAAAGACAATATCTTTGAGCTTTCTTTTAACAAGTCTTGCTGTATGTGCGTACACTGGCAACATGCGAGTAATTACGCCTTTACGAGAGCCAGGGAGAATACCCATAACCTTAGCTCTTACAGGCTCAACAGATGACTCGTATAGGTTAATTCTCTCACGGCATTGTGCCTGTGAGATATCAACAGGAATCGAGTTAGCTAGAGTATGACCTACATAAGTACAACGTACATTACGGTGGGCATACCAAGACTTTTCAAAAGGAAGTAGAGCTAACATCTCGTCACAGGCAGCTTTTATCTTCTCAACACGCTTTTCACGCCAAGCCCAAACAGAAGGACTTACGTAATGCACGGTAGGAATACCTGCTTGCTTTACTTTTTGCTCTACATAAAGGTTAAAATCAGGTAAATCGATACCGATAAACACGCAAGGTTTGGCCTCAACGATGTTTTTAACAGCACGTTTTCTGATCTTTAAAATCTTTGGAAGCTTTAGCAAAACCTCGGTTAAGCCCATCACTGCTAAATCTTCCATTTGCGCAGATGAGTGCATGCCTTGATGGATCATCTTAGGTCCACCAATACCGATGAATTTTGCTAGAGGATCGCGACGCTTGATCGCCATCATTAAGCCGGCACCTAAGGTATCCCCTGAAGGCTCACCGGCAATTAATGCATATAGATGTGGATTTGCATTGATTGGCATTAGCGAATAATACCTCTGCCATTTTCCTTTAAGAAGTCAGCAAAAGGCTTAACTTCTTCATGCTCTAGAGCAAGCTTTTCAATCTCAACTAAAGCTTCTTCTAAGGTAAGTTGCTTTTTGTATAAGAACATATAAGCTTGGAAAATAGCTAAGATGGCTTCTTTACTAAAGCCACGACGCTGGAGACCTACTTTGTTAATACCAAAAGGCTTAGCATAGTGACCTGCAGCAATCACATATGGAGGAACATCCATATTTAAAGCAGCCATACCGCCAACCATCGCATGACAGCCAACACGGCCAAACTGATGGATAGCAGCTAAACCACCAAATACCACCCAATCTTCAATGGTAACGTGACCTGCTAGAGTTGCGTTATTTGAGAAGATGCAGTGGTCGCCTACAACGCAGTCATGAGCTACGTGGGTGTTAACCATAAAGAGGTTGTTAGAGCCTACAGTAGTAGTGCCACGACCTTGAACGGTACCACGGTGCATTGAGCAGTGCTCACGAATGACGTTGTTATCGCCAATAGTTAAAGTTGTAGGTTCACCTGCGTACTTTAAATCCTGACAGCCCTCGCCAATTGAGCAGAACTGATAGAAATGGTTACCCTTACCAATGGTGGTAGGTCCGCGGATGATACAAAATGGCTCAAAGATACAGTCGTCGCCGATGGTTACATTACCTTCGATAATGCAATTCTCACGAATGGTAACATTTTTACCTATTGTTACCTCAGGACCGATTTTTGCGCTAGGATCGATAATACCTGTAGCTTCAGTCAATTTCTTACCTATTTAGTTTAAAGTTAATACTATGAGCCTTGTGTGTTACCAGTAAAAACTAGTGCTTTGCACACATTAAATCAGCCTGGCAAACAACCTTACCATCAACTGATGCTACACCCTTGAATGAAGCGATACCGCGTCTTTCTTTGAAGTATTCAACATCTAAAACTAATTGATCACCAGGTACAACTGGGCGCTTGAAACGAGCATTATCAATTGCAGCAAAGTAATATAACTCACCTGGCTTTGGCTTACCTACCATGGTGAAAGCTAAAATACCGGTAGCCTGAGCCATTGCCTCAAGAATTAACACACCAGGTAAAATTGGCTTGCCTGGGAAGTGACCTTGGAAGAAAGGCTCGTTGAAGCTTACGTTCTTGATAGCACGTAAGGTTTTGTGCTCTTCAGTGATCTTATAATCTAATACACGGTCAATCATTAAAAATGGATATCTGTGTGGTAGAAGATCCATGATCTGCTCAACGTCTAAGGTATGTGCTTGTTCTACAGTATCAGTCATTTCATCACCTTTAAAAGTTATTTTTCTAAATTCTTAGTCAAGTTCTCTACTTGCTCTTCAAGAGCAGCAAGACGGTGGTACATCTCGTTAATATGTAGAGTTCTTGCGGCAGTGACTCGCCATTCTTTATTAGTCTGTGCAGGAATACCTGATGAGTAAATACCAGGTTTATCAATTGATCTCATTACCATACACATACCGCTTACAGTAACTCCATCGCAAATAGTAATATGACCATTGAATACAGAAGTACCGCCGATAATACAGTATTTGCCAATAGTAACAGAGCCTGCGAAAGTAGTTTGACCAGCAACAGCTGTACCATAACCTATTTTAACATTATGTGCGATTTGACATAAGTTATCGATGATAACATTATCTTCAATAATAGTATCATCAATTGCGCCTCTATCAATACATGTACATGCACCGATTTCCACGCGGTTACCAATTACTACACGGCCAGTTTGTGGAATTTTAATCCACTCGCCACGCTCATTAGCATAACCAAAGCCATCAGAACCAATCACAGTACCTGATTGAACTAAGCAGTTATCACCAATGACACAGTCGTGATATAGGCTTACATTTGGGTAGAGCTTAGTATTGTTACCAATCTTAGCTTTAGGACCTACGACAACCCCTGCGCCTAATTGCACATTATCGCCAATTACAGCACCTGCTTGAACATTAGCATGAGCACCGATGGCTACATTCTTACCAATCACAGCTGTAGGATCAATTACAGCTGTAGGATCAATAGAAGTTGCAATTGCAGGAGTGGTATCTAAAAGCTGAGCTACCTTTGCAAAGCCTACATATGGGTTATCCATAACTAAAGCTTGGCTTTTTACATGCTCAACATCAACTTCTTTAACAATCACAGCACCTGCGTTTGACTCTGATAAAACAGAGCGGTACTTAGGATCAGATAAGAAGCTAATCTCATTTGCTTGTGCAGTCTTTAGATTAGCAACATCTGCAATATCAATTTCGCCGTCGCCTACTAATTTTGCACCAAGCTTATTAGCAATATCCTTTAATAGCATGGACAACTCCTAGAAATTATTATTTAGCGCTCTTAGCTGCTTCTTTCTTAACTTCGCTCTTTAGCTTTAGCTTTGAAGCCTTCTCGATAACATCACGAGAGATATCTACAGCATCTGATGCAAATACTACAGACTCGCCACGGATCACTAAATCAATACCACGCTCTTTAGCAATACGATCAATTGCTGATTGTACTAGCTTACCGATCTTGCTCTCAGCTTCACGCTGTTTCTTCTGTGAGTCTTCTTGTAGAGCTTGGCTCTTTAAGTCAAAGTCAGCCTTTAATGAAGCTAACTTACGCTGAATTTCAACAGCCTTGTCACCTTGAGCCTTTTGTAGATCAGCTTCTAGCTTAGCGCCTTGATCTTGAATACGCTTGATCTCATCAGCACGTGGGCCAAACTCTTTTTGTAGAGCATCGCCAACTTCTTTAGCCTGCGGTAACTCTGCCATGATTAAACGTAGGTTTACAACTGCGATAGTTGCAGGAGCCTGAGTCTTAGCAGCAGGAGCAGCATCTGCTGCATATGATTGAGTTGAAACAACTGCTAGAGCTAAAGCTGAAGCTAGTGCTAATTTCTTAAACATTTAAAATCTCCTTGTTAGAAACTGCTACCAATGTTGAAGTTAAACTGCTGTGTATCATCCTTATCATACTTCTTAATTGCCTTAGCAATGTTAAATGATAGAGGACCTACAGGTGACATCCATGTAATAGCAACACCAACTGATGTACGGTATTTGCCTGGAGCAGAATAATCAACAGTGTATCCTTTAGAACGAGTATCCCATAGGGCGCCTGCGTCGAAGAATAAAGCTGAACGAACAGAGTTCTTATAAGCTTCAGATACGATAGGTGTTGGGAAGATAAACTCAGCTGTAGCTGCCCAGAAGGCGTTACCACCAACAGATGAGTCTGACTCGTAGTATTTATCAATTAGAGGGTATTTGTATAAAGCCTTAGGACCGATAGAATTACGCTTAAAGCCACGTAACCACTCAGAACCACCTAAGGTGAAGTTATCAAAGAATGGAACAACTTCTTTTACGCCATTCTTCTCACGATAACCGTTACCGTAACCAGCACGTCCGCGTACATCAAATACAAATGAGTGATCTGAATTTAATGGGAAGTATTTAGCTGCCTCGGTTGTTGCTTTGTAGTAATGAATATCTGAGTTAGGAGTAGTGATCATAACTGAGAATTGTAAATTACTACCAGCGGTTGGGAACACGCCCTTATTTAAAGTGTTACGAGATAAGTCAATTGATGCTTTGTAATTAGTAAAGCTTGCAGCACGAGTGCCATCCTTACCATAAGCTTTAAAGAAGACATCTGACTGCTCAAATTGAGTACCCTTGTTCTCAATTTTAGTGTTTTCAACACCAATACCATAAGAGATAAACCAATTTTCAGAAATTGGGTAACCTAGGTATACGTTAGCACCAATGGTACGGTTCTTGTAATCTACAACATCCTCATCATCGTCACCGTCGTACTTATCGTAGAAGATACGACCACCTAAGCTTACGTTATTTACAGTAAAGTATGGATCGGTATAACCTACTTCCATGTGCTTACGGTAATCATTTTCATATGATGAAATGTTAGCCTTAGTACCCCAACCAAAGAGGTTGTTTTGGGAAATTGCAGCCTGGAGCATTAGACCTGAGTCAGTACCAAAGCCGATACCACCTGAGATAGAACCGGTAGGACGCTCTTTAACCTTAGTATTGATGTTTACAGTGTCATCTGAGGTGCCCACGTTTTCTGTAGTCATATCTACAGTTTCAAAGTAACCTGTTCGATTTAAGCGCTCTTTTGATAGCTCAACTGCCTCTGATGAGTACCATGAACCATCCATCTGACGAATTTCACGACGAATAACAGTATCATCGGTAGTGTCGTTACCAGAGATTAGAACTTGTGATACGTGAATACGCTTGCCAGGGTTTACGTTAAAGTTAATATCAACGCTCTTATCTTGATGGTTATATACAGGGAAAGCTTTAACCTCAGCTTGGCCATAACCATACTTACCTAAGATACTCTGCAAGGTCTTTTCATTTTCAGTAATACGACGTTGGCTATAGGTCTCACCTTCTTCTAAAGATACAGCAGAAGTAAGCTCTGTACCATACTTTAAGGTATCTCCCACAACTTGAGACTTATTGATAGTGTATTTTTCACCTTCATCAATGTTGATAGTTAGGTAAATACCTTTCTTATCAGGAGTTAATTCAACAGCAGTAGACTTTACTTTAAAGTTTACGTAACCACGGTCCATGTAGAAGTTCTTTAAAGCATCTAAGTCAGCTCTGAACTTTTGACCATTGTAACGTTGATTTGACATGAAGTTCCACCAAGGAACATCATCACGTAACTCCATTTGGGCATGAAGTACGTCATCATCAAATGACTTATTACCTACGATGTTAATCTGAACAATTTCAGCTGCTTTACCTTCGGTGATTTCAATCTTAATATCAGCACGGTTACGAGGTAATCTTGTGATCACGCCTTTAACAGTTGCTTGATACATACCAGCAGAGTGGTAGAAATCAGATAATGATTTTTCGATGATATTTAAGCTTTGAGTATTTAAAGCCTCGCCTACGCGCAAACCTTGCTGCTCAACAATCTTCTTTAAATCTTCATCTTTGATGTTGGTATTACCTGAAAAATCGATAGCACCAATGGTAGGTCTTTCTTTAACATCAACAATGATGGTGTCACCATTTTGAGAGATCTTCACATCATCAAAGTCGCCTGTAGCATAAAGTCTTTGTAGTGATAAAGCAGTATTTTGCTTAGTCATTACATCGCCTTCTTTTACAGGTAGTGCTAATAGAACAGCACCTTTTGATACACGATTTAAGCCGCGGATCTGAATATTTGAAATTACAGGATCGGCTGCGCTTACTTGCATTGAAACAAGCATTGAGCTTACGGCTAAGCTTAAAGCTGCACGTTTAAAGAATTTGCTCTTGTTCATTTTAAACCAAAAATATTACATCAAAAAAATCTATAGACCTTGAAGATCATTGAACACTGCAAAGAGCATCAAGGTTAATAAAACCGCAGCGCCACAAGAGGTTAAGACCATCTGTGCCCTAGCGCTAGGCTCACGACGCATTAAAGCCTCGTAAGCTAAAAATAGTAATTGTCCGCCGTCTAATACAGGGATAGGCAATAAATTTAAGATACCTAAGTTTACACTAATTGCAGCTAAAAAGCCTAGAAAGATGAATAAGCCGTAACTTGCACTTTCTTGAGCACCTTTAGCAATGGCAATCGGACCTGAGATATTTTTAGCAGAGATTGAGCCGCTTAATAATTTATACGATGATACTACTACCACTTTAGACATTTGATAAGCATCATCAAAAGCTTTTCCAACGGCTCCTACAAAATCATATTCAACCTTTCTTGTAAGACCTTGCATTATCTCAAGTTTTGGACCAATACCCACAAATGGGATGTCTTTATTGCGTGCCTCGTCATGTTTTGCTGTAGGCTTGACTACAGTTGAGTACTTTTGACCATCACGCTCTATTACCACGTGTAAGTCTTCAAACTTACTCATAGTAATTTCATAATGAATTTCAAACCAGTTTTTGGTTTCCTTATCGTTTATAGATAAGATCTTATCTCCAATTTTTATTTGAGCATCTTCAGCAGGAGATCCTGCCTGCACTGCTGCAATTTCATTACTTACCTTGCCATAGCATGGGAAGAAACCTACTGTATTTAAAGGATCAGCGTTTTTCTCAAGCACAAGATCTTTTAAATTCATGGTAAGTGTGCGGGGGTCATCTTGACCTAAATTGCCTTTAACCTCAAATCTTGCGTTAGTATCAGAGCCAATTAGACCTACTAGAGTGTAAATTACATCTTGATAAGACTCTATTTTCTTACCATCGATTACATCAATTCTATCAAACTCTTTTAAGCCAGAGTTTTGCGCAATCGTATTAGGAACCACAAAGCCTACAATTGGTAGACGTTCATTGACACCATGTAGGTTAATCATAGTGTAAACAATGATGGCTAACACAATGTTAAATACAGGGCCTGCAGCAATAATTAAAGCTCTTTTAAAGACACTTTGAGCTTTAAAAGAATCTGGTGCTAATTTTGACTTGTCAGTAGTTGGAGTATTCTCTCCTTCCATTTTGACATAGCCACCTAAAGGAATTGCAGAGATAGCATACTCACAGCCATTTTTAGCAGTTTTTTTCCATAAAATTGGGCCAAAGCCTACAGAGAAGCGTAATACCTTTACGCCACATAGACGTGCAGTGATAAAGTGACCAAATTCATGAATGGTTACTAAAACACCTAGCGAAATTAAAAAGTAAAAAATACCGCCAAAAACATTTAGCATGCAAGGGTCTCCACTATCTTTAAGGCAACCTCGCGAGATTTAGCATCTGTTTGTAAAATTTCATCAATAGAGCTTAAAGTTGCATAAGGCATTTGATTTAGTGTCTCTTCAACAACTTTAGCAATATCTAAGTATGAAATACGATTATTTAAAAAAGCATCTACTGCAACTTCATTTGAAGCATTTAAACAAGTAGTAGCAGCTTGTCCTGATAAACTTGCCTGCATAGCAAGACGTAAACAAGGATAACGCTCAAAGTCAGGCTCACGGAAGGTCAAATTAGAGATTTTTGTAAAGTCTAATTGATTTACGCCAGATTCAAGTCGTGATGAGAAACCTAAAGCTACAGCAATTGGTGTTCTCATATCAGGTTGACCTAATTGAGCCATGATGGCACCATCAATAAAGCTTACCATAGAATGGATAACTGATTGAGGATGTACAACTACCTGGATGTCATTGTCTGTTGCGTTGAATAAATATCTTGCCTCAATAAACTCTAAGCCTTTATTCATCATGGTAGCAGAGTCTACAGAGATCTTAGGTCCCATTGACCATACAGGATGGGAAATAGCCTGCTTTGCAGTTACATGCTTTAAATCCTCAAGTGGAGTATCTCTAAAAGGACCACCAGAGCCTGTTAATAAAATCTTATTAACATGAGCCTTACGTAGATCGCAGTAACCTAAATCAATTTGAGCTTCATATGGCAAGCATTGGAAGATAGCACTGTGCTCAGAGTCAATAGGGAGTACCTTAGCACCATACTTTTTAACCTCTTCAAAGAAGAGTTGGCCTGACATTACTAAAGCTTCTTTATTAGCAAGAGCTATCACACAACCTGTTTTTACAGCAGCTAGAACAGGTTTTAAACCGGCAGCACCTACAATAGCTCCAACTACAACATCAGCCACACCATCGCCTGCTAATTGCTCAACACCGCTGTCGCCTTTTAAAACCTCAGCAAATAAGTTATTAGCTTTAAGTTTTAAAGCAAGTTCTTCAGCTGCAGCCTCATCTGACATGGCAACCACGTCAACTTTGAACTCTTTGACAATTTCAAGCATCTTATCTACAGATTTAGCACAAGCTACACCATGTAGTCTAAATTCATCCTTGTGGCGTCTTAAAACGTCTAAAGTTGAGGTGCCAATAGAACCGGTTGCACCTAATAAAGTAACTTGACGCATTTTTTAGAATAATGCTCCGCTAAATAGCCAAACAGAAGTTAAGAATACAGGAATTGCAGCTAGCTGAGAGTCAATTCTATCAAGCATACCGCCGTGGCCTGGGAAGATCTTGCCAGAGTCTTTAATGCCTACTAAGCGCTTGAACATACTTTCAACTAAATCGCCAATTACTGAGAACACGATAGTTAAAACAGAGGCAGCGACAATCACACCTAAGTGAGAGCCATACTCACCAAAGAAACCTAGCTTTAAGAAGATGAACATGCCAACTAAAGCAGTTACGATACCGCCTAATAAGCCTTCCATGGTTTTCTTAGGACTTACATTAGGTAACATCTTATGTTTACCTAGGAATCTACCTGTAAAGTAAGCACCAGAGTCCGCGCACCACACAAGAGCCATTACCGCTAATACTAAATAAGCACCTGCTTTTTGATCTAGGCTGTAGCTTGATACTCTTAAAACAATTAAGCCCATTAAGAAAGGTAAAAGCATCAATAAGCCTAGCACGGCATTTAAAATTTTGTATTGATGCCACTTAGTATCATGTGGGAATTTTAATAATAGTGGGATGGCAACAACCCACACAATCACGCCAGATGCTACTAAATACTGAATGCCACGAGGAATGCCAACATAGACAAAGGTACCAGGATTTACTGCCCAGAAACATACAGTAGATGCAACCATTGCAATTGCAGTAAAGGTAACTTTATTTTTAAAGCCTAGCAATGATCCCATTTCATAGGCTGCAACCATATACATGAATAAGGCGCCTACGGTGAAAATTGCAAAATCTGCAACAAATAACCATGCTAAAACAGCAGCAATTAGAACAACTGCAGTGATAATTCTAGTTAGCATCTATAAATCCTTTGCCTGTGATTACTTTGTAGTTTTCTCTTGAATTTGCGCAGAGGTCATGCCAAAGCGACGCTCTCTACCATTGTAGAAATCAAATGCTTTTAACAAATCCTCTTCACCAAAATCTGGCCAATAGGTATTAGTAAAATACATTTCAGCATAGCTTAACTGCCAAATTAAAAAGTTACTTATACGTTGTTCACCTGAGGTTCTAACTAATAAGTCAACGTCAGTTACAATGTCTAAGTTTTGACTAATCTTATCTTCAGTTAGTTCATTTATATTTAAAGTACCGTCTTGGCACTGTTGAGCTAACTTCTTTGCAGCTTGAAGAATTTCCCAACGACCGCCATAGTTGGCAGCGATGTTAAGTCTCATCACATCACAATCTGCTGTGAGCTCTTCAACTTTGCGAATTTGATCTTGAAGTAATGATGGGAAACGGGTCTTGTCACCTATAATGCAAGTTTTAATACCGTTTGCTTTTAAAGATTTGCTTTCTTTTTTGATGGCCTGAACGAACAAAGTCATTAAGGCATTAACTTCAAGGGCTGGACGTTTCCAGTTCTCACTAGAAAACGCAAACAGGGTTAACTCTTTAACCCCGTATTTAACACATGCACTAATCACACGACGAACCGCATTAGCTCCCTCTTTGTGGCCACTGATGCGTTGTTTTCCTCGTGCTTGTGCCCATCGACCATTGCCATCCATAATGATGGCAAGGTGACGAGGAGCTTTGACGCCCCCCGAAATGTCAGAGATATCCTGCATATGAGTTAATTAGATTTCCATTAACTCTTTTTGCTTTGCTGCTAACATGTCATCAGACTTCTTAGTTGCAGCATCAGTTGCCTTTTGGATCTTCTCTTCACCGCTACGCTGATCATCCTCAGAGATCTCTTTTTTCTTCTGAAGATCTTTTAACTCAGCATTAGCATCACGACGAACGTTGCGGATCTCAACTTTAGTCTGCTCACACTCGCCTTTAACAATTTTAACTAGCTCCTTACGACGCTCCTCGGTTAATGGAGGTAGAGGAACACGAATTTCAGTGCCAGTTACAACTGGGTTTAAACCTAACTCAGAGGTTTGAATTGCTTTTTCAACAGCTTTGAATGCATTGCGGTCAAAAACGCTTAGCTTTAAGGTACGAGCATCTTCAACGTTGATTTGAGCAACTTGACGAAGTGGAGTTGCGCTACCATAGTAATCAACCATGATGCCATCTAATAGTGCAGGTTGTGCACGACCGGTACGGATCTTAGATAAACGTGAATCTAAAGACTCTAAAGCCTTATCCATACGAGTTTGAGCTTTGTTCATTACGTCAGAAATCATTATTTGCTCCTTAATCGCTAACTACTGTGCCTTCGGCATGGCCTAATGCAGCTTTATCAAAGGCACCAGGTTTATTCATAGAGAATACTCTAATTGGCATGTGATGATCACGAGCTAAAGCAAAAGCTGTTAAATCCATCACCTCTAACTGCTTTTCAATCACTTCATCAAAGGTTAAGTGATCAAATTTAGTAGCAGTATGATCTTTTACAGGATCAGCTGTATAGATGCCATCTACCTTAGTAGCCTTTAAAACTTCAGAGCATTGAAGCTCGATCGCACGTAACACGGCTGCAGTGTCGGTTGTAAAAAATGGTGCGCCAGTACCGCCTGCTACAATAAGGCTTGTGCCATTATTTAGTAGCTCACGGCCTTGAGCCGCGCTGTACTGAGTGGTAATTGATGGAACGCCATAAGCACTCATCAACTCACACTTACCGCCTTGAGCTTTGAGCTCTTCGCGCATAGCTAAACCATTCATGATAGTTGCAAGCATACCCATTTGGTCGCCTGTTACTCTATCAAAACCTGCTTTTTGTAATGCAGCACCGCGGAAGATATTACCACCGCCAATTACAAGGACAGTTTGTACGCCTTGTTCTTGTACATTACGAATTGCCTTAGCGGTAGCGCTAAGAACTTTTGGATCGATACCAAAGCCAGTATCACCACTTAAAGCCTCACCTGAGACTTTAAGTAGAATACGTCTTGGTTTGCTTGTTTGCTCTGAAGACATATGGGTAACTCCGCTAATTAAGCTTTAGCAGCAGCTACTTGAGCCTGAACTTCAGCAGCGAAGTCAACAACCTTCTTCTCAATACCTTCGCCAACTTCTAGACGAACGAATGAAACTGCATCAGCGTTCTTCTCTTTTAACATCTGACCTACAGTCTGCTCTGGGTTCATAACGAAAGCCTGACCAGTTAGAGAAACTTCACCGGTGAACTTCTTCATACGGCCTTCAACCATCTTCTCAGCAATAGCCTGTGGCTTGCCTGACTTCATAGCGATGTCGATCTGAACCTGACGCTCGTGCTCAACAACTTCTGCTGAAACGTCTTCAGGGTGTACGAAATCTGGCTTAGATGCGCAAACGTGCATTGCAACGTGCTTAGCAACTTCAGCGTCACCGCCCTTTAATACAACTGCAACACCGATACGCTTGTTTGAGTGAACGTATACACCTAAAGTCTCACCGTCATTAGCAGCAACTAATGAAACACGACGTAGCTGTAGGTTCTCACCAATCTTAGCAACTAAAGCGGTTAAGCCCTCTGCAACGGTAGCACCGTCTAAAGTAGCAGCCTTTAAAGCCTCGATGTCAGAAATATTGTTTGCTAATGCTAAATCAGCAACTTTCTGAGCAAATGCTACGAACTCAGCGTTCTTAGCAGCGAAATCGGTCTCTGAGTTAGTCTCAACTAGAGCAACCTTGTTACCCTCTTGAGCAACAGTGATAATACCTTCAGCTGCAGTACGGCCAGCTTTCTTAGCAGCCTTAGCAGCACCGCTCTTACGCATAGCATCGATTGCAGCTTGCATGTTACCGTCAGCAGCAACAAGAGCCTTCTTACAATCCATCATACCTGCGCCAGTAGCGTCACGTAATTCTTTAACCATAGCAGCGGTTACGGTAGCCATGTTTATTTTCCTCTTAATCTGTAAAAGGCCGGGTAAACCGGCCTTAGAATTGTCTAAAGAACTGTTAATTTAACAGCGTGTTAAAACTTATTCAGCCTTCTGTGCTTCTTCTGCTTTAGCTTCTTCTTGAGCCTTAGCATCTTTCTCTTGACGAACTAAATCAGCACGTGCAGCGTTGATAGTCTCAACTGCACCCTTTAGATATAGATCAACAGCACGGATAGCATCATCATTACCAGGGATAACGTAGTTAACGCCATCTGGGTTTGAATTGGTATCAACAACAGCAACAACAGGAATACCTAGGTTGTTAGCTTCTTTGATTGCAATGTGCTCTACTTCTGCATCGATTACGAATAATGCATCTGGTAGACCGCCCATGTCCTTGATACCGCCTAATGAGCAGTTTAACTTAGCAAGGTCACGAGTACGTAGAATTGCTTCTTTCTTAGTTAACTTGTCGAAAGTACCGTCTTGTGACTGAGTCTCAAGATCCTTTAGACGCTTGATTGACTGACGAACGGTCTTCCAGTTAGTTAACATACCGCCTAACCAACGGTGATCAACGTAGAACTGACCACACTCAGTTGCAGCAGGACCTACTTTATCGCAAGCTGCGCGCTTGGTGCCAACGAATAAAATCTTACCCTTGTGAGCAACAGTGCTGCTTAGGAAGTTTAAAGCTGCTTCGTAGCACTCAACGGTCTTCTCTAGGTTGATGATGTGAACGCCGTTACGAGCACCGAAGATGTATTGCTTCATCTTAGGGTTCCAGTAACGAGTTTGGTGACCGAAGTGAACGCCAGCAGTTAGCATGTCGCGCATAGTGATAGTAGACATAAAATATCCTCAAATTGTAGGGTTAAGCCTCCACTGTTTCGCTCGTGCGACTATTGCTAGCACCCAGCACTAACGTATACAAACAGTGTGCGATTTTGTAACAAATTAAAAATTGTGTATAGACACAATACCCCCCGTGCACCCACACAAAAGGCACATTATTTTATCACGGAAATAAAGAAATTTTTGGCAAAGAAATTAAAAAAAGTTGATAGCTTTTAGCACTTTGATTTTTAAGAGTAAAAAACAAGTATAATAAGCCTAGTCTAACTAAAGGAAACGCAAAATGTTTGAACAACCAAGACAACTAAACATTACTTTAAAATCCCCTGCTGAAATTGAAAAAATGCGTGTAGCAGGAGCTGCTGCTGCCCGTGTTTTAGAGATGATTGAGCCTTATGTTAAGCCAGGCATTACCACCAAAGAGCTTGATGACATAATGGATGATTACATCGAAAATGTTGAGCATGCTAAAAGTGCTGATAAGGGCTATAAGTTAGGAGATAACTATCCTCCATATCCTGCTGCAACATGCATTAGCGTAAACGAAGTTGTCTGCCACGGTATTCCTGGTTCTTACAAGCTAAAAGATGGTGATATCTTAAACATAGATGTGACCGTATTAAAAGATGGTTATCACGGTGACACCTCTCGTATGTACATCGTAGGTCACGTACCACCACGTGTTGAAGAGCTTTGCAAAGTAACTCAACAGTGTATGTATGAAGCAATTAAGACTGTGCACCCTGGCTCTAACATTAGAGATATTGGTGATGCTATTGAAAAAGTTGCCCACAAAGCAGGCTTTACCATTGTTGAAGAGTACTGTGGTCACGGTATTGGCTCAGGTTTCCATGAAGAGCCTTCAATTCTTCACTACCACAATTACAATAATTACTTTAATCCATCAATTATTGTGCAAGAAGGCATGTGCTTTACCATCGAGCCTATGATTAACTTAGGTAAGAAAAAGATTAAGCAAAAAAATGGAGGTTGGACTGTAACTACAGCTGATAAGAAGCCTACAGCTCAATATGAGCACACCCTTTTAGTAACCTCAAACGGCGTGGAAGTTTTAACTTTAAGAAAAGATGAAGACTTCCCTCGCATTATCACTCACTAATTGTTGTTTTCTTTGAAAACACTCTTATGATCTAGAGCTGATTATGTCAGCTCTAGAGATAGATTTCCATCATGCAAAAAGCCATTAAAATTCCGCGTCTTGTTACCTTCGAGGACGTCGATACAGCCTATCCTTTTGATTCACAAAAACTTGATATCTTTGATATAAAACAAGGTAGAGAGCTTATCAAGTTATACAAGGAATACCATAAAAACGCTTTTTATAAAGGATTTACTGTACCTAATCTTTTAATGGCAGAAACTAAAAGCTTAGATAAGTTTTTAGCAACGATTTGGGATAAATTTTTAGGCTCTAAGTATGATTATCTAACCTTAGCAGCCGTAGGTGGCTATGGTCGTCAAGAGCAATTTGTTGAGTCTGACATTGATTTACTAATCATCTCTGGCGTTGATCCAATTCCTGAAGATGCTCGTGCTACTATTGAAAACTTAGTCTCTTTTCTTTGGGATTTAAAGCTTGATTTAGGCACTTCAGTTAGAACTATTAAAGAAACAGTTCTAGCCTCCCGTGAAGACATCACTATCATTACTAACCTATTAGAAACTCACTACATTGTCGGTAACAAAGAAGTTTACGATAAGTTAAAACTTGCTATTCGCAACGATGAGTTTTGGGATGATGAAAAGTTCTTTGAAGCCAAGGTCGCTGAGCAAAACGAGCGTTACCATTCATTTCGTGACACTATCTATTCCCTAGAGCCTGATGTTAAAAATAACCCCGGTGGTCTTCGTGATCTTCACATCATGCAGTGGCTAGCAATTAAGATCTTTAATCTAGGTGAAAAAGATGACTTATGCTCCATTGGCCTTTTAACTAAAGATGAGTATGAAGAATACCTAAACTGCCAAGCTTTCTTGTGGGATGTGCGTTATGCCGTACACTGCAATTCAAACTCTAATATCCTACGCCTTGATTTCCAAAAATCAGTTGCCTCGACTCTAGGCTATGGTGATGTAGGCAATGAGCCTGTTGAGAACATGATGCGTGATTTATACAGGATCTTCTTACGTGTCACTGAGCTTAACTACATTCTTTTGCAACAAGTAAGTTTGAAGGTTAAAGGTTATGTCGGTAAAGAGTTTACAGAGCCAGTCTTTATCAATTCAAACTTCGTACAGCGTGGAAGTTTTATTGATGTCCTAGATCATGAGCTCTTTAAAAACGATCCTAGCAAAATGCTTGATCTGTTTATCGCTGTTGCTAACCACCCCGAGATCAAGCACATTCACTTAAACTGCTTACGTGCGCTTCGTGAAGGACGTCGTGAGCTTAATTACGATTTAATCTCAGATGAGAAGTGTCGTAAAAAGTTTAGAGAGATTTTAAAGAAAACTGATAGAGCACCAATTGTCTTTGAGCTGATGCACGCAACTCGTGTGCTTTCATCCTATATGCCTCAATGGGCACGTATTGAAGGCTTATCTCAGTTTGATAGATTCCACTTATTCTCTGTTGATGAGCACACCATCCGTGTTATCAAAAATGATCACGATTTAGCTCAATCTAAAGATCCTAGCTATCAGCTCTTTAAAGTTGTGCACAAAAAGCTCTCTGATCCTGAGCTATTAGTTACTGCTTCATTATTGCACGATATTGCTAAAGGTCGCGGTGGAAGCCATGCGCAAAAGGGCTCAAAAGAAGCATTAGAATTCTGTAAGTTACACGGCTATAACGACTATGAAACTAGCATTATCTCTTGGCTTGTAGCATCTCACTTACAATTTAACTCAATTGCAACCCGTCGTGATATTACCGATTTAGAAGAGATCAATAAGTTTGCAGACTTTGTAAAAGATGAAGAGCACTTAAATCTTTTATACTGCCTAACCGTATCTGATATTTCAGCAACCAACGACAATGTATGGAACTCCTGGAAAGATAATTTGTTCCGTCAGCTCTATCAATCAACTAAGGTTGCCCTAAATCAAGAAGGTACCACCGATTTAGACAACAGCATGAATCAGCAAGCTCAAGAGCGCAAAGATAAAGTTGTTGAGCTTACAAAAGAGTGCAAGAAAGACGATGTACTTAAGTATATTCGTCAATTCTCACGAGAGTACTTCATCCACTATCAACCAGAAGAGATTGCTTGGCACGCTCGTAATATCTTACGTTTCCCACACGCTGATAAGCCACTTATTCTATTCTCACAAACACCAAATGTAGGTACTGAGCTTTTGGTGTACTACCCAAGTAATGCTCCTGCTTTCTTTGGAAACCTTGTCAGAACCATGGCTATGAAGCAATTGAACGTTTTTAGTGCACAGGTATTTTTAACGCACAATTTTCATGCATTGTGCACCATCATGTTCCAAAACAAAAAAGGACAGCCACTTGATCATGACCGCCTAAATAGCCTTCGTAAGGCCATCATTTCTGGTCTTGATGATAAGTCGCAAACCCTTGATTTACCTAATGTTGAACACAGAATTTTCGATATTCCAACTATCATTTCTTACCTCGATTCTGACGATAATAAGCAGACTAAACTAGAGATCTCCACGCTTGACAGACAAGGCCTATTGGCTAAAATCGGCATAACACTTGGTAATCTAGGTTGCCTAATTAGTGCAGCTAGAATCACCACCACTGGTGAACGTGCCGATGACTATTTCGCAATTACAGACGTCAATGGATTACCTCTAGATTTACAGAAAAAAGAAGAGCTAAGCAAAGCGTTAAAAGTAGCTCTTGATGACTAAATACCAATAGGAGATGTAAATGTCTGTTTCTCAGTTACAGCCAATCATTGAAGAGGCTTTCGAAAATCGCGAGAACATCAATTCAAAGACTGTAAGTCCACAAGTTCGTGATGCAATCGAGCAAGTAATTACCGCTTTAGATCAAGGTCAAATCCGTGTTGCTGAAAAAATTGATGGTGATTGGGTAACTAATCAGTGGGTTAAAAAGGCTGTTTTACTATCATTCCGTATCGAAGACAATTTCTTAACTGAAGTACCTGGTGGTGCTTTCTACGATAAGGTTCCTCTAAAGTTCAACGGTTACACTGCAGAGCGTTTTGCTAAAGAAGGCATTCGTGCTGTTCCTGGATGTGTAGTACGTCGTGGTGCTTACTTAGAGCCTAACACTATTTTATTACCATCATTTGTTAACATTGGTGCTCACGTAGGTTCAGGTACCATGGTTGATACATGGGCAACTGTTGGTTCATGTGCTCAAGTTGGTAAGAATGTTCACATCGCTGGTGGTGCAGGTATTGGTGGTGTTCTAGAGCCAGTACAAGCAGGTCCTACCATTATTGAAGATAACTGCTTCATCGGTGCTCGTTCTGAGGTGGTTGAAGGTGTAATCGTAGGTGAAGGCTCAGTTATTTCAATGGGCGTTTTCCTAGGCAAATCAACTCGTATTTATGATAGAACTACAGGTGAAGTTTCATACGGTCGAGTACCTCCTCACTCAGTAGTTGTAGCTGGTAACCTACTTTCAAAGGATGGCAAGTACTCACTATATGCTGCTATCATCGTAAAGCGCGTTGATGAGAAGACCTTATCAAAGGTTGGTCTAAACGATCTATTACGTCAAGCTCAAGAAGAAGTTTCACACTAATTTTAACTTCTTTTAGAAGACTAATGCCGAGACCTAAGTGCTCGGCATTGTTGTTTTTAAGCGATGTTTAAAAACTACTCTTGGTACCTTTCTATTGTACAGGTGTGCTTTTTAGTCTTTTTATCGTAGTTGATACCCACCATTAAGATGTTGTCGGTGTACTCTTTGATACCCTCACAATAGCCTTTAGCTTTTATTTGATCAATAGCAGTGGTTGCTGATTTATCCCATTTAAGTTCTACTACTAAGGCAGGATAGTCTTGCATAAATGATTTGTGAGGAAGATAAACCAAATCAGCATAGCCAATTCCACCTTTGTATTCACGCTTTGGCTTAAAGTACTTTTCAATACAAGCATAGAAGGCAGCATAGACTACATAGGACAGAGAGTTTTCATTATTGTAGTTAAGAATAGAGGTAAGCTCAGTGTGCTCTTTATCAAGAGCCGTAGCAACAAACTCTTCATCACCATCAAAAACTGCATTTAAAATTTGCTTTGAGAAATCAAACTCTTTTATTAAAGGATCCCAATTGCAATCATCCAGTGCATACTTTAATGTTCTTCTTAATTCCTCATTTGGAACATAGACTACCTTTTTAACATTATCGTAAGCAAGATAACCTAAATGAACAAGGTAAATAAGTACAGAGCTCTTGGATTTAAAAGTTTTTTCTAAAACATCATTTCCAAATGAATCTGTATTTACTCCAAAGACGGGCTCTCCATTAATTAATTTGATTAGATCTTCTCTTAAACGGTCGAAATTTAATTTAACATATGGAAGTATAGCAGTATAACTTGCTGTAGTAATCCAATAATTTGTATATTCTCTGAGCTTGACCATCTTCCCAATTGAATTTGGGTTATAAAGTTCAATATTGTCTAATCTATAACCATCATACCAACGCTTTGCTTCTGAAAAATCAAGATTAAAACTTGAGCAAATTTTACTTACATCATCATTGGTAAATCCAAAACAACTTGAAAAAGGTCCAGGAGAAACCATATTAAATTGCGTAAAATTATTTAATGCAGATTCAGACTCATCCTTGTTAATTGGCAAAATTCCTGTCAAAAAAGCAAATGCAATTGCAAGATCACCACAATCGCCTTTAAAAAGCTTGCGTAATAAATTAACGTAATCTTTTTTACCTTTAGTGTCATCACGTCTTTCTCTAAACATATAGTCATATTCATCAATGACGACAACAAACTTTCTTCCAGTAAAGTTTTTTACTTTAATAATAGAGGTTGGAAGATCGCATCCAGTAAAATCAATTTTAGGAAATTTCTCACGGAACTCTTCTAATATTCGCATCTCTATAAACTCTGAGATGCTTAACTCCCCTGAAACAT
Organism: uncultured Succinatimonas sp.; assembly: GCA_900316375.1. Lineage (GTDB taxonomy): Bacteria > Pseudomonadota > Gammaproteobacteria > Enterobacterales > Succinivibrionaceae > Succinivibrio. The sequence continues at coordinate 1,217 of ONCS01000154.1, read as the reverse complement.
TGGTGCTAATTAGATACTGAGCATCAAAGCAGATAGTGTTGTACTGATTAAGGTGTGTTTTAAAGCTTTTAGCTTTTCCAATATCTAAATTTTTGAAAATCTCTTCAGAGTCGCATCCGCATGAATAGTAAGCATTTATGGTCTTTGCCATGACAGACTTACCAGAGCGTCGCATTCTAGACATACAGACAAACCTATCGTCAGTTCCAATGTATTGATTGAAAATTGCAAGTGCAGAAGTCTTATCAACATATCCTAATTGGCTGTTGATCTGTTGCATAAGCATGTCATTATCACGATTTACAAACACTTGATATTGATCCTTAATTTTCAATGGACTCTCCTTCAATTATAGATGAAACACAGAAATTAAGGAAATATTGTAAGTGCAGATTTTTAGCGACTTGATTTTAGGTGGGAATTTTTACCACCTAAAATTAAAAAGTAAAGATAATTATTTGATTTAAAAAAGGATTAAAAAGTTTAGTTTAGACGGTATTGCTCTATCTTGCAGGTATGTTTCTTAGTCTTTTTATCGTAGTTGATCCCCACCATTAAGATATTGTCTGTATGGTCTAATAGACCTTCACAGTATCTTTTTTCTTTAATCTGATCAATTGCTGTTTTTGCATCTTGATCCCATTTAAGTTCTACTACAATAGTAGGTGTCTCTTTATTATTCTTGATTTCTGGAAGATACACGAGATCAGCAAAGCCTTTGCCCATAGGTAATTCGCGCTTAGCTTTAAAATACCGATCATAAGAAGCTACAAACGTCGAATGTACAACATATGACAGGGATTTTTCATAGTCATAAGAGAAGGCAGATGTAAGATCTTGATGATTTTTCTCTACAATTTCTGCAACCTTTTCTTCATCAAGATTAGTACTGCGTCAAGTGCTTGTTCTGATAGTTTTAAGCTTTCTTTAATGGTATCTAAATTTGAGCCTTCAATTGCTGCAATGATTTGCCCCATAACTTCTTTGTTTGGGATATATAAGCGGACGTGTTGAATATCATAAGCTACGTATCCCAAATGAATTAAAGCATAGAACACATCATCTCTGCATTTAATTTTATCAATAAGCGCACGTAAAACACCGTCGTTTACGGCGGTGATATAAGTGCGTGGTAAAATAATTTGACAACTCTGTTGTAAGACTATAATATAACAGTTATGCGTGCAGAAGTAATCTCGATTAGCAGTCAACATCTA
>ONCS01000233.1 GCA_900316375.1 uncultured Succinatimonas sp. | reverse complement strand
TGAATTTAGATTTTTGTCAAAGTTGATGGGATTTGTTTTGCCAAACCGTGTAAGCAAATTTATGCCACTTTTAAAGAGCAGTAACATGCTGTTTGCTATTGTTCATTAGTTATCTATATTCCGCTATTGTTTCAATCTAAAGGGCTTTCTTCAATTAGTGCTTCTGCAATTTTAATGACGATGCTCATAGGAACTGCTATTGGTGGACTATTAGTTGGAGCTATTGCCCGTAGATTTAAACTAAAATTTTTAATTCTTTCATCATACGTGCTTACGATACTAATGATGGTATTGTTTCTAAATAAGGCTGACGACTCTCTTATCTCATACATAAGTATCTTTATAGCTGGCATTGGTCTTTATGGTGTTACCCCACCTGCAATTGTACTTGCACAAAGATTACTTCCAAAAGCAGACTCCTTTGCAACTTCGATGATGTTAGGCTTTACCTTTGGCTTAGGCTATATCATTTCTGTATTAGTTGGTGTGATTGGTGATTACACTGATCTGCAATCATCTTTAAGTTTAGTGATCTTCCCAACCATGATTGGAGCAGTTATCTCTATTTTGATGGTAAAAGAATCATAAGGATCAAAAGTGTTACTTCCTAAAAGAGGCTTAGTTAATACCTATTTACTAGGCTGGGGGCATTTTGTAGGAGATTATTACGCAAATATTCTCCCAGTTATGCTACCAATTCTTGCTCTAAAATTTGGCTTTTCATACTCTGAGTGTGGTCTTTTGTACATGATCTTCCAGGTATCTGGCTGTCTTTTACAAGCACCTTTAGGCATAGCAGCTGATAAAAGAAATTTAGGATTATTACTTCCGATTTCTATTCTAACTTCAGGAGTTTTGGCAAGTAGCGTAGGTCTTTGTAATAGTGTCTGGATCCTTGTAGTTATCGTATTTCTCTCGGGTATATGTTCCTCTGGTTTTCATCCGGTACTAGGTGGCATGGTACCTGTAGTAAGCCCTAAAGGTCGTGAGATCTTTGGTACTAGTATCTTTTTAGTAGGTGGTAATGTAGGCTTTGCGATAGCTCCATTTTTAACCGCGCTCTATCTAGAGCATTTTGAATCACCTAAGTTAATCTATCTTGCAGTATTTCCAATTATTACCACTGCAATTATCTTTCAAAGAAAGATCTACCAAAAAGAAATTATCAAAAATGATGTTCAGGATTTAAGTTTAAAGACCATTGTCGCTTGCAGACCTTTTGTATGGCTTGTGCTATCCATCTTCTTTAGAGCTATATCTTACTGCGCACTTGTAAGCTACATCCCGCTTTTAATTACCTCAAGAGGATATTCATCAATTGATGGCTCAGCTGTGCTTATGACTATGTTGCTCGGTACGGCAATAGGAGGTTTGATGGTTGGTAAATTTGCTAAAAGATATAGCTTTAAAAACATTATTTTCTCAACCTACATACTGACCTTTGTAGGCTTAGCAATCTTTTTATATAACGCAGATAACTCAATTATCGCTTATCTAAGTGTCTTTTTAGGTGGTGTTGGCTTGTACGCTTCAACTCCGGTAGCCATTGTCTGGGCACAAAAGATGTTACCTCATGCCGATGCCTTTGCAACCTCGATGATGGTAGGCTTTACCTTTGGTTTAGGCTATTTAACCTCGGTTTTGGTGGGAATGCTAGGAGACATGGTAGGACTACAATTATCTCTTGCTGTAATTTTGCTACCTACCTTAGTTTTAGCAATTTTAGCTTTGTTTAAAGTTAAAGCCTAAAAGTAAAAAATCCCTCTAAAAAGAGGGATAAAAGGTTACATTTAAAACACAAGGTTATTAGGTTAATTTTTAACAAGTAACAGCACGTAATCTAAATTACCTTCAGGGATGGTCATATTTAAAAACTTAGTTTCACTGACACCAGTACTTAACAAGTTTTTTATGTTATACCTTGGATCATAGAGGTAGATAGAAAAACTCTGACCTTTAAAGATCTCTAAATCCACACATAGTTGCTGAGACTTTGGAACATACACGGCAATAAAGTCGTGATTTTCATTAGTCATTGCTGCCATGTGACCATCCCCTGTAGGATTATCACTAATGATTAAATCATCCTTTGGTACAAGCTTAGTGTTATTAGGTAGACTTTCAATAAACTTCCGTAAATAGCCTATTTGGAAGGCACCTGGGAAGTTTACAGAGTCATACCAATAAGGAATAGTATCGTTCTTATAGGCAGAGGCTGCACTTTCTGGGATTTCCATTTGCTCATCTTTTAGATTTCTCATCTGCCAAATACCATAGCAACCATAAGTAATACCACAGCCACCAGAGAATACTGACCAATATGAAGAGCGTCTTACATGGTAGTCAGTAAATCTGCTAATTCCATCTTTTCTTGACCAAAAGTACTCATTCATAATTGGATGAGATTCATAGCAAGGCTCAGCATCTAAAACCGGCAGATTAAGTCTTTGGTAGTCAGTTTTAGTGTTTCTCCATGATGGGTAGCACTGTCCCATATGACCTGATTGCCAAGAGATAAAATCTAGATAATCACATGGCTTTAACATGTCATAAACTGATCTACCACCTTGAGAGTGAGCTGTAATTAGTTGCTCATGACCTACCTCTTCACGAATAGCTTTAGCCATATTTTCAATTACAGCTTTAGCATCATCAGTTAAATATGGTCTGTCACCACCTAGCATCCAAATAATGTCTAAATCTTTTAATTTAGCGCTTAAGTACTTTAAAAACTTATAGGCTTTGGTTGCATCAAAGATAGGGGCAACCTTGCCACCCCAATCTTGATTAACCACAAAGTATGAGCCCCACATTGGAACTAGAGCAATCACAACTCCTTTAGAGTTAGCGTAAGCAATTACTTTCTTAACATACTCAAAATATGAGTCATTAACTTCTAAAGTATCTAAGTTACTAAAAGGAACTTCATTAGTTTCAACAGTTGGTGTTTTTAAACCATCAAGTTCAGCAACAGCAACAGCTTGGATGACGTTAAAGCCTTTTTGAGCGCGATTATCAATAAAGAACTTAGCCTCGTCAAAAGATAACTTGTGGAAAATCTCCTTAGGTCAATTTTGCGCATGCGCGTAAATTGACCTAAGGAGATTTTCTTTTCCTCTTTAAATAGTTTTGATAAGTAACTAGCGCTTACCTTGAGTTTTGAGGCAATTTCTTGAACATCAAATTTTTCATAAATGTGTCTGTCGATGTAATCACAAGCACGAGATACAATGGCAGAAGACACCGATCCTTTTTCAAGATCTTGTAAATGCTTAGCTACAAGTTGCGTACAACGAAGGGCACATGCTCTTGCTAAGGCATTAGCATCGGTTGCGTATTTACAATCTTCAACTTCCAAAATAAAAGCATCGGAAATGATATACACATTTTCCACACTTAAACCTGCTGCAATCGCTGCTCGAGTTGCAATAGTAATATCAACAATCGCTAAATTCTTCGCATTACGTAAATCATTATGAGCAACAGTACCACGCATGTTGGCATAGATTGAATTTAAGGCACGCTTTAATTCTTCTACATCGCCTCTTTTAATTGCATTTACGATAGCAGTCTCAAAAGAGCCAGGATTGTGAGGACGATTTGTCAAACTTTGCCTATCGACAATTTGCATAATGCGCTTTTTAGTCTCTTCGACAAGCTCATTAGATAAAAAGCTTTGCTCTAAAAAGTCATTTAAGGGAATATATTTGTTACTTAACGCACTGTAGATTAAAAGTAAAATTGAAGCTATTTGCTTTGCTGAGATCCTATATGGTATGACATCTGTTGCATTGTGCTTTAATGAGTAAAGTTTACAAAAGCTTTGATCAATATCAGTAATTGCAAGAGGGCCAATTACTAAGGTTAAATCATCAGTACATCTAACCCCTCCATAGATAATTGGCTTTTCATCAGTAATTAGCGCCACTTCCTTTTCGTTGATGATAGATAAGATCTTTTTTCTAAACTCGTAGTCAGTTTTAAAGACGTTGAGCTTATCGTCGTTGACCACATCAAATTTTTCTAGATAGTGATTATCTGATTTAAAGATATGTGTAGGAACAGGAGCTAGCTCTTTGATAAGAGCTAGTCCATAAGATAAAGGAAGAATGTTAATGACTCTATCAGAGCCATTTTCACTAGAATGAGACATTAGACTCTAAAATAACATTGCAATAAGGGTGACACTCACCGGTTCTAATAACTGCAACACTTGAGGCACTTTGCTTTTTAAATTCCTCATGAGGAACTTCTACAAGCTCAATGTTATTCTCTTTTGCCCATGTAACCATCTTATTGTAAAACTCAGGGTTTTGAGTTTTAGCTTCACTGGCAATAGTTGCTTTTTGGAACTTAGCCTCAGCATCTACAACTTTGAAGACATCATCAAAACTTGGAACACCATAAGTTACAGCTAAATCAATGCGCTGTACTCCCTTTGGTACAGGAAGACCACAATCACCAATGGTTAAAGTGTCAAAGTGACCTAATTTTGAGATCACATAAGATAACTCAGAGTTTAAACAACCAATCTTTTTCATAATTCCACCACCCAAAATTTTAAAGCTTATCTACTAAAACATCAGTCTTTTGCTTTTTAATAAAGTCTAAAACTTCAAAAGCTTTTGGAATGGATGGAGTAGCACCTTTCTTTTGTACAGCTAAAGCAGAAGCAGCGGTTGCACATTTTAAAGCTAAAGCTTGGTTCATGCCACTTGCTAGATTAGTAATTAAATATCCTAAGAAAGTATCACCTGCTGCAGTGGTATCAACAGCATCTACTTTAAATGACTTGCAAGAAATAGTATTGCAATCTACTACATGTAAAATTGAGCCTCGTGAACCTAAAGTCAACACAAATGAGGTCTTTGGATATTTTTTAGTTAAAGACTCCATGATGGCATATGGCTCAGAGTCTTCACTCATATCAACCATAGCCGAACCTTCAATCTCATTGACAATTAAGAAGGCACACTTCTCAAGAGGTAACTCTAATAATGATTTAGTAAAAGGTGAAACATTAAAGCAAACCTTCATACCTTTAGCTGATGCTTGCTCAATTAGGTATTTAATGTTGCTAGTTTCATTTTGTAAAACTAAGTAATCACCTTTTTCAAAATTCTTTAAAGTCTCATCAATATCTTCAGTTGTAATAGTCTGATTAGCACCACCGAATAACAAGATACAGTTTTGACCATTACTATCAACTTGAATAATAGTATGACCGCTTGCGCAATCCTTTTTCTTTAAGTAATCAGAGTTGATCTTGTTTTCTTTTAAAACATCAATGAGTAATTGACCATCAGCAAGACCTACGGCACCTGCGTGATAAACATCGCCACCAGCTCTTGCTAAAGCCACAGATTGATTTAAACCTTTGCCACCTGCAAAGATGTTTCTTGAAGTTGAACTTAGGGTTTCGCCTGCTTGTACGAAATGAGGTACGTCATAAACATAGTCAATGTTTAGCGAACCAAAATTTAAAATTTTAGACATAACTTTCCTTAAAAATGTTTGTAAGTAATTGTTTTTATAATAATTTTGAATAGTTATGCTTTGTGATGTGTAGCTTTATGCTATCACGCTTACATCAATTTTGGTAACTTTAAAATTAGGATTTATAAGAATATCGATCTATCTCTACTTTTGAGATCTGTTTTTCAACTGACTTAGTTCACTGTGAGTTGAAAAAAGTAATTGATTTAATCTTTGAAAAAACAATTTTTTAGATCTAGATCAAGTTATAATATAAGGCAAATTTTAATTAGGACAAATAAAAAAATGAAGCCTATTTTCCTTGGAGTTAACATTGATCATGTAGCTACAGTGCGTAATGCACGTGGCACTAACTATCCTGATCCTGTAACTGCTGCAGCTATTGCAGAGCTTGCTGGTGCTGATAGTATTACTACTCACTTACGTGAGGATAGACGCCATATCACCGATCGTGATGTACGTATTATCCGCGAGACTGTAAAAACCTCTTTAAATTTAGAGATGGCAGTAACTGATGAGATTTTAGCAATTGCTGTTGCCGTTGCTCCTCAAAAAGTTTGCATGGTGCCAGAACGTCGTGAAGAGGTAACCACAGAAGGTGGTCTTGATGTGTTATCAAACATGTCAAAGATTGAAAAGGCTATTACAAAATTAGATAACGTTGGTACTGTTTGCTCTCTATTTATCGATCCTGTAAAAGAGCAAATCGATGCAGCTGTAAAAGTTGGTGCTCCTTTTGTTGAGTTCCATACAGGTCGCTATGCAAACGCTACAAACGATAAAGAACTAAAGCATGAGTTACAAGTTTTAACCGATATGGCAGCATATGCTGAATCTGTAGGTCTTGGTGTAAACTCAGGCCATGGTTTAAACTATAACAATGTAGCAGCTATTGCTGCTATTCCACAAATGAATGAGCTTAATATCGGACATAGCATCATCGCACGTGCTATCTTCACAGGCTTAACCGAGGCTGTTAAGATCATGAAAGAAATCATGGTTAATGCCCGCAACAACTCATAGAACTAAATTGAGGTAAAAATGAGCTTTCATAATTTATTAGAAAACTTTGGTAAGACCGCAAATGACCGTGTAGAAGCTGCAATTGAGGCTTTAAAGAAAGGTCGTGGTATCTTGGTTGTAGATAACGAGGGCAGAGAGAACGAAGGCGATTTAATCTATGCAGCAGAGACTGTAACTGATGCACAGATGGCATTTATGATCCGCGAGTGCTCAGGCATTGTTTGCGTTTGTATCGAGCAAGAGCAAGCTGATCGTATGAAGTTACCTATGATGGTATCTCACAATACTTCAACTTATGGTACTGCTTTTACCATCTCAATTGACGCAGCTGAAGGTGTAACTACCGGTGTGAGCGCACCTGATCGTGTTAAGGCTATTAAGGCTGTGATTAACCCTAATGGTAAGCCTGAAGATCTAGCAAGTCCAGGTCACATGTTCCCACTAGTTGCTAAAAAAGGTGGTGTTTTAGAGCGTGATGGTCACACTGAAGCATCTGTTGATTTAGCCCGTCTTGCAGGTCTTGCTCCTGCAGGTATCCTTTGTGAGTTATGCGCACCAGATGGCTTAATGGCAAAATTACCTAGAGTTACTACCTTTGCTATGGAGCATGATTTAACCTGTCTTTCAATTGAAGACTTGATTGCTTATAGAAAAGAGCACAACGTTTAATTAAGTACTAAAGCGCTACTGTGTAGCGCTTTTTCTTTATGCGCAGTACTGATAATTTAACCTTAGGCTTTCAAAGCTTTGGCGATCCTCAAAAGCAAACTGTAGCTATCGTTCATGGATGGGCTACTGATTCTCATTTTCTACTTCCATTTGTTGAGATCTTCAAAGACTATCACGTGATGTTAATTGATATGCCTGGCTACGGTATGTCAGAGCATTTAAAGCAATTTTCTATATCCATTAGACAACAAGCAAACCTAATATTAAACACTATCCCAAAGCACACTATCTTAGTGTCTTGGTCATTAGGAACGCTCGCAGCATCAGTTGCTTGCTATAACGATTTAGATAAAAAGGTAGATAAGTTTATCTCGATTTGCGGTACACCAAGATTTCCTTGCGATCCTAACTGGCCTGGTTTTGATTATCGTTATGTATTAAAAAGCCTCCAGCTTTTTGATGAAGGTAGAAACACACGCTCCTTAAAATTATTTTTCAAGATGCAAACTCAAAGTCATACTCTTACTAAAGAGCAAAATGATTTTTTGATGGACTCTTATGAAAAGATGGGTGAGGTAGATACCTTAGTTTTACGCAATGGCCTTATGAAGATGGCTTACTCAGATAAAAGAGAGCCTTTCTTTGGTATTAAGGTACCTTGTTTGCATGTTTTTGGTGGTAAAGATAGATTAGTAAAGGCTGAGCTTGCACCTTTGATGATTAATCCTCCTTATCATATCTGCTCTGTTTTAGAAAATTCTGCTCATATGCCATTCCTTTCAGAGCCTGAAACTTTAAAGAAAATTATCGATTTATTTATTAAAAATTCTAACTAATTGATTTTTCGATAAATTTAGTTTTAAAGTTTTACTTCAAAAATTCCGATATCGTAAGTAAGGGATAAGTTTAAACTTTTTTAGGCAAGCAAAATGGACGTAGCAACATCTTCCATTTCTAACATTATTGCAGCGGGTGTGCCTCATGCAGCACAACAAGCCCGTAGGGATAATCTTGCCCGTGAAACCATCCCTCAAATCACCCAAAACTCACAATCTGCTAATGGTCAAAGCGTAAACCAAGGGGCAGTCCAAACCGCTCCTGCACAAACAAATCTCTTTATTCAGGCCGATACTGCTATTAAAGTTGGTCTTGATAGAGTAAATCCTAAAAAAGAGCAAAAATCTTCTAAAAAGGAAGAAACATCTGAGACTAAAGAGAGTAAAAGAGCCAAGGCTGCAAGCTCAAGTAGCTCAGCAACGGGGGCTAGTTTATCTCAAAACGTAACTAAAGCAGGTGCGATGAATGCTGCCTTAGGAGGTGCTTTTGGCTCGGGTGTGTCTTACTCAGAAACTGCTGATGAAAGGCGTGGTAAAGGAAAAGGCTTTACCTCTCGTGTGATTGCTAAAGCCTATAATGCCTCTTCACCTAATTACGCTTTAGGTAATTCTATTGATGTAAGAGGCTAAAATACTAGTGAACTAGAGTTTTTAGATACTCTTGTTCAATCTTCTTTTGATCATCTGCTGATAACTCTTCTACTACCACTTCCTCATTATCATCTTGAGCAAGTGAGTTCTCAACAATAGGTAACTCTTCAAACCACTCTGGCTTTTCGTAAGCGATTTTATTAACAAACCAAGTACGCTTACCACGAGGAGTTACAACCTCTGCATCATCATCTACAGATTTACCAAGTAGTGCTTTTGCCATTGGAGCATCTACAGAGATGCAATTAGAACGACCAAAGATTTCATCTGAGCCTACGATGTGAATTTGCATGATTGAATCATCATCGTCGGCTTGTATTTCCACATAAGCGCCAAAGAAAACTCTGCCATCTTGCTGCTTATCGTGTTCAATAACCTGAAGATCGGATAGACAATGACGTAAATAACGAATACGTCTGTCAATTTGACCTAATAAACGTTTGTTGTAATGGTAGTCAGCATTTTCTGATCTATCGCCTAAACTTGCTGCCCAACTTACCTTTTGAGTAACATCAGGACGCTTTACTAACCAAAGGTAATCTAATTCTTTATGTAATTGATCGTAACCTTCACGTGTAATAAATGGCTTACCCATAACAACCTCGTTTAATTAAAAAACCCGGGGATTTCCCCGGGTTATATTCAGTTAAATTTGATTAAAAATCAAATTATAGCTGAGGACCAGCCTTTACTAGAGCTGGGTTGAATGACTCGAACTTAGCGAAGTTCTTGATGAAACGACCTGCTAAATCCTGTGCCTTAGCATCCCACTGTGATGGATCTGCATAAGTGTCACGTGGATCTAAGATCTTAGGATCAACGCCTGGTAAAGCAGTTGGAACCTTGAAGCCGAATACAGGGATCATCTTGGTGTCAGCCTTATCGATTGAACCGTCTAAGATTGCATCGATAATACCACGGGTATCCTTAATTGAGATACGCTTGCCGGTAC
>ONCS01000181.1 GCA_900316375.1 uncultured Succinatimonas sp. | reverse complement strand
CGTGCTAAACATTATTTAGTAGAACGGAGGACGGCAATTCCTCCACGACCTACAGAGGTCGTGGTCTCCTTGCCTTAATAAGATGAATATCATTGATTTTATTAAAGAGAACATCGATAAAAAGATCGAACCAAATGAAGTTGTTAACAACCTACAAGGTCTACTTACTCGCCACACCGAGAGCTTTAAGTACCACTCAACTAAGATTAACAGCCAAGGCGATTGCAAGTACTCAGTTCGTCTAGCCGATCACGCATCAGCAAAAACTGCTGACAAGTGGGTAAACCTAGCTAAGTGCATGCGTACTTTAGTTAAGGATGATGTAGAGACTTCTTCAAAGTTTATGAAGGTTTTCCACGAGACCTTTAATGCCTACTTCTCTGACGTTTATCTAGATGATAAGGGCAACTTCACCCTATACATCACTGAAAAACCAGAAGTTGATTAACATCTTATAAGGTTAGTCGTAAAAGAATAATTATTTTTAAGACTAAAGTTAATAAAACGTGTTGATACGAGCTAATTTTTGCTAAAATCATTAGCAAATAAGGAATTAGATATGAAGATTAAAAAAATTATCACAACTTTAGCTTTTGCCACTGTTGTTCCTACGCTCGTATGTTCATGTGCATATCGTCAGGATTTAAATCAAGGTAACTATGTAGAGCAAGATCTTGTAAATCAGCTTTATCGCGGTTTAAACCAAGATCAAGTCCGTTACATTCTAGGTGCTCCTATGCTTATCGATCCATACGATGAGACCCGTTGGTACTACGTATGCTTTAAGCGCAAAGGCTGGCACGATCCTGAGATCCAAAATTTAGTCTTAATTTTCAATAACGATATCCTAGTTGATATCGCAGGTGACTTCAAAAAGCCTACAACTTTCAATGCAGGCATTGGCAATGCTCCTAAGAGCAACACTCCAGACTTTGAGCTACCTGAATAGTTAGACAATGTTTAACTTTAGACCACATTTAATTGTATTTTCCCTCATTTGTACAATTACTTGTGGTTTTTTATCATCTTGCACCCTTGAAGATGAGACTGTCGATAAGATAGTTATCAAAGCACCTCCCGTTGAACATTCAAAAGAAGAAGCAGAATTTCTAAAGCTTACTCGTGAGTGCACTATAGGCGATCTTCAAAAAGCTAATGATGCGGTATCTTTATATATCTCAACGCTTCCTAAAAACGATATTCCACCAAAAGCTAGATATTTAGATACCATGTCAAGCTTTAAGCCATACTTTTATCAAAAGGCTAATCTCACCATTGAATTTGATAAATGTCTACAAAAAGCAATATCCTCAGGTAACAAGGAATTCTCTGAGTTTTATATTACAAGAGCTTCAACTATTTCGAGAATGGCTCAGTATTTTTACTCTATAGATGACAAAGAAAACGGTGCCTATTGGGTAATGCGTGGCTTAAATCTTTCAGGTTTAAAGCAAGGCTATTATAGTCTTGGCAGAATTTTTATAAGAGATAATAAAACTAAAGAAATCGGTGCTCAAATGTTATCAGAGTCAGCAAAACTTGGTAACACTAACTCTAAAGAGCTCTTAACCGAAGCTTCCCTATTTAAAGACGTATTTACTCTTTTAGAAGAGGACGAAGACGAAGCTGAGAAATAGTTACAAGCCTTTTTAAATACTCCTTTCACAATTTACTTAACATAAACTTAACAAAGCACTCATTTCCATTTAACATATAACTGATAAACTCAGCTAATCTTAAGATCTATAAAGAAAAAATCAAATCTATGGGGCGTTTATGACAGACCTATCAAATAATTACATACCTAGAGAGCTTTCTTGGCTATCTTTTAATGGCCGTGTACTACAAGAAGCAGCTGATCCATCAGTTCCTTTAATCGAAAGAGTTCGTTTCTTAGGCATTTATTCAAGTAACCTAGACGAGTTCTTTAAGGTAAAGGTAGCAGAACTTAAGCGTCAAGTTATCATTAACAAAGCTAAAGACAAGGATAATGATGACACCGTACAGTTATTAAAGAATGTACAAAACGAAGCTACTCGCTATCAAAAGACTCTAAACCACATTTACAAAGAGCTTCTATCAGAGCTTGGTAATCAAAACATCTTCATGCGTGATAATCACAACATCAATGAAGAGCAGAAAAAGTGGGTGGTTAGATATTTCCAGCGTCACGTTTTAAAACACATCAATCCTGTAATTATTGATGCCGATACTGATCTAGTATCTTTCTTAAGAGATCAATTTACTTACCTATTAGTTGATATGACCTCAAAAGAAGGCGTTACCCACGCTTTAATTGAGATCCCAACTGATAAGGTACCTCGCTTTGTGAAGATCCCATCAGAAGGTGCGGATATCGTTAATTGGATGTTCCTAGACGATGTAATTCGTGTAGGTATGCACAAGATCTTCGAAGGTCTATTCAACTACGATAAGATTGAGGCTTACTCAATTAAGATGAACCGTGATGCAGAATATGACCTAAACGGTGATATCGATAGATCAGTTTTAGAGAACATGTCAGAGTCTTTAAAACAGCGTCTTAACGCAATGCCAGTTCGTTTCTCATATGATGCTAATATGCCTGAGGAAATGGTTCGCTTCATGGCAAAAGAGCTTAAGATGAGCTCAATTGACTCCATGATGGGCGGTAACCGCTACCACAACTTCAAGGATTTCCTATCCTTCCCTAACTTTGGTAGCTCACGTATGGAAAACCCATCCTTACCTGAGATTAAGTCAACTCAGTTTGATACCGCAATTACCCCATTTGATGCCATTGCTAAGAAGGATGTCTTAGTTTACTACCCATACTATTCATTCGATTACTTCACTGAGTTCCTACGTCATGCTTCATATGATCCAAAGGTAAGCTCAATTAAGATCAATATTTACCGTGTAGCCTCAAACAGCCGTGTTATCGACTCTTTAATGCATGCAGCTAACAACGGTAAGTCTGTAACTGTAGTAGTTGAGTTAAAGGCACGTTTTGACGAAGCTAACAACGTTAAGTGGGCATCACGTTTAACACAAGCTGGTGTTAAGGTTCTATTTGGTCTACCAACTCTTAAGATCCACTCCAAGCTATGCTTAATTACCCGTCATGAAGATGGTAAGGTAGTGCGCTATGCTCACGTAGGTACTGGTAACTTCAACGAAAAGACTGCAAGAATTTACACTGACTTTGCTTTATTTACCGCAAATCCTAAGGTAACTAAAGAAGTTGATGATGTCTTTACCTTCATTGAGTATCCATACACTCGCCCAGTATTTGAGAACTTATTAGTATCTCCTCTAAATGCTCGTGAGCGTATTACTTTCATGATTGACCGTGAAATTGAGAATGCTAAGCAAGGTCGTGAGGCTTCAATTCACTTTAAGGTTAACGCTTTAGTTGATGAGCCATTAGTAATGAAACTATATGAAGCGTCTCAAGCTGGCGTTAAGATCCGCGGCGTAGTTCGTGGCATGTGTTCACTACGTCCTGGCATTGATGGACTATCTGAGAACATCTACATTACCTCTATTGTTGATAGATTCTTAGAGCACCCTCGTGTCATGATCTTCCACAACGGCGGTGACGAGGAGATGTACATTAGCTCAGCTGACTGGATGCGTCGTAACCTAGACTTCCGTATTGAAGTAGGTTGCAGAATTCTTGACGAGGATTTACAAAAGCGCATCAAGGGCGTTCTAGAGCTTCAAGAAAATGATAATCGTAAGGCACGTATTATCGATGCAGATCAACGCAACGTCTACGTACAGTGCATCCCTGGTGAGCCTCAGATTAGAAGCCAGATTGCAATTCATGATTATCTACAAGAGCAAGAAGATCTAATAGCAGACGGCGAGAAAGAATAATAGCTTTAAGCTTTTATAATCTAATTAGTAGTAAGCCAGGATTTCTCCTGGCTTATTTGTTTTTATGATTTGTTTTGAGCGCTTGTAATGCCCTGTTTAGTGAAACTTAATACTGTCTTTTTGTAACAGGTCAATCTTCGGCATTGTTTAACTAATCCTAAACTTTTTGTATTCTCGAGGCATAACATCAAGGGGGTGTTTGCCAT
>ONCS01000153.1 GCA_900316375.1 uncultured Succinatimonas sp. | reverse complement strand
TTGATTAGCCTCATTAAGCTTTTCAGTAAGCTCAGCAACTTGATTTGTAAGCTCTTCAACCTCAGCAGCATAAAGCTCATAGTCATGCTCAATTTTGTCTTTTAGCTTGGCAATTTTTAGATCATCTTCTTTGATGATGGTATTTAAAGCAGTGTCTGCTAATTTCTCACAAAGAGCTTGAACCATTTCAGGTGTCACTCTCTTTTTCTCTATCTCAGTCAATTGATTCTCGTGAATTTGCTTATTAAGCTTAGAAACAATAGGCTGGATTGTGTTCATGGAGCCGCGACCAAGGACAGCGTGAACATCGCGTGCACTTGGTCTTTCTTTTTTGGTTAAAGCTTCAACGAAAGCGGCTTTAATATCAGATTCAGTAAGGTCTGGAGCTCGCTTTTGACCATTTTGAGATAACGCACTCTTGTTATTAGGGGTGCCGTTATCTTGAAGTAATATTACTTCGTTATCTTGAAGTAACACGTCCTTATTTGCCACGTTTGCCTCCTACCTTTTTCTTAGAATCTCCTTTATTTTCAGGAAGTTCGGTCAAAGGTTTATGAGATCTAAAAGAGTCTCCATCAAGCTCAATAATGCGAGGTTGAGATAACAGACGATCGATTGCAGCTTCGGCCATATCATCTGAACCTAAGAACCCTAACCACTCAGCAGGAGTCTTTTGGGAGGTCACAATGATTTCACATTTATTGCGGTTGCAAACATCAATAAACTCCTTAACCACAGTGGACATGCCTTCAATGTAAGTACCTTGGCAGAACTCATCAAGTAATATCACATCGAACTTTGAATAAGCCTTGAGCTTTTCAATGTAGACACTAGCTTCAATTACTTTTGAGTCGTGCAAGGAGCACAGCTCTAGCATTAACAGAGAAAAAGCAAAAGCACGCACATTGTAACCTTTCTTGATGAGGTTACTTAGGATAGCCTCAGCTAGGTCTGTCTTACCGGTACCACAAGGGCCATGGATTAGGATACGCTCATGTAGAGGTACCCAACCACCATCTAATAAGTGGTCAGCTAAATCACGGCTAATCTTGTACTGCTCTAATCTGCTAATTACAGTTATGGCATTAGCATTAGACTGTAGGTCAGCTGACTTTACCTTACGCTTAAAGCCATTTTCTTCACGCTTAACGCATTCAGCATTTAAAAGTGTAAAAAGCTTATCGATAAAGGCCATAGCTACAAAGCTATCTAGGTTAAAGTTGTCCTCTAAAGCTTGGAGAGCTGCGCTTAGTCTTAGTTTCTTGAACAGAGCATAAACTTCATCAATAGTGTGTGTTTGTGGTACTGCTAGAACATTAGTTGGGGTAAGGTTAATTATCTTTTCTTGTAAGTTTTTGGACATAAGAGATGCCTCTTAAATGAGAATGAGTGGTATTTGATGCAGAGGTTGGTTGCTTAGCCTTATTGGCAGCACTTTGCTCAAAGGCTTCAATTAAACTGTCACCGATATCAGTGTCTTTGCAGGCCTTAAAATAGTGCTTAAACCTGTCTTCAAATTTTTTGATATCAAAGTCAGTTAAAGCCAATCTGCACGCTTGCTTAAATGCATCTTGCTTACCTGGGGTATTGGTAAAATATCTCCATAGCTTATTGCATATACGCGCAGCTACAGGCTTACTTTGCTTTAATGAATCAAAGATGAGATTTATAAGTTTAGGAATGTTCTCATCATCTGCTTCAAATGATGCAAAAGCTGAAATAAACCAGTCTCTATCTCTAGAAACAATCTTTTCTTTTTCTGTTTTGAGGCTGTTGAGTTTATGATACTTACTGGATGTAACCATGTCGTGACTGATAGTGTGTTCACCGATTAAGTCAAGGGTCTTACTATCAAATAGGCGTAGTTTCTCTCCTAAGTAATCTTCAACGGTCACTTCCTTTTCAGCGTAGCTGGTACCTACCTGATAATGGTGACTGTTGAAGGTGATATATCCATCTTTACCTACTGTTTTTGTAAAAAGCTTTTTATATATAGGATCAAACAAAGGCAAATCCTTTAGATGTTCCTTTTCAACTTTTTCAAAGGCTGCAAATCGGGAAAGCTGATTGCCTTTACGAGGTTTATTATTAAAACGCAGTAAATCCTGTGCTATAGCTTCATTAAGCTCATCGTAAGAATTAAAGCGATATCCTGTGATTTGATACTTTGGATCGGCAAACAGCTCTTGCTGCAAGGTACGGTTGGTTCTTTCATTTGAGCCCTTAATTTCTGGCCTGCGAGGGGGACATAAGTCAACTACCATGTTGTAGTGATTGATAACAGCTTGCATATCAGGCTTAATTCTTGTTTTAGTACCAAGCTTTTTGTTACCATGAATGGCAATTGCTGAATCATTATCAGTTCTAAAGACTTCAGGCGTTCCTCCATAGAACTTACACATCTTAATGATGGCGTAAGACCACTGTTCAGAGGTCGAACATGGCATGGCATAAACAAAGGTGTAGCCTGAGTATTTAAGTACTGCTGTAAATAGTACTGCACTATGTTCATTGCCATCTTTATCAATGAACGTGATTCTGTCGCCGATGCAATCGCACTCTACGACCGATCCTGGTCCAAATTGTAAATTAGGATTACTGCTCTTAGTTGTAAAATCTAGACCATTGTCGCGTTTGTACTGTTTGAATCTACGCTCAAAGGTTCTTTCTGACATACAACCAAAAGGCAACTTTCCATACTTATAAGAAGGGAAATATATCTCGATATAGAGAAACTGCCACGCATTAGCTAAAGTATTTAGCTTCTTAGCCCATTGGCGTGGCACTTGTACGTATTTTCTTACATTCTCCCAATTTGGTTGAATAAAGTCCTTTTGGCGGCTTTTTAAATTAAAGGTGATTGAGAGTTCTTCTTCGTCCATAGCAAGTATGCTGTCATTTGCTAAATTTTGCTCTTTTGCCAAGTTTAAATACTTGTTAACAGTGGATTTAGCTATGTGTAGCTTATCTGCTATATTTTGCTGACTTAAAGAAGGCTCATGCT
>ONCS01000149.1 GCA_900316375.1 uncultured Succinatimonas sp. | reverse complement strand
TATCGGTCGCATAGCTGTCTTTGCTAGTTAAGATAACATCGTTCGAATAATTGACGCAGAGCGTTCTAGTATTAGACGGTCAACATTTTTGCGAACTGCCAAAGTAGAGTTAACAATTTTGAATTAAGCTACTTATTTTTTCTAGCTCCGATCTCACATCCTCATTCGGAGCATATACTTGCTGATTTTTATTTACTGTTAAATAGCCAAGGCATACTAAATACGAAAAATTGAACTCTTGTTATCTAACTTTGAATTGTACTTAATCTCAGTATTAAGATTAATCTTTACTTTTCCATTGTTAATCAATTTATCTAACTTATCTTTAACTATGCTGTAATTATCCTTAAGCATAGATACGATTAACTCAGAGCTTACTGTTTTTGACCAAAGACTTTTATAGGCAGGATACGATTTAAATCTAAGTACAGCAAAAGGATTAGCAACTGTAGAGACTTCTGAAAAATAGCCGCCATACCAATGTTGTACCTCAGAAAAGTTTAAATTGAACTTTAAACAGAATTTCTCTAATTCTTCTTATGTAAAGCCTATATAATTCAATGAATTAGGAGAATTTAAAACAGACACATCTTTGAACTTCCCTAAGGTGTTATCAACGTCGTAAAAGCTAATTGGAAATATTCCAGTTAAGTACAACAAAGATAAATTGTGCTTAGCAAATTCACTTTCAGAAATACTTCGTAAGATCTCAAGATACTTTTGACACAGTTCTTTTTCACTTCCATATTGTCTAAAGAAGTAATCGTACTCGTCAATAATAATGACAAATTTGTCTGACGTTTTTGATGCAACTAGATCAAGATATGCTGGCAATGAAACTTCTTCAAATTCGCGTATTTTAAGCTCACTATTAAAGAATTTAGCAATTCTGCGCTTTATTGATGCTTCAAATTCTTTTAAATAATCTGCTGGATTATAAACATAATCTATGCCTGATGCGATGATGGTATGATATTGATTAATATGTACTTTAAATGTCTTAGCTTTAGATATTTTTAAATCTTCAAACAAATCTTTTGAATTACAAGCATCAGAATAATATGCTTGCAGCATATCAGCTATGTAAGTTTTGCCAAATCGTCTAGGACTTGAAACGCAAATACTTGAGTTATGACTTTCAATATTTTGATTTAAAAATGCAATGATGGCAGATTTATCAACATACAGCTCATTAAGTTGATTGCCAAAAGCATAGTTATCGTTTGAAAGGTCCATATTATCTCCTCAAGCTTTAACTCATAATAGATTATCAATAATAAAAAGGGAGATCCTGAGATCTCCCCTTTTAAGTAACTAGAGAAAACTAATTACTTGATAACTTTAAGAGCAGTAGCTACTACGTTCTCAACAGTGAAGCCGTACTCCTTGAATAGAATACCAGCAGGAGCTGAAGCACCGTAGTGATCTAAGCAAACAGTAGCACCATCTAAGCCAACATACTTGAACCAAGTAGTTGACATAGCAGCTTCAACAGCAACACGTGCACGGCAAGCTGAAGGCAGAACTGACTCTTTGTACTCTGCGCTTTGACGGTCGAATACATCAGTTGAAGGCATTGAAACAACGCGAGCCTTCTTGCCTTGCTTGGCAAGCTCTTCTGCTGCGTGGAATGCTAAAGCAACTTCAGAACCAGTTGCCATTAAGATTATATCAGGAGTGCCATCGCAATCCTTTAATACGTAACCGCCCTTAGCAATGTTGTCAACTTGCTCTTGAGTACGAGGCATTTGCTCTAAGGTCTGACGAGATAGAATGATAGCTGAAGGGCCATCTAAACGCTCGATCATTGAAGCCCATGCTGCACCTGACTCAACCATATCGCAAGGACGCCACTCATCAAAGTTAGGAAGTACGCGTAATGATGCGATCTGCTCGATAGGCTCATGGGTAGGACCATCTTCACCAACACCGATTGAATCGTGAGTGAATACGAATAATGTAGGGATCTTCATTAAAGCAGCCATACGTAAAGCATTCTTTGCGTAGTCTGAGAAGATTAAGAAGGTACCACCATATGGACGGAAGCCACCGTGTAATACCATACCGTTCATAGCTGCACACATTGCAAACTCACGAACACCCCAGTGGATATAGTTACCATTTAACTGACCTGGTAAGATATCCTTTGAAGACTTGTTAACAGTTAAGTTTGATGGAGCTAAATCAGCTGAACCGCCAACTAACTCAGGTAATACTGAACCGAAGAAGTCTAGAGCAATCTGACCTGCCTTACGAGTTGCAACCTTAGGATCATCAGCTTTTTGTAGTGAATCAACCCAAGCCTTTGCCTTTGCCTTAAAGTCAACAGGTAGTTTGCCATCCATACGACGCTCAAACTCTGAAGCTAACTCTGGATACTGAGCTTTGTATTTTGCAAATAAATCGTTCCAAGCACCTTCTAACTTAGCGCCAGCTTCGGTAGCATCCCACTCTTTGCGGATGTCTGCAGGAACTTCAAATGGACCATAGTTCCAACCTAAAGCTGCCTTTGTAGCTGCAATCTCATCATCACCTAAAGGTGCACCGTGAGATGCTGCAGTACCAGCCTTCTTAGGAGAACCAAAACCGATAGTGGTTGGGCAGATAATGATTGATGGACGAGTGGTATCAGCCTTTGCAAGTTCAATAGCTGCACGTACCTGAGCACCGCAGTTACCGTTCTTAACTTCAATTACTTGCCAACCGTAGCCTTCAAAACGCTTCTTAGTATCATCAGCAAACCAGCCCTTTACAGAACCGTCAATTGAAATACCATTTGAATCGTATAGGCAGATTAACTTGCCTAAACCTAAGGTACCAGCTAATGATGCAGCCTCATGAGAGATGCCTTCCATTAAGCAGCCGTCGCCCATGAATACGTAGGTGTAGTGGTCAACAATGTCAAAGCCATCTTTGTTGAACTCTTCAGCTAGCATACGCTCTGCAAGGGCAAAACCAACAGCATTGCCTAAGCCCATGCCTAAAGGACCAGTGGTGGTCTCAACACCAGGAACTTCACCGTGCTCTGGGTGACCTGGAGTCTTTGAGCCCCATTGACGGAAGTTTTTAAGATCATCTAGAGATAGATCGTAGCCAGTTAAATGTAGTAATGAATAGATAAGCATTGAAGCGTGGCCGTTTGATAGGATGAAACGGTCGCGGTTTGCCCAATGTGGGTTCTTTGGATTGTGATGTAAGAAACCACGCCATAGAGCCTCTGCCATATCTGCCATACCCATAGGTGCACCAGGGTGACCTGATTTAGCCTTTTGAACACCATCCATGGCTAGTGCACGAACTGCGTTAGCTAACTCTCTGTAAGTTGCCATAAAAACTCCTGTTAGAATTTAAAATACGTGTCCATTAAAAATAATCTTGCCCTGCTCTATTGTCATTTCAGTAGCAAAACGCTCATCATCTTCATAGAGCATTGTGCCACCTAAATTTCTAATAAAATCACGGCCAAATTCGTTAAACTTAGAAAACTCAACGGTAAACTTTCCGCTAACGCCCTCTAAGGAATCAAACAAATCCTTTTTGCTAGCACTTATTCTAGCACTTCCTTTAGCTTTACCCTCATACAACATCTGTCCTGGGCTATTTTCACTTAAGGCATTGAAGATTAACTCTTCAACATTTAAATAAAGATTTTTCTGAGTAGTATAGTTTGTCAGATGTTTGTAGTTTAAAAGTAACTCAGTAAATGAAGTATCTTTAGCCTTCATAACATCTACGTTAAATTTACCAATATCACCGCGAACTGCTAACACGCCTTCTTGAGTAGAAGCAGCTATAAAGGTATTTAACTTAAAATTTCGGTCATAATCTAAATCAGTTGCATCAAGTCTTATATCTAATGACTTAAACTGACTTAAAAGTTCACCACTGCGCTTTAAACCTTGTACATCATATCTAGCACTTTTTGGAATTTGTATGCCATCTTTTATCTCAAAAGTTGACATCAAATAAAGTTTTTCAGCACTGACACCTGGAATATATAAGTGTCTTACTTCAAAAGCTTCTAAATCATTACCAAAATTACTATGACTTAGCATCATGGTTGCTTTTAATTTAGTATCATCAAAATTAAACTTTTCATCAATAATTCCATGCTTTACAAGATCTTTATTGTAAGGACCTTCAACATTTGCAACAAAAGTTGTGGTGTATGGGAAAAGTCTAATTCTTAAGGTACCGTCAGCTTTAGAATTCTTCTCTAAAACTTCGTTTTCAATTAAAAGACGATTTAAAACCCTATAAAAATCAAAATGTGCATCTATGGTTAAAAAACCGTGGTTAATTTCTACAGGAATGTCATAAGTATTTGGCAATCCTTGAAAACTTACCTCTAAAAAACCTCTTTGAGAAAATAAACTATGGGATTTAGCTTTATAACGCAATGAAGTTTTGTAGAGAAAAGTTCCTGATTTATAGCGAGAATAAAGAATTTCATTGCAGTACGCGATGGCATTATCCACACCTTTTGATGCCAATACAGACATCAAATACACACCTAGGAGCCAAATTGCTGATAAGAAAAATATTACCGCAAAGGCGAAAACAAGAAACTTATTCTTCAAGCTATTTTTCTTCCCTAAACTAAGAATAGCTAATTTTAAACTATCTTTTTGAGTTAGAAAAGAAAAATGTCGGCACTAGGCCGACATTTTGTAAATTCTATTAACCGAATACTTTCTTGTAGTCAGCCTGGAACTTAGCAATACCCTGATCAGTTAGTGGGTGGTGGATCATGGTCTCAATTACCTTGTAAGGAACAGTTGCAATATCAGCACCTGCTAGAGCACACTGCATTACATGGATTGGGTTACGAACTGAAGCGCAGATGATCTGTGCATCGATGTTGTTGATTGAGAACATATCAGCAATAGTACGGATTAACTCTAGGCCATCTTCTGAAATGTCATCTAAACGACCGATGAATGGTGAAACGTAAGTTGCACCAGCACGAGCTGCTAGAAGAGCCTGGTTTGCTGAGAAGATTAAGGTAACATTGGTCTTAATGCCTTCCTTATGGCACTGATGGCAAGCCTTTAAGCCTTCAGCAGTCATAGGGATCTTAACAACCATGTTAGGGTGAATAGCTGCGATTTCGCGAGCCTCTTTCATCATGCCTTCAAAATCAAGAGTAGTTGGCTTAACCTCACCTGAGATAGGGCCATCAACGATGGTGGTGATCTCTTTGATTACGTCAGCGAAGTTTAAACCTTCCTTAGCAATTAAAGATGGGTTGGTGGTAACACCACAGATAACGCCAAGATCATTAGCCTTACGAATGTCTTCTACATTTGCTGTGTCTAAGAAAAAGCGCATGATAACTCCTTGTAACAAAAATCATTAACTTTCTATGGTTAAATTATAGATCACATCTAATCGCAAACGTTTACGATTTTTCAAAAATGTGAGCTATTTCTACTTATTTAATCGTCATTATCCATACTAGGAATGTTTACAAATTAGCGTATTATCGCAATTAGTTTCGACAACATTAGTTGCAAGCTAAAGGCTACGAACTTTTATTGTCAAAAGTTATGCTTTATCTCATTTAAAAGAATTTGATAAAAGGCACAGAAAGTTGCGTAATACACTATTCTTTCATAAAGGTAAATTAACTTTTATAAAGTCATTTTATAAAAGTTTTAAACAATGTGCAAGATTTTTTGCATAAAGGTATCTTATTTTTGAAATGACTTAGTTCACTGATAAAAAAATCATGTTTTGAGAACAAACTTTTGTGTATTCTCAAAAACATGCTCTAGGCATTAAATACGATGTATAAGCACTATTTACGGATCTCAGCATCCACAGGGCGAGGAATTAAGTAACTAGTAAAAAAGGCTGTTTGTGATAATCCCACCTGTGCTTCATCACAATGTAACTCTTGACCGATTGTAATTAGAACGGGGCCTAACATACTAGCATTGATGATAAAAGCTATGCCTGAAGCTAATAAAGCACACATCAAAGCGGTAATATTAACGCTCTTTTGAATCATGCAAATACTTAAAGTCAAACTTGTTTAATATACTTTAAAACATAAAGACACTCTCTAAGTATAGTTGTTACTTTGCACAGAAAATTGTGATCATTATTCTTATTTGAACTTTAAGAAAAGAAAAGACTTCTAAAACAAGCTTTAAAATTTATTATTAATCCCATCTTAATTTAGCAAATTAATCCCATAATTTTTAAATAAAATTTACACTTAAATATTCATATATTTATTTTATTTTTCAATAAGTTAAATAAACACTGATAAACATTATTAAAAAATAATTTTAAATTTTTCTTTTAATAATTTTTTATTAGTTTTATAATCTTTTTAGTTTTTTAATTTTATAGGACTTTAATATGTCAAGATTATTTACCTCTGAGTCAGTATCAGAAGGACATCCAGACAAAATCTGCGATCAAGTATCAGATGCTATCCTTGACGCAATCCTAGCTCAAGATAAAGAAGCACACGTTGCTTGCGAAACCTTAGTTAAGACTGGTTTAATTCTTGTAGCAGGTGAAGTTACCACTACTGCTAATGTTGATTTTGAAGCTATCGCTCGTAAGACTGTTTGCGATATTGGCTATGATAATTCAGAAGTAGGTTTTGATGGTCACTACTGTGCTTTCTTAAATGGTTTAGGTAAGCAATCTCCCGACATCAACCAAGGTGTAAGCCGTACCCTACCTGAAGATCAAGGTGCAGGCGATCAAGGTTTAATGTTTGGTTATGCAACTAACGAAACTGAGCACTTAATGCCAGCTGCTATTACATTTGCTCACGAGCTTATGAAGAAGCAAGCTACCTTACGTCGTAATGGTACTATTTCATGGTTACGCCCTGATGCAAAGAGCCAGGTTACTATTGATTACAATGATGACGGTTCTATCAACCATGTTGATACTATCGTTCTATCAACTCAGCATAATGAAGATGTAACTCAAGAAACTGTTCATGAGGCAGTTTATGAGGAGATCATCAAGAAAGTAATTCCTGCTAAATACCTAACTAAAGATACCAAAATCTTTATCAATCCAACCGGTCGTTTTGTAATCGGTGGTCCTGTAGGTGATGCTGGTGTTACTGGTCGTAAGATCATCGTTGATACTTACGGTGGTGCTGCTCGTCACGGTGGTGGTGCTTTCTCAGGTAAAGATCCTTCAAAGGTTGATAGATCTGCTGCCTATGCTGCTCGTTATGTTGCAAAGAACATTGTTGCAGCAAAACTAGCTGACCGTGCTGAAGTTCAAGTATCTTATGCTATCGGTGTTGCAAAGCCTGTTTCAATCTCAGTTAATACCTTTGGTACTGGTAAGATTGATGACAACAAGATTGCTTTAGCAATTCCTGAGGTATTTGACTTACGTCCATATGGTCTAATCAAAGAGTTAGATTTACTACGTCCAATTTACTTAAAGACTGCAACCTATGGTCACTTTGGTCGTCCAAGCTTCACTTGGGAGCAGACTAATAAGGTTGATGCTTTGCTACAAGCTGTTAAGTAATAAGATCTTGTAAGATTAAGAGAAAATCCTCAGCTTAGGCTGGGGATTTTTTATGTCTAGAAGATAAGAAGTGAAAAGCTAAGATATGAAGATATACCCTATAACGCAAGCAATAATAACAAGCTGCAAAGCTATATAAAAATAACTACCTTTATTCTTAAACTCTTAGTATTTCATTCCGCAGTGAGGACAAAAGCTACGGCTAGGCTTTCCTATGGTTGACATCCTCCCCTTGCTAAAGCAAGGGGATTCCTACCGCCCCATATAGTTTCCTATATGGGGATTCGACGGGTTCGCGTT
>ONCS01000151.1 GCA_900316375.1 uncultured Succinatimonas sp. | reverse complement strand
GCAAGAGTTTTATCTTGTGGGATATTAAGTAAGGCACAGTCATCGCCTATGCCTAACTCAATGCCTTCACCGCTATCGTAGGCGGTGAAGTATTTTTTAATTAAGTCAAATTCGCTAAGTGCCACGAATTATGCCTTTTTGCTGTTAACAACCTTATCTAGAACGCCGTTAACAAACTTATGGCTATCAAGCTCAGCAAACTCTTTAGCAAGTAGAATTGCCTCATTGATAACTACGCGGTAAGGAACTTCTTGACGATACATTAGCTCAAAGGTAGCTAAACGTAAAATTGCCTTATCAACTTGATCAAGATCATCTAAAGGTCTTGTTAAGTGAGGAGCAAATACCTCATCGATATCAGCAACATAGTTAATTGTGCCAGATACTAAGTCATGGAAGTAGTCTAAATCAGCACCTTGGATTGGCTGATCTTCTAAAAACTGCTTTTCAATCTCAGTTGGGCTAGTACCAGTTAACTGCCACTGATAAATTGCCTGCATTGCAAAATGTCTTGCCTTATGGCGCATTGCAGGGGTTACTTTGCCTTCAGTTGCATCCATTTTAAAATCCTTTAAAAGTAGCAGAAATTAAAACTGCTTAATTACATTAACCATCTCTAAAGCAGAAGATGCTGCTTCTGCGCCCTTGTTACCAGTGTGAGAGCCAGCTCGCTCTAAAGCTTGCTCTAGAGTATCAACAGTTAAAACACCGTTTGCAACAGGGATACCATACTTTAAGGTAACTTGAGTTACGCCCTTAGCACACTCATTAGCTACAATCTCAAAGTGGTAAGTAGAACCACGGATCACACAGCCTAAAGCAATAATTGCATCGTATTTTTGAGACTGAGCAATCTTCTCACAAACTACAGGGATCTCGATAGCACCTGGAACACGAACTAAAGTGATGTTATCCTCACAAACTTCACCTTCACGCTTTAAAACGTCGATTGCGCCTTCAACTAATCTTTCACAGATTAAGCTGTTAAAACGAGAAACTACGATGGCAAATTTGCCGTCACGGCATGGTTTATTACCTTCAATTACCTTGATAGACATATGCTCTCCAAATATTAAATAAATCCGTTTTTAAGCAAAGTTTGCATGGTAATACCTGAGCCTTGTGACTTATTAGTACCATTTTTCTTTGCATCAAAATTAAATAATCTTTCTAAATAGCGTGCAAGAACATCAACTTCTAAATTGACCTTACATCCTTCATCAAAACCATCAAAAGAAATGGCATCTTGAGTGTGAGGAATTAAGGTTAATCTAAAAGCATCATCTTTAATTTCATTGACAGTTAAAGACACGCCATTGACTGCAATTGAGCCTTTAGGTGCGATGTAGCGAAGTAGTTCAGATGGGGCTTTAATCCAAATGTTATAAGCATCATCTAAAGTAGTTTTTGAAATAACAGTACCTACGCCATCGACATGACCTTGCATAATGTGGCCACCTAAGTGAGTAGATGGAGTACAAGCAAGCTCTAAATTTAGCTTTTGACCAATTGCATAATTACCAAAGCAGGTGCAATTTACAGTCTCGGTTGAGACATCAGCATAAAAGCAATTACCTGATAATTTAGTAACTGTTAAACACACTCCATTGTTAGCAATTGAATCACCTAATTTGACGCGGTCTGCTAAACCAAAAGAGTGTGGAGTTTCAACTAAAACTTCAAAACCACGGCCATGTTTTTTTAAGGCCTTTAAAGTACCTACAGCTTCTACAATACCTGTGAACATGCTATTCCTTTACGTAATGAAGAAGTACATCTGTACCGAAAGTTTTAACTTTATGAAGTTTTAATTTTTGGCATTTATCAAGTGATACAGGATCATTTACATTAAATGCACTCTTGCCATTGCCACCTACAAATTTAGCAGCTGTAAAGGCATAAAGCTCATCATATAGACCTTGATTGATAAATGATGATAATAAGGTAGCGCCAGCTTCAACAAAGACACGTCTAATCTTTAAAGCACCTAAATGCAATAAAAGAGAGTGTAAGTCGATATGCTCTTCATCAATTGGCAATAAGATCTCAGTTACAAACTCATTTAACTTTCTAACCTTATTGTATTGTTCTTTATCGGTGGTACCACGACAAAGGAGCACTTCACCTTCTTTAAAGATCTGATATTTATTGATATCAAGTTTGGCGTGAGTATCTAAAATCACTTTCAAAGGTTGACGAATAAACATCTTATCAATCTTATCTAGTTTCTTTTTAGGAAACTCTTCATAGCGCACATTCATCTTAGGGTTATCAGCAATGACAGTATTGCATCCTGTAATAATGCAATCAGACTTTGCTCTTAAATCTTGCACCTTAAGACGAGATTTATCATTGGTGATCCATTTGCTTGAGCCATCAAACATCGCAGTCTTTGCATCAAGAGACATGCCTACCTTTAAAGAGATATAAGGGTAAGGAGAGGTAATACTCTTCATGAAAGCTCGGTTTTGGAATAAAGCTTTTTTCTCAAGCACGTGCTGAACTACTTCAATTCCAGCATCACGTAAGATCTTAAAGCCTTTACCATTAACCTTTGGATTTGGATCATCGGCTGCAACTACCACCTTTTTTACTTTCATCTCAACGAGCTTTAAAGCACAAGGTGGAGTTCTTCCATAATGAGAGCATGGTTCTAAGGTAACGTAAGCAGTGGCGCCTTTAACGTCAAAGTTAGCGTCAGTTAAAGCCATGACCTCAGCATGTGGCTGTCCGGCTTTGTGGTGGTAACCTTTACCTAAGATTTTTCCATCACGCACAATGACACATCCTACCGCAGGATTTGGGTAGGATGTGTACAAGCCGCATGAAGCAAGCTTCAGTGCTTGCTTCATGTATTTAATATCAGTTTTAGTAACTGTAGACAAGAGATTAGTCCTTGTAAACAGGGAACTTAGCGCAAAGAGCCTTTACACGCTCACGGCACTTTAAGATAACTTCATCATTTTGATAGTTATCTAAAACGTCACACATGATAGATGCTAACTCTTTGATCTCTGCCTCTTTGAAACCACGACGGGTACAAGCTGGAGTTCCTACACGGATACCTGAGGTGATAAATGGAGAACGTGGCTCACCAGGAACTGTGTTCTTGTTTACGGTAATAAATGCCTTACCTAAAGCAGCCTCTGCGTCCTTACCAGTCATCTCACGGCCAATGAAGTCCATTAAGAATAAGTGGTTGTGGGTACCGCCTGATACAACCTTGTAACCACGCTTTTGAACTTCTTCAGCAAATAACTTAGCGTTAGCTACAACTTGCTTTTGGTAATCAACATACCATGGCTCCATAGCCTCTTTGAATACGATTGCCTTAGCTGCAATGATGTGCTCTAGAGGACCACCTTGTGAACCTGGGAAGATAGCTGAATTTAACTTCTTGTAAATTGCCTCATCGTGGCAGTTTGATAAGATGAAGCCTGAACGTGGGCCACCTAATGACTTATGGGTAGTTGAAGTCACAACGTGAGCATAGTCAATTGGGCTTGGGTATACGCCTGCTGCAATTAGACCTGCAACGTGAGCCATATCAACTAATAAATAAGCCTTAACCTCGTCAGCAATTTCACGCATCTTAGCCCAGTCAACGATGCCTGAGTAAGCAGAGAAACCACCGATGATCATCTTAGGTCTTACAAGCTTAGCTGCCTTGCGGATCTCTTCGTAATCTAACTCACCATTCTCATTTACTTCATAGCTCATTGAGTGGTAAATCTTACCTGAGAAGCTTACAGGGCAACCGTGAGTTAAGTGACCACCTGATGCTAAAGATAAACCTAGAACAACATCACCTGGATTGCAAAGTGCTTGGTAAACAGCAGCATTTGCCTGAGAACCAGCGTGTGGCTGAACGTTAGCGTAGTCGCAGTGGAATAACTTGCAAGCACGATCAATTGCTAATTGCTCAACAACGTCAACATATTCGCAACCGCCGTAGTAACGCTTTCCAGGGTAACCTTCTGCGTACTTGTTAGTTAATTGAGAGCCTTGAGCTTCCATTACACACTTAGAAGCGTAGTTCTCAGATGCGATAAGTTCGATGTGATCCTCTTGACGCTGACACTCGCCGCTCATAGCAGTCCATAACTCTGGATCGTACTCGGCAATTGACTTAGCTTTGTTCATGAAGGCCATTGAATTGTTCCTCAGTAGTTTATTTAAGGTTAAAAGATGCCTTTTAAGCACCTTTTGAAAGAAAGAAAAAAGTTGTGTGCACATTGTAGCATTTTTGTGGGCTCAATCATAGATTTTAAAGGTAATTTCAACCTATATTTGCGAGTATGACAAATTAGAACTAAATTCATATTAGTAACGCTCAAAACTGAAGTTAATTTTGAACAGTGAATTGATAATTTTGCGTACTTTTCGCATAAAAATCGGCTAATTTTAATAAAAAATGAGCTACTTTGTGTTAAAAATGATAAAATGCACCAATTCATAAATTTTGGAGTTGATTTTGGCTAAATATTCAATTTTAGTGGTTAATGGTCCAAACCTTAACCTTTTAGGCACAAGAGAGCCAGAGATCTATGGTCACGAGACTATCGTTGATCTAGAGAACATGCTAAAAAAAGTAGCAGGCGAACTTGATGTTGAACTTGAGTGTTATCAGTCAAATCACGAAGGCGATATCGTCGATAAAATCCAAAATTCCCGCAACAAGGTAGATTTCATACTATTAAATGCTGGTGCTTATACTCATACAAGCGTAGCCATTCGTGATGCACTAGCTGGCATTGATATGCCATTCTATGAGATTCATATTTCTAACGTACATAAAAGAGAAGAATTTAGACATCATTCATTCTTATCTGATGTGGCCGTTGGAGTCATTGTAGGTTTCGGACTTGATGGTTACGAATTTGCTTTAAGAGGCGCTGTCCGCTTCTTAGACCGCAACCGTTAAGATTAGAATCAACTAAATTAGGATATTTACATGCAAATTGATATTCATAAGATAGCTAAGCTTATCGAAATTGTATCTAAGTCAGATGTATCTGAGATCAACTTAAAGCAAGGCGATGAAGAGCTTAAGATTACCCGTGAAAAGGCTGTAGCTCAGTCAGTTCAGACCGTAATTTCAGCTCCAGTTGCAGCTCCTGTTGCCGCTCCTGCACCAGTTGCAGCTCCAGCTGCTCCTGCAGCAGCTCCAGCAGCACCAGCACCTGCTGCCGCTACTGATGAAGCAAAACTTATGAAGTCAC
The DNA here is from genome assembly GCA_900316375.1 of uncultured Succinatimonas sp. Lineage (GTDB taxonomy): Bacteria > Pseudomonadota > Gammaproteobacteria > Enterobacterales > Succinivibrionaceae > Succinivibrio. Next base: position 12,724 of record ONCS01000151.1, on the reverse strand, counting down.
CAATGGTTGGTACCTTCTACCGTTCAGCAAGTCCTACCGCTGCTCCTTTCGTTGAGGAAGGCGCTACTGTTAAGGAAGGCGACACTCTATGCATCATCGAAGCTATGAAGATGATGAACCAAATCCAAGCTGACCGCTCAGGCGTTATCAAGAAGATTTTGGTTGAGAACGGTTCTACCGTTGAGTTTGATCAGCCATTATTTGAGTTTGAATAATTCAAAGGTATCCTTAATTTTATGAAACTTGAAAAAGTTCTTATTGCAAACCGCGGTGAGATTGCATTACGTATTTTACGTGCATGCCGTCAGCTAGGTCTTAAGACTGTTGCTGTACACTCAACAGCTGACCGCGATTTATTACATGTAAAGCTTGCTGATGAAGCAGTTTGCATTGGCCCTAATGCTCCTAAGGATTCATACTTAAATATTCCTTCAATTATCGCAGCAGCAGAGGCTACAGGTGCTAACGCTATTCACCCAGGCTACGGTTTCTTATCAGAGAACGCTGACTTTGCCGAGATGGTTGAAAAGTCAGGCTTTATCTTCATTGGCCCTACCGCTGATACCATCCGTTTAATGGGTGATAAAGTTTCAGCTAAAAAGGCAATGCAGAAAGCTGGCGTTCCATGCGTTCCTGGTTCAGCTGGTGCTTTAGGTGATGATCCTGAAGAAAATCGCGCACTTGCTAATAAGATTGGCTACCCAATCATTATTAAGGCAGCAGGTGGCGGCGGTGGTCGTGGTATGAGAGTTGTAAGATCAGATAATGAGCTTGATGACTCAATTGCTCTAACCCGTCGTGAAGCTGATATGTTCTTCAACAATCCAGCTGTTTACATGGAGAAGTTCTTAGAGAACCCTCGTCACGTTGAGTTCCAGGTTCTATCAGATGGCCAAGGCCACGCTGTATACCTAGGCGAGCGTGATTGCTCAATGCAAAGACGTAACCAGAAGGTTCTAGAAGAGGCTCCAGCTCCATTTATATCTCAAGAGCAACGTCACACCATTGGTTCACGTTGTGCTCAAGCATGTATCGATATTGGCTATCGTGGTGCTGGTACTTTTGAGTTCTTATATGAAAACGGTGAGTTCTACTTCATTGAGATGAACACCCGTGTTCAGGTTGAGCACCCAATTACCGAAATGATCACAGGCGTTGATATCGTTCGTGAGATGATTTCAGTTTGTGCTGGTAATCCATTATCAATCACTCAAGATGACATCAAGATCAAAGGTCACGCATTTGAGTTCCGTATCAATGCAGAAGATCCTGCTACCTTTATGCCATCTCCTGGTGAGATTAAGTACCTACACGTACCAGGCGGCCCTGGCGTACGTTGGGATAGTCATGTATATCAAGGCTATAAGGTACCACCTTACTACGATTCATTAGTAGGTAAGCTAATTGTTTACGATGATACTCGTGAACAGGCTCGTATCCGTGGTTTAGAGGCTTTAGATGAGCTATTACTAAATGGCATCAAGACTAATATTCCTCTACACAAAGATCTACTAACTGATCCTGTAGAAATCAAGGGTGGCGCAAGCATTCACTACCTTGAGCAAAAGCTTGAGGCTGCAAAGGCTGCTAAAGAGACTAAATAATTCTCTTAAACCTTACGAAAAACCCAGCTTTAAGCTGGGTTTTGTTTTAAGAGCTGTTATTGCTTTTCTATTATACAGTCATGCTTTTTGCTTTTCTCATCATAGTTAATACCGACTAAAAGCACATCTCCACGGTATTGATCTAATGCTTCTTGATAGTGTCTATCTTTAATTTGATTTATAGCATCCTGAGCTGTCCTATTCCATTTAAGCTCGACCACCATGGCAGGATATTTACCTAAATAATCTGCTCTTGGCTCTAGGATTAAATCTGCAAAGCCTTTGCCTGCTGGCATCTCAGCAACTGGCTTTTTATACATTCTTTGCGCGTACACAAAAGCAAGCATCATTACAGATCGTAAAGAATCTTCACTGTTGTACTTATTTTTAGGAATTAAATTGTCGTGAATGTATTCAATTATTGATGCAACTTGTTTTGAGTCATGAGATATGATTGCTTCAAAGAATCTCTTTGATAATGAAACGATATCATTGTCGTCATCAATTGGATCACGCAAAAAGATATCAATAAGCTCTCTGCGTACGTCCTCATTTGGTATAAAAATGGTGTTGTTATCAGCGTTGAAGGCAAAGTAACCTAAATATATTAAGCATGCAAAAATTGCTTGTTTTGAATCTAAATTATACAGTGCGTTAGAGCTTTTACTTGGAAGCTCGAAAAATAAAGCTTCTCCATTGATTAAAGAAGCAAGATCTTCTCTTAATCCATCAAAATTGAGTCTAATTTTATTGATGATTTTGACATTGCTTGCTGTATTTGACCAAGTACTGTCAAAAACTTTTGAAGAAATCAGTTCAGTAATAGCATATGGATTATAAATTTCAAAACCATCTAATCTGTAACCATCATACCAATACTTAGTCTTTGCAAAGTCAATATCATATTGTTCGCAAAGGTCTTTAACTTCACCTTCTGTAAATCCCATATACTCGCCAAGCCCATAAGTCTTGAGCATGGTGATTTCCCTAAAGTTATTAAAAAGAGATTGGTTTGAGTACCTTTTTATAGGCAAAATACCAGTCATGTAGGCTAATGCAATACCATCTTCTGCGAATTGACTTTTAAAAAGAGATGTCAAGAATTTTGCATATTCTTGTTGTAGCAAGGTATTGTTTTCGTAGACTCTAAAAATACAATCCCATTCATCAATAATGAAAACAAATTGATTTCCATAAACATCGATAATTTCTTGAAATACTGATTCTACTTGAGGATTTTCATCAAGATTAACAAAAGCTTTAGGGAAAGTATTTTTTAAATCTTTTAGAAGAGTTGATACTAGCTTTGATAGGAACTTATCACCATTAGGATCATCTAAGCCTACAAAATTATTCATATTGATGTAGACTGTATCGTACTTATTAAGATACTTATGGTAGGTCTCATCTTGCGAAATTTTTAGCTTATCAAAAATGTCAGAAGTGTCGCTACCTTTTGAATAATAAGCATTGATCATGTTTGCAGTAATGGTTTTACCAAAGCGTCTTGGTCTTACCACGCAAATAAAGTTATCGCAGTCTTTTATGCAGTTATTAAGTTTAGATAAAAATCCTGTTTTATCTATGTACTTACTATTTACTCGTTTTTTAAAAGGCTGAGTACTACGATTAACTAGCATAATTTGACTTTCCTATATAAGAGCATTCTTCTCTAATTATAGCTAACACACATATATATGCAAATTATCTTATTTAAGCTTTTACTGCCTTATTGAATCCATGCTTTAAAAGCCTTGAGCTCTTATCACTATCTCCTACCGAGCTAAACTTCACCACGCCATCTTTAATTAAGCGCCCCACTCCACTTTCTTTTTTAAAGGTGCACTTAGCACTTTTAGCAATACAGTTATCTAAAGCAGTCTTTAAACATTCAATATGTTCATTAGAGCTTAAAGTAAAGTCCTCTAGGGCTCTACCAAAGTTTTTGTAGATAAACTCACTTGGAGACTTACCATCTAAAAAAGATAAAACTTCAATTAAGGAGGTGATCTCCAATCTAGGTCTTACTGATACTACTTTATAGCTATTAACAGCCTCGGCTTTAAGTCTACCTTCATCTAAAGCTTTATTTTGAATTTCAGAAATGATGCTCATAATAACTCCTAACTAATCCTTTCCTTTGAGCTTACTATTCCAAGCCTCTAAGCTTTTAAATAATGCCTTATATTGAGGAGTATCAATTAAATTCTCACGCTCACAAAACTGTAAAAGCTTAATACCAACTTGAAGATAGCTCTCTGAGTGCTCGGTAATACTTAAGATACTGTCACGTCCATGCTTTGAAGAAATGACCTCATTTTCCCAAGATACTATTTTAAAGTCAGAGGAGTTTTTAAAAGTGTACGCATCAGCAACTAAAGAGATAGCTAATGCTACATCATGAGACACCCCTTCTTCGTGCAGGGAGTTTTTAAGAAAGTTAGATAAGATAACTTCGATTAGATCAGACTTATTTTTTAAGTCATATTTATCTTGTAGCGCGGTTACTAACTCAAGATCTTCGTTATCAAATTTAACGTTATATTTCTTTTCAGAGCTTGTCTTTAAAGAAAAGCTAGATTGCTTTTTAAAAGCTTTAGGATTGATGTTTGTTTGAATTTTTGAAGTCATAAAAGCCTCACTTGTTTACATCAAGTATAGGCTAAATTTAGTATTCTTCAAGTCAAATTTTGACTTAATTACAAGCCAAGTTTGATACAGCGCTCTTTAATCTTTTGAAGTTTATCTGAGCTATACCAATTAGGAACAGGTTTAGTGTAATTTGCAAAATCCTCACGAATTCTGTCACAGTTTTGCTGCATTTTAATAAGCTCTTTGCTGTCTTTTTTTGCCTTTAAACCACATTTCCAAAGTGAGTATAAAGCACAATATAAAGCAAAGTGTAACCAAAACTTTGTAGGGACCTTTCCTGAGAAATATCCATCAATGACACCTGCACACAAGACTGGATAGATACCTGCACTTTCACATTCAAGGGAGGCTAGATCTTCACATAAGTCCCCAGGACCGAACGAGTAGCTTGGCAAGAGAATTAAAGAAGAGTCTTTTCTAATCATCACCTTTTGATGCTTTAAAGAGCCATAACGCATCACAGGACGGAAGATTTTAAAATGATCATAACGCATGGAAATAGCATCCATAGCAAACTTATCATTTTTAAAGTGAGGGAGATCTGCTACATAGGTAGCTAAATGCTCCATAAACTTTGAGTGTCTTTCACTGGCTTTTTTCTTTTGGGTATCAGTTAAAGGAACACTGTGCAGATCTTTTAGAATACGCCCTAATTTCTTACCTGTAGCATATTGCCACTCAAGTGGGGCCATTTGCAAAAAGGTTTTAACAAAGCTTGCTTCAACATTAGTAAACAAGGCATTAACGATGCCATCTGTTGTTGTGGTATTAACTGATAATGGCTCAAAGAAAGAATCTGTAGCTTGTGGGTAGAAAGTTTTCGCACTTAAAAAAGCTTTTTTAATTCTAGGCAATAATTGACTCTTACCTTGCAGACATAGGCATTGCGTACTGTCGGTTTTCACCACACAATACTCAACTTCATTTTCATCTGTAAAAAGCTTTTTATAAGTTAATTGCATAAGAATACACACTAAGCACGTTTGTATTTAGTATATGCAAAAATCAAAATTAAAACTAGGAGCGAGGATGCGATTTGTCGTATACCTGATGCATTCTTTGAGTGGCAACGTGGGTATAAATCTGAGTTGTAGTAAGTGATGAATGACCTAAGAGCATTTGCACTGATCTTAAATCGGCATCATGATTTAATAAATGAGTAGCAAAAGCATGACGGAATGTATGAGGAGAGATATCCTCACTTAAACCTAAAGCTTTAGCGTAAGATTTGATGCGATACCAAAAGGCAATGCGACTCATGGCTGCTACGCCTTTTCCAGATAAAAAGATGTAAGGGCAAGTACGCTTTGGATCTTTTTTTAATCTTTCAGTGTTGATGTAAGTTTCCATCCAATAGATGGCCTCTTCACACAAAGGCACTAATCTTTCCTTATCACCTTTACCACGGACAATGATAAAGCCATCAGTAAAGTTCACATTATCAAACTTTAAGTTGATAAGCTCACTTATGCGCAATCCTGTAGCATAGATAGTCTCAAGCATAGCCTTGTCACGAAGACCGGTGTGATTAGAGAGATTAGGTGCGTCTAAAAAGGCTCTGACACAACCTTCAGACATCACTTTAGGAATAGCGCGAATAAGCTTTGGATTTTCAATCTGAGCGCAAGGATCGTTTTCAATAATGTGCTCTTTTTTAAGGTAGGCACAAAATGAACGCAATGAACACATAAAGCGAGCATTAGAACTTGCTTCATGATTTAGATGTTCTTCAAGATAGGCTTTGATGTCTTCAGCAGATAGATTTTCAAGCTCCACATTGCACTTATTTAAAAAAGCAATGAATAGCTTTACATCGGTGGTATAGGCTTTAATTGAAAGTTGAGAAAGTCCATTTTCAAGTAATAGATAATCAGAAAAACCTACTATTGTAACTTTCTCATCAATCATAAAAGACCTAGTACCTTTAGTCGATATCGCGACTTGAAAGCTTAATTAGCTGTGCCATAGTAGGTAGTTCTTTTTTAGAGCTACGAGTTACAGTCACAAAGTACTTACCATTTTGAGGAATTAGACAGAAACGATACACGCCATCTGCTTTTGGAAAGTAGCTAATCTCTTCAAACTTAGAATTTGGATTAAGTTCAATTGCCTTGATGCCATCTCGAATTACGCCTGGTGGATTCATGTAGCCAAAAGAAGTACCCTTTGACCAGTTTTCATCAGCAAACTTAAACTTGTATGGAGCCCAATCTGAACGTAAGGTAGCTAGAGTACAAAAGCCAGCACCTGATTTACGTAAACGATAGGTTTCAGATACCTCGTAGTCATTCATCTCACCACGGAGGTAAATACCTTTATCGTTGATTGTTAAGGCATTTGAAACGATGTTTTTAACATGCTCGGTTTGCTCTGAGCAAGAACATAGTGACGCACAAACAAAAACGGCGCCGAAAAATTTAGTTATAGTTTTCACATTACACTCGAAAAAAAATTATTTTTCTAAATTAGAGCCTATTCTACACATTTTAAGCGTAAATTGCTTAAACTATGGCTCATTAATGCGCATTTGATAATTTAACTATGACTTTAAAAGGATTTTTATGCCTAATACGCCTAATACACTAAACAGACCTTTTGTAGTAGGACTTACAGGAGGCATTGCCTGTGGCAAAAGTAGTATTTGTTCCTTATTTAAAAAGTTAAATGTACCTATTGTCGATGCTGATATTGTAGCCCGTGAAGTTGTTGAGGTCGGCTCTCCACTACTTAAAGTACTAGCATCTCGTTTTGGAGATGAGGTCTTACAAGCAGATGGAGCCTTAAATCGTCGTAAATTACGTGAAATTGCCTTTGATAAAAGTAAGCCAGAAAATTTACAAGACTTAAACAAGATCATGTCCCCTGCCATTCAAAGTGAGCTTAAAAGACAAATTGAGGAGAAAAACTCTCCTTATGTGATTGTGGCTATTCCCCTCTTGTTTGAACACCATTTAGAACACCTTGTAGATAGGATCTTAGTTGTTGATGTAAAAGAGGATTTACAGCTTAAAAGACTGTGTAGACGCGATAGTATCAATGAGACTTTAGCCAAAAGTATCATCGCCTCACAGGTAACTCGAGAGGAGCGCTTAAAAAAAGCTGACGATTTAATTGAATCTGATGAGTCTCCTTTAGATAAAAAGCTCAATGTCGTGGTAAAATTACATAACATGTATTTAAATTTTGCAAAATAATAATTTCGGTACCTAACAGGTTATGTTTAATTACGAATTTCCCCTAAGCCCTAAGGCTAGAACATACCTCAAACTAGAACAAGTTTTTAAAAATGCTGAGACCAGTTTTGATCTAAACTCAATTCAGCATGTCATGTTTTTATTACGTTCAGTTGTAGACTACATTGATTTAATTGATGGTTATAGCGCTATCAAAGTGGAGATCTTAAAAGATCTTGAAAAGTGCGACGGCAAACTTCGCATGTGGCTTGATGACGTTGAGTGTGATAAAGACTTTGTAAACAATTTACGTCAAAAAATCGTGGAGGCTCGTAAGTATCTTGATACCTTTACCCGCGAGCGCACCGTATTAAAAGACGATCCTATTATTGAACTTATCAAACCACGCTTTTTAACCCCAAGTGGTATCAATTGCTTTGATACTCCAATGTTTACCTTCTGGTTTAATCAAAGTCTTGAGAAAAAGCAGGCTAATGTTGATAAGTGGTTACACGAATTTGATTGTATTAAAGTCCCTGTATACACCCTTTTATACCTATGGAGACTTTGTGCTAACTACTCAGAGCGTGTAGCTAAACTTGGCTTTATGCAAGAAAGTGCTGATACTTGTGATTTAATCAATATTCAGTACGAAAATGATGTTAAAGGATACCCTGTAGTAAGTGGTTTCCAATCACGTGTTAACATTCGTTTCTTACCTTTTGATAAAGGCGCTCCTGTAGGCGACATTCCATTTAAGATTGCCTATATCAAAAGTAGCTTAGAGCAGTAATCGAGCTGTAGAGATGAGTTTAAAGGATTTATTATCTCCAGAGCTCTTTGATGAGATTGTTAAAGATGCTCATGATAGTGGAGAGAGTATTACCCAAAATGAAGGTCAGGTACTGAAGGTTAAATGCCCAATGTGCCACAAAGAAGTGGTCTATGACACTAATAATCCTTATAGACCATTTTGCTCAGAGAAGTGTCGCCTCTTAGATTTAGGCGCTTGGGCAAGTGATGAAAGAGCACTGAAAGGTCGCCCTGTAAATGAAGACGAAGATGGAGAGTTACTAAATTCTCCTAATCTTAAAAAGTATCACTTTAAAGAAAACGATTAAATAGGATTTACCTTTGAAAAGTTCAAAGATTAAAACATTTACTAAAGCAAGTTTAGCTATTGCAGTTAACCTCTGCCTTATTAACTATGCTTATGCTGATGAGGCTAATGCTAACTTTAAAGTTGCAACTACCCGTCTTCCAAGCACCAAGCCATCATCTGCTAAGGCTACAGCTTCATTTACCCAAAAAGCTGTTGAGCAAATGAGTAGCGCAGCTAGTGCTAAATATATTAAAAATCCAAAGTTTGCCCAGGCATCAACCTTCCCTTTACGTTTACAAAACAAGCTTAATGAAAATCCATGGAGAAGCTCTCCTAAAAATCCAATTCAACCTCATGATTTAGCTTGTTTCTATGGTGTTCCAAGTTATAGAACTCCACAAAAGATTGATGCTAACAAAGAGCCAGTTAAGATCACAGCTAATTATGTAACAGGCGATCTAGCCGAGGCTAAAAAGCAGATCTTAACCTACTTTGGTAATGTACAAGTAACTCAAGGTGATAGAGTTTTAAACACTGAAAAAGCAATTTACTCAGGTGTTGAAGAGACTATTACCTCAAAAGGTGATGCTACCTATACAACTGGCGAGTACACCTTTACCACCTCTGATGATGTTATTCATGATCTTAAAGCTAAGACTTTAAAATCAACTAATACTACCTATATTTTAAATGGCTCGGTCATATCAGGTGATGCTGAGGATATGCTCATTGATAATGAGGAAGGTAGTAAGAAATTAAAACATGCATCTTTATCTGGCTGTCCTATTAACAAGAGATCATGGCATCTTGAGGCGACCTCAATTGATATTGATAAAGACGCTTACTTTGCTGATGCCTGGAACGACGTTTTATATTTAGGTAAGGTACCAGTGTTCTACACCCCTTATGCTAATTTCCCATTAACTAATCGTCGTAAAACAGGTCTGTTGCCACCTACTCTTGAATACAACCAGAAAAATGGTTTTTCATACACACTGCCAATTTATCTCAACATTGCTCCTAATTATGATGCAACTATAACTCCTGGCCGTGATGTAGAGCGTGGTCAAATCTATGAGGCACAATTTAGATATATGCCTTTTAGAAATTTCAGAGGTGAAATCAACGGTGTTTATCTACCAGATGATCCTAAGTGGTCTCCACTAAACGGCGATCATAAACGTTGGTTATTTAACTTAAGAAATGATGTGAATTTCTTTAAAGGCGACTTAAACTTCCACGTTGATTTTTCAAAAGTACGTAATGACGACGTGACGTTTATGTCTGATATTTCAGAAAAGAGTGCCGCCATTACCGATACCTCGCTTCTACAACAGTTTAGAACTACTTATTCAAGAGACAATTTTGATACTAGCTTAGAGTTTAGAAAGTATCAGCAGATGTACTCATCAGCTGCTACCTGGACTGTGTTCCGTCCATTTGCTATCTTGCCTCAGGTTAAATTTAACTACTACGATAGCTTTAACGCTTTCTCTTATAAAGTTAAGACTGAAGTTACTCGTTTTAACCTAGATAAGATGGTTGATAATAAGCAGATCAACTCTTTTAGAACTCACATCGAGCCATCTGTTGATTACCATGTATATGACGGTTATGGTGTGAACGTCAACGTAGGTGCTACAGGTTATTTAACTCATTATGATCAATCTGATCTAAAGTACTTATCACCTTACTATGTTGAAAGACTTGGTTTTAAGAAATACGATGATAATGTAACTCGTGCTCTATACTCTTTAAGAGCAGGCGCTAAGGTTACATTTGAAAGACAAATTTGGGATATGAACCATACCCAAACTTTAGAGCCAGAGCTTAAGTATCAATATATTCCATATCGCAATCAAGATAATATCGCGCTCTACGATACTACCTCTCGTTATGATGATTACTACACCTTGTTCTCATCAATGCGCTATGCTGGAGTTGACAGAATTTCAAATCTAAATTCCCTAACAGCAGGTTTAACTACCCGTATCTTAGATGGTCATGACAAAGAGATGATGCGCTTTGGTATTGCTCAGGCTTATAACTTTGAAGATCAAAAGGTCAAGTTATATCAAACTGATAAATTAAATACCGAGGGTAAAACTCCAATTGAAGCTACCTTTGCGGCAGTGCCATTTGATTATTGGTCATTACACGCTCAGGTAAGATACGCTCCAAATAACGATACTTTCTATAACTACAATGGATCAATTCGCTATGAGGATAATAAAGGTTACCTCTTTGGTACCTCATATCGTTTCTACAAAAACAAGAACTACTTAATTGGTTCAACACAGCAAGTTGATCTAAAACAATTTGGTTTTGAGTTTAAGATCCCATTAGGTCCTGATTGGAAGTTTTTTGGTGCGTCATATCGAGATTTAGAGCAATCTTATAATATTGATACCAAATTTGGTTTAAAGTATGAAGATTGCTGTTATGCAGTTACCTTCTTGTACGAAAACTACATGAAGATGAACTACTCAACTCAAAAACATGATAAAGAAAAGCTCCTAGGAATCAAGTTTGAGCTCAAAGGTTTATTTGGTATTAACGTTCGTGGTATTGAAGATCCAAATGGTACTAATACCCACTTTATTCCAGCGGTAATACCAGCTAATTTGAACAGATAATAAGGTACAAATAAGGTTTAATTTTTTATGACACTTAATAAAAGTTTTAAGATTTTAGCACTAGCTCTAGCCTTAGGGACTGTAAGTGCTAATACCATGGCTGCAAACACTGTCTCTCAAGGTGAAACCGTACTAGATGCAACTGCAGCTGTAGTTAACAATGGTATCGTTCTTGAAAGTGAGTTAAATGATGAGACTAATAAGCTTTTAGCTCAGTACAAAGCTCGTGGTGCTAATGTTGATCCAATTACAGCTCGTAAGCAGGCTCTACAAACCTTAATTACCAATTCTATTATTCTTCAGATTGCTAGAAACAATGGTGCTGAGGTTACCGACATGCAGTTAGACTCAACTTTAGAGAATGCTGCAATGCGTAATAACACCTCTGTAGATAATATCTTAAGAAGTATGGGCCCAAATTTAACTAAAGCTCAAGCTCGTGAGAAGTTTAAAGAGCAATACTTAATTAACGAAGTACGTCGTTCAAGCGTTCGCCAGCGTATTAACATTTCTGATACTGAGGTTACTACTTTAGCAAAAGCTCTACAGCATCGTGGCAACGTTGAGCCTATGTATCATATTGCACAAATTCTAATTCCTCTAAGCTCAACTCCAACTGAAGCTGAGTATCGTCGTGTTGAGCAAGAGTCTAAGAATGCTCTTTATGCTTTAAGAAATGGTGCTAATGTACAAGAAGTGGCTGCTAAGTTTGCAACCTCTGAGCAAAATGCTGATCTTGGTTACGTACCAGAAACAGCTGTACCTCTACCTTTCTTACCAGGTATCTTAAACGCCAAACCTGGCGATGTAATTGGACCATTTAGATCATCTGTTGGTATGCACATCATCAAGCTATTTGATGTAAGCCACAGTGCTATCTCTCCTATTAAGACTTATAACGCTTCACACATCCTAGTAAAGACTTCAATTATTTACTCTGATGAAGCAGCAGTTGCTAAGTTAAATGATATAGCTCAGCAAATTAAATCAGGTGCTATTACCTTTGAACAGGCTGCTAAGAAGTACTCTGAAGATCCAGGTTCAGCAATTCGTGGCGGTAACTTAGGTTATGCAGCAGCAGAAACTTACGATCCAGGCTTTGCTCAAGGTCTACAATCTCTACGTGTAGGTCAGTTAAGTCAACCTATTAAGTCTTCATACGGCTGGCACTTAATTTTATTAAATGACATCAAGGTTGATAGAGACTCTCTTGATGCTTACAAAGAGAAAGCTAACTCAATTTTATTTGAGCGTGAATTCTCTGAAGCTGTAGTTAACTGGGAGCGTTCAATGCGTGAGATGGCTTATATCCACGTTATCGATCCTATCTTAGTTAACAATGGTGTAAAACTAGATTCTGATAACAAAGAAACTTTAAAAGAAAAACCACAATATGATGACGCTGATTCTCAGAGATACTCTGAAGATGCTGTCATGAGAAACTAATTTAAAGGAATCAGTCAACGACCCGCCGCTTAAAGCTACGCTTTTGAAGCGGGGGCTTCACAGCCTAGTTGACTAGACTAAGTGCTTAGAGCACTACGTTATTTGAGAAAT
>ONCS01000148.1 GCA_900316375.1 uncultured Succinatimonas sp. | reverse complement strand
TTATGACTATCGCAACTTGATCCTGAAGGAAAAGGCTGAATCTGCTAAGGCAAAGTAGCAAATTTGCTGCTAAAAAAGAGCCGATCTACGGTAAAAAAGCCAAGATCGGTATTTTTAGGCAGGTTTTGTTCGCAATAATTGGTAGTTACATAGCAATCAGCATCGATTACTCGAAACATTGTTCTTACAACATTACCTTTACCTTGACGAGGCTCAGTACATACAATAGCCCCATGCTCTTTAGCAATCTCTACAGTTCTATCACTTGAGTTATTATCAAAGACATAAATATCAGCTTGTGGTAATGCTTTTTTATAGTCAGACACAACTTTTGCAATTGTCTTTTCTTCGTTATAGCAAGGAATAAGTACTGCAATTTTTGAGTTGTTAGATAATTCCACTTTCATGCCTCTATTAAGTATGTAATTGCCAATTTTACAAGCGATTATTGTAATTGTTAAATTATTGTTTATTTAATGAGAAAAAGAAATCCTCAAGCATCATGCACCAACAATGATAAATTGGTAGATGATATTCTTGGATCATATATGTTTCAGTTTCTGGAGCTTTTACTGTTACATCTGATACAGTTGAAAGCTCTCCACCTTTGGCCCCTGTAAGGCCAATTACCTTCATACCTAAAGCTCGAGCTACAACTGTTGCATTCATGATGTTCTTGCTATTACCTGAGGTAGAAATTGCAAGAAACACATCATTGTCTTTACCATAACCAAAGAGCTGTTGGGCAAAGACACCTTCACCATCTACATCATTGATATAGGCGGTTGATAAGGCTTCATGAGCCACTAAGGCTATGGCAGGTAAACTTTTCTCTAAGTTGTGAGCTAGCTTTTCTCCTCTTACAGAATCAATTGCTTGTAGCTTGTTTGCAAAGTCTTTATCTACTGTTCTTGGTAGTTTAAAGCGTTTCATAAGCTCACCTACGATGTGCTCAGCATCTGCTGCAGAGCCACCATTACCAGCTACTAGTAATTTACCACCTTTTTGATAACACTCTTGCATTACAATATAAGCGTCAACGATACTTTGCTTAATTGACTCAAGCTTTGGGTATCTTTTTATAAGTAAATCGATATGTTTTTGTAATTTTTCTTCAAGCATAGTAGTTCGATATTTGATAAATGTGCAGTTGCAGTTAGCTTAAAATCTTATTAACGCAATCTAGTAACGAATCACCTGTGACATTTTGATTGTATTCTTTATTATTGTCATCTGTTTTATTATCAGTTGTAATTAATGCTGTTTTACATTCGGCATTAATGCCTGCTTTAACATCTGTCTCACTGTCACCTATCATCCATGATTTAGATAAGTCTATATTATAATCAACTGCGGCTTTTAATAAAAGTCCAGGCTTTGGCTTTCTACAGTCACAGTCTATTTTAAGCTCTTTTATCTCACCTTCAAAGCCACTGTCTGGATGATGAGGGCAGTAATAGACTGCATCTAGATAAGAACCTTCCAGACCTAGCAGTGTTTCCATCTTGTTGTGAATGGTGTTAAGCTCTTCTGTTGTGACTTCACCTCTTGCAATCACGGGTTGATTGGTAACAACAATAGCTAAATAACCACTAGCGTTAATTTTCTTAATAGCTTCAGTTACACCTTCTAATAACTTAAAATCATCAACCTTACGCAAAAAGCCTATATATTCATTGATAGTTCCGTCTCTATCTAAAAAGATGGCTTTTTGCTTGTTTTGAAGATTCTTTGCTTTGATAAGTCCACTATTGCAATCATTACAAACTGAGTAGTATCTATCAGGTGTGCCCATATCTTTGACATACTCAGGACTGTCATAACAGAACATCTTATGAGTGCCCGATAGTGGCTTTAGAATTTGACGGTCTAAGTCTACTTTAGGTGTGGTAATTTCAATATCAAGTACTTTCTTATTTAGGACGTGCAGACCAGCGTTCACTCTGTTTTTATAATATGTAGATCTATTATCTTCTTTAGTAAGCCACTTCTCAACAGAACCATCATCGTTGGCGATAATAAGTCCACTGTCATAAGGATGAGAATTTGGATGAGTAAATAAAGTAACTAAGCCACCATGCTTTTGATGATATTCTACAAAGCGTTTGAAATTGATATCAAACATGGAGTCAGCATTTAACAAAAGAAAGTCATCACTAAGCTTATCTTTAATCTTAAACAAAGCACCTGCGTTACCTAAAGGCTCTTTTTCAAAGTAATACTCAATATTTACACCAAAAGACTTACCTGTGACAGGAGATACTTTAGAGCCATCACCAAAGTAATCCATGATGATATTACCTAAGTGACTTACAGTGATGATAATGTCAGTAAAACCTTGCTCACGTAAGCACTCTATTTCATGCTCTAATACAGGCTTATCACCTATTTTTATCATAGGCTTAGGGATATCACTTGCAATAGATGAGATACGGGTGCCCTTGCCACCTGCCATAATCACAGTTTTCATACAATCTTATAATCCTAGTCTTAATAGTTTCTGCTTAGTTTCTGTATAGCTACTGCCAATTACTGTTGATTATCTTCTTTTAGCTGATAGTCTTCAGCCTTATAGTAAATAACTCTAGTACCACCATTTTCAAACTTAAAAGGAATATAAAGTAAGTCACTCATGGCTTTTCTAACACTTTGTTGATACTCTGGCTGTACATAGAAAACTAAGAAACCACCGCCACCAGCTCCTAATAACTTGCCACCTAAGGCACCAGCTTTAATGCCTTTTTCATATAAAGCATCAATATTACTTGTAGATACAGCAGAGCCAGTTTGTCTTTTAAGTTTCCATGTATGGTCAAGGAGTCTGCCGAAATCATCTAAATCTGATTTGCTATCAGTTAAGATATTTTGAGCAACATCTACTAAGGATAACATCTCTTTTAATTGAGCTGTCTTATCAATCTTACCATTACCAGTAGCATTAGCTTTTTGAATATCAGATGAGAATCTAGTAAAACCAGTAAAAAACATCATAAGGTTGTTATTTAACTGTTCCTTTCTTTGTGTCTCTATGATAATAGGCTGTACTTCATAACCGTCAGATGAGAAACTAATACGATTTAAGCCACCAAAAGATGCTGCAATTTGATCTTGCCAACCGCCAGATTCTTTACATAGTTCTCTTTCAAGGTAAATAGCTTCATCTGCTAGTTTCTTTTTATCGGCATATTTACCCTTTAAAGCATAAAAGGCATTTAACATGCCAACAGCAAAAGAGCTGGAGGTACCTAAACCAGAACGTGCTGGTAAGTCTGCTTCATAGGTTAAGCGGATCTCATGCATATTAAGCATCTGCATGGCATTACGGATAGCAGGATGCACAATCTCATCAACTGAAACTACTCTTTCTGTTTTTGAGTAAGAAAGCTCATTTCGGTAATCAAAAAATGGTGGTAAATGTCTTACGTTGACATAACAGTACTTATCAAAAGTTGTAGAGATCACAGCTCCACCGTGCTCATTAAAGAAGCTTTCCATATCAGTACCGCCACCGAAGAAAGACATACGAAATGGAGTTTGAGTTATGATCATGACACTATCCTTGTATTGTCGTTACGTAAACTTAAAGACACAGTTACTTGGTTAAACAGCAAAATATTTAGCTATACGTCCATAAAAAAATTGCCGTAACCTATCATCTTTTTTTATTTATTGCACAAGCTGCCTGGCAAGAATTTAGCAATCTTCTTAAAACCAACTTCAGCAGTATAGTGAGTCTCAATAAATTGTTTTGACATTGAAGAAATCTCATTTAACTTATTATTATCACCATAAAGCTCAATAACCTTGTTAGCAAAATCAACACTTGAATTAACAACAGAGATAATATTACTTGAATTGTCGATACCTTCTACACCAATATCTGTGGTTACAATTGGAACTTTATTGTAAATAGCCTCAATTACTTTTCCTTTTACACCGGCTCCAATTCTTAAAGGTGCAACTACAAGTTTAAGTTTTCTATAGTAGTTTCTAAGCTCTTCATCTGTTACAAAACCTGTAACAATAACATTATCAGATGCTAGAGCTTTTACTTCATCTGTAGGCTTTGAGCCAATAATATAGAACTTAATGTTTGGTATTTTCTTTAAAACTAATGGTAAGACTTCTTTTACAAAATAAACCACACCATCGATGTTAGGAGTATGTGCAAAGCCTGCGATAAAAGCAATATCGCATCTTTGTTCTGCATTATAATCAAATGAATCCATTACCTTGGTATCACACAATAACACCGGAATATCGGTCATATGAGAACAAGGGTTTTCTTTTTTTACGATATTCATTTCAGATTCTGAAACGAATAATGACAGATCCATCTTCTCATAAATAGCTAATTCTTCACTCTTACGCTCTTGCATGATTGATTCTGCATTAGGAACCTTATTTAAGAGATCTTGTCTATAAAGTCTTAAATAATGCAAATCTTGACCATGGAACATCACAAAAGCATGAGTATACTGTCTTACTAATGGTAAAAAATGATCAGCAGGCTGTGGTCTATTGATAAAGACTAAATCAAAAATATGACCATATTTTTTTAGATACTCTTCTTGAGATTCTCTGATCAGCTCAAAGCCTTGATATTCCATATCTTTTGCAAAGTTTTCTTTATCATTAGATTTAAGAAATGGCATAAACTTGACATTAAATCCATGTTTTTTAAATAACTCCATATACATCATGGTATTACGAGAACCAGTGTCATAAGATGGAGATAAGATATCCATATCAATAACAAGGATTTGATGCTTATAAGCGGCAGCATCTCTTGCTTTTATTGAAAAGTTATCAATTGATGTATGGTATTTTGTAAGCTTATCTTTAAACTTTTCAAAAAAGATGTGTCTGTGATTTTCCATGAGTTCAAGTTTTTTATAACTTGGGAAGGTACTACTATCAAAATGCACAACTTTTGATTTTGGTTCAAAGAATATTCTTCCTTGTAACTGATACTTAACACGGAAACAAAGATCACTGTCCTCACAATAGCCTGGGTTATAAACCTTATCAAAGCCATTTAACTTATCAAATGATGACTTTCTAATCAGTAATGCTGCACCAGAAATATAATCAGTATCATGGCAATGATGAAGTTCTTGCTGATATACCCATCTAAAGCCACAACCATAGCGCATTGCTTGAGCATCTCTAAAGATCACACCACCGGCTTCTTGCACCACGCCATTTGGAAATAGCATCATTGAACCTGCAACATGGATATCATCTTTTACATCTAAAACATCTACTAAAGGCTTTAGATAATTAGGTTGAACCTGAGTATCATTGTTTAAAAAGAATAGATACTCACCTTTAGCAATGCTAGCACCGCTATTACAATTATTTACAAAGCCATTTTCTAAAGAATTTACAACGTGCTTAACGTTTTTAGCATGTTGCTCTATATCTTTTGTTGCATCGGTTGACTTGTCATCAGCGATAATAACTTCATAAGAAATATCTTGAGTGTATGATAAAACGGAGCGCAGACATTTCATAGTAACGTCAAAGCCGTTATAACAAGGAATAATTATAGATACTTTAGGTGTATCAAAAGTTGGGAAAACTAAATTTTTAACATTAGATAAATCTATAACCACGTCATAGCAGTCTTTTAAGCTTCCTGCAATACGACGACGATATTGATCTTTTTTGTGATTAAAATACTTAATAAGACCTAGGCCAAAAATATTTAGGATCTTATACTTTATAATTCTTTTTACACAGCGTCTTACAAATTTAGGCTCAACACCATATCGTTCAATTTCGATATTTAGCTTTTCAACTATAGCTTTGTTTTGATCAATGTTTTTAGAACTTACTTTATTTAGAAATAGACACTTTAACTGTTTTTTGGCTATTTTTTCTAGTTCTTTGGTTACTTTCTTTTGGTTTTCTTCGTTGTTTTGAACGATCATATTTACACCGAGAGTAGCTATTTAATAAGTGGAAACAGATATCATTATACCTGTTTAAAAATTCTCAAATTAACCATAAAGCATGCTAAAACATTTATAAGCAGTGTTTTTAGCATTCTATAGTCTAATGGTAAAAACTTTAATACAACCAAACAAGAATACATAAGCATGATTATTTTCAATCTTTAAAGACATCATGGTAAGACCTAAAAATCTTGCTTTGTAGGTTAT
>ONCS01000168.1 GCA_900316375.1 uncultured Succinatimonas sp. | reverse complement strand
ACCGTCTAAGATTGCATCGATAATACCACGGGTATCCTTAATTGAGATACGCTTGCCGGTACCATTCCAGCCAGTGTTTACTAAGTAAGCATTAGCACCTGACTTCTCCATTCTATCAACTAGAACTTCTGCATACTTGGTTGGAGGTAATGATAAGAATGCCTGACCGAAGCATGATGAGAAGGTTGGAGTAGGCTCGGTAATACCACGCTCGGTACCTGCTAACTTAGCAGTGAAGCCTGATAGGAAGTAGTACTGAGTCTGATCCTTTGATAGGATTGATACTGGAGGTAATACACCGAAAGCATCAGCTGATAAGAAGATTACGCGCTTAGCAGCAGGGCCCTTTGAAATAGGCTTTACGATGTTCTTGATGTGGTAAATTGGGTATGAAACACGGGTGTTCTCGGTTACTGACTTGTCAGCGAAATCGATCTTGCCGTTTGCATCAACAGTTACGTTCTCTAATAGAGCGTCACGCTTGATAGCTGCCCAAATGTCTGGCTCGTTTTCCTTTGATAGGTTGATAACCTTAGCATAGCAACCGCCTTCGAAGTTGAATACGCCGTTGTCATCCCAACCGTGCTCGTCGTCACCGATTAGCTTACGCTTTGGATCGGTTGATAGAGTGGTCTTACCAGTGCCTGATAGACCGAAGAAGATAGCGGTCTCAGTCTCATCCATGTTGGTGTTAGCTGAGCAGTGCATTGCAGCGATGCCCTTTAGAGGTAAGAAGTAGTTCATCATTGAGAACATACCCTTCTTCATCTCACCACCGTACCAGGTGTTAAGAATTAACTGCATACGCTCAGTTAGGTTGAATACAACAGCAGTCTCTGAATTTAGACCTAACTCTTTGTAGTTCTCAACCTTAGCCTTTGAAGCGTTTAGAACAACGAAGTCTGGCTTGAAGTTCTTTAACTCTTCTGCTGATGGACGGATGAACATGTTGGTTACGAAGTGAGCCTGCCATGCAACCTCAACAACGAAACGAATTGCCATACGAGTAGCTTCGTTAGCACCACAGAAAGCATCAACAACGTATAACTTCTTGTTTGATAGTTCTTTACCTGCTAACTCTTTTAGAACGTTCCATGACTCAGTTGATAGAGGGTGGTTGTCGTTCTTGAACTCGTCAGTGGTCCACCAGAAGTTAGCCTCAGAAGTAGCATCCTTAACGATGAACTTATCTTTTGGTGAACGGCCGGTGTAAACACCAGTCATTACATTAACTGCGTCCATCTCGGTCTTCTGGCCAACATCATAACCAGTTAACTCTGGCTTGGTCTCTTCTGCAAAAAGAGTCTCGTATGATGGATTGTGAACGATCTCAGCTGCGCCGCTGATACCATATTTAGCTAAATCAAGCTCTAAGCTCATTTTTTTCTCCACGTGTTATCTGAGTTCAACTCAGGTTTTCTTTAATAACAGAAACGATTTTACCGTAATTTTGTTCAATTATGCACATCTTTTTTTAATAAACTTTAAAATATTTCTCACTTCATGACTTGTGTTCGATTTTATCCAATATTTTTACATATTTATCAGTAAGTTAAATTATTTTCTCAAAAGTTAAAAATGGATAGTTAGCAATACCTAATTTTTGCATTTTTTAGGCTAGATACAAATAAATTTATCTTGTTTACTTTTAAAGATTTTTTAAAATTTGAAAATTTGTAACGTTTAGAGATTTAATGACAACTTGATTTGTATTTTTTGATGTTCAAAGTGAAAAAATTTTGCCTTTAGTGCCTATATTCTCTCAAATCTAGTAAAATGCTTTCAATTATTTTGTACAAACTTACGTAAAAGGTTTATATGAGCAAAATCAGCGTATCAGAAAAGGCACAAGAGTACTTTTTAAACATTATCAGCAAGCAAAAGATGGAAGGCTTAGCTATTCGTCTTACTGCAACTAACGTTGGTACTCCAGGTGTTCAGTGTGGCATTTTATACTGCCCAAAAGAGTACATCACTCCTCATGATGAACACTTCCAAATGAAAGGTTTTGAGATTGTTATCGACAGCTCAGTTTCTGAGTATTTAGATGACTCAATTATCGATCTAACCAAGAACGAAGAAAATGGCGAAGATCTATTAACCTTCCACGCACCAAACTTAAATAAGCAAGACTTACCACCTGATGCAACTTTATTTGATAAGTTAAAGAAGTTTATCGATTCTACAGTAAGCCCATCTCTAGCATCTCATGGCGGTGCTGTAGAGCTTGTTGAAGTAACTGATGATGGTGTTGTAAAAGTTAAATTCCAAGGCGGTTGCTTAGGTTGCTCTATGGTTGGCCTAACCTTAAAAGAAGGTATCCAAACTCAGTTAAATCAAGCTTTCCCAGGCATGATTAAAGATGTTGTTGACGTTACCGAGCATCAGGTAACTGATCAAACTTACGGTTAACAGTAGATTAGTCATTAAAAAGGGAGCAACCGCTCCCTTATTTTTTGAATTTTCTTTATTATTCAGCTTTTTGCTCACGGCTTAAAAGCGCCATCGCAGCCTCAATTCCAGACTTACCTTTAAAGAGCACATCATAGATTTCAGAGCAAATTGGCATTTGTACGTTGTACTTTTCGCAAAGTCCTTTGACAACTTCACTCATAGTATAACCTTCAACAACTTGTCCGATTTTATCTAAAGCATCTTGCGCGCTCATTCCTTGTCCTAAGTAATAACCAAATCTACGATTACGGGATTGATTATCAGTACAAGTTAAGATTAAATCACCAAGACCTGACAAGCCCATAAATGATTTTTGAGTAGCGCCAAAAGCAATGCCAAGTCTTGTCATTTCAACAAGACCACGGGTAATTAAAGCAGTTCTTGCATTAGCACCAAAACCTAAGCCGTCGGAAAGGCCAGCGCCAATAGCAATCACGTTTTTAATCGCACCACCTAATTGAAGACCAATAAGATCATCACTTGCGTAAATTCTAAAGGTCTTAGTGTGCATTAAATCGGCAAACTCTTTGATGAAAGCTTCATCAGTACCAGCCATAGCAATTGCTGTAGGTAACCCTTTAGCAAGCTCCATAGCAAAGGTAGGACCTGATAAGGCTGCCATCTTAATTTCGCTTCCTAAAACTTCTAAAGCAATTTCTGATAATAACTTACCAGACTCTTTATCAAGACCTTTTGTTGCCCAGGCAACTCTTTGATCTGACTTTAAGAATGGCTTGATTTGCTTTAGAACATCGGCAAAGGTGTGGGAAGGAACCACTACTAAAATATTTTGTGAAGCCTTAACTACAGACTCTAGATCTGATGAGATAGTTAAATTATCAGATAACTTAACATTAGGAAGGTATTTAGAGTTGAAGCGCTCTTGCTGCATAGTTGCAGCGCTTTGAGCATTTCGACTCCACAGCATCACAGGTAGTCCCTTTGATGCTGTAGATTGAGCAAGAGAGGTGCCGTAAGAGCCGGCACCAATCACGCTTAAAGAACAAGTATATTCACAAGACATAGTTTTCAATCAACTAAGCCTGTGGAGTCTCATCTTTAGCTGCGCCGTTAGCTACATCCTGCTTTGCAGCTTCTTGCTGAGCCTGTTGTGCCTTCTGAGCTTGGAACATCATTTCAAAGTTCATTGGGCGTAGGTTTAGCTGAGGGAAGGTAGCACGACCAATTAAAGTAGAGATATGCTCACGAGCATATGGGAATAGAATGTTTGGAGCTGCACCATTTAATAGGAACTCTAAACCGTCTTGGTTGATGTTCTTAGCAATGAAGATACCTGCCTGGTTTACTTCACAGATGTAAGCAGTTTGCTTTTCAACGGTGCAAGTTACAGTAACACGTAGAGTTACTTCAAAAGTATCATTACCTAAAGGACGAGCCTTAGAATCAAAATCAACCTTAACTTCAGGCTTCCACTCAACTTGGAAGATCTGTGGAACGTTAGGAGTCTCTAGAGAGCAATCTCTTGCATACATACGAATGATGTCAAATACAGGAACGTTCTGCTCGTTAGGGGTTTGTGCATTATCAGACATTTTAATTTCCTTATGAATTAATCTTTAACTGATGTTGGTAGATTATCCATTGTCCATTGAGCGATACCGCCATCTAATGAGAACACTTTGGTATAACCTTGTTTCTTTAATGATACTGCGCTGTTAAAGCAATCAGCATCCATCTTATCTCTACCTACAAGAATAACTGGCTTATCCTTATAGCTATCAATTCTGTTTAACTTACCTTCTTTAATCTCTGCTAAAGTAATGTTGATAGAACCTGCAATATGACCGCTAGTAAATAGCTTGTTTGCTCTTACA
This sequence comes from uncultured Succinatimonas sp., assembly GCA_900316375.1. Lineage (GTDB taxonomy): Bacteria > Pseudomonadota > Gammaproteobacteria > Enterobacterales > Succinivibrionaceae > Succinivibrio. The sequence continues at coordinate 11,223 of ONCS01000168.1, read as the reverse complement.
TCAACAAAAACACCATCTTCGTGGTTAACCATAGCAGTAGCGTTATTTGCACTTATCTTCTTTACATTAGCAAGCATGATACGTACTTGGAAGTAAATTAAAGCTACAAATAAAACGACAAAAATCATCACCATAATTTGGTGATTACTTGCAAATCTTATGTACTGATCTACATTGTCAGATGAGAATAACTCTCCCACAACAACACCTCTTTTCTAAAGTAATAATTAGCTCGTGATTTTAACATATTAAAACGTATGCAAAAACAGCCAAGCTCACATTAAGAAAGCATTTAACTTATTTCTTACAAAAAATGCAAACTATTTTCATTTAATACACCTAAAAAAGACTAAAAAACTAGTAAAATAATGACCAGCAAATTTTTTAATTTTTTGATGAGTACAAATAAGTATGACAAAGAAGAAACCATTAGCTCTAATCATCATGGATGGTTGGGGTGACAATCCAGTTAAAGAGTTCAACGCAGTTGCAGCAGCTAAGTTACCAAACCTAACTGCACTTGAGGCAAATTATGCTCACACTGACATCCAAGCATCAGGTATTGATGTAGGTCTACCAGATGGTCAGATGGGTAACTCAGAAGTAGGTCACACCAACATTGGTGCAGGCCGTATCGTTTACCAAGAGTTAACTCGTATTGGTAAGGCAATTGCAGATGGCGATTTCTTCAAGAATGAGACTCTATGCAAGGCTGTTGATGATGCAGTTAAAGCTGGTAAAGCAGTTCACATCATGGGTCTAATGTCACCAGGTGGCGTTCACTCTCATCAAGATCACATTGTAGCTATGATTAAGCTAGCAGCTCAGCGCGGTGCTAAGAACGTTTACTTCCACGCTTTCACTGATGGCCGTGACGTTGCTCCTCGTTCAGCTCATGATTACATCAAGGTAATTGAGGCTGCATTTAAAGAGGCAGGCGTTGGTCGTATCGCTACTATGGTTGGCCGTTACTATGCAATGGACCGTGACAACCGTTGGGATCGTGTACAACAGGCTTATGATCTATTAACTCAAGGCAAGAGCGAGTTTGAGTCATTCGCATCAGCTGATGCTGCTTTAGACGCAGCTTACGCTCGTGATGAGAACGATGAGTTCGTAAAAGCTTCTGTAATCGGCGAGAAAGCTCCTATGCAGGACGGTGATGCTTTAGTATTCATGAACTTCCGTGCTGACCGTGCTCGTCAGATCACTCGCTCATTCGTAAACCCAGATTCAGATTTCGCAGGCTTCAAGCGTGAAGTACAGCCTAAGTTATCAGCATTTGTAATGTTAACCCAATACGCAGCTGACATTAAGACTCAGTGCGCTTACCCACCAGAGGATTTAACTAACACCCTAGGTGAGTGGTTATCAAAGAAGGGCTTAACTCAGTTACGTATTTCTGAGACTGAAAAGTATGCTCACGTTACCTTCTTCTTCAACGGTGGTGTTGAGACTGTATTCCCAGGTGAGGATCGTATCCTAATCCAAAGCCCTAAGGTTGCAACTTATGACCTACAGCCAGAGATGAGCTCAACTGAGCTTACCGATAAGCTATGTGCTGCAATCGAGTCTGGCAAGTATGACATGATCATCTGTAACTACCCTAACGGTGATATGGTTGGTCACACTGGCGTATTTGAGGCAGCTGTTAAGGCTTGTGAGGCAGTTGATACTTGCATCGGTCGTGTTATCGAGTCATTAAAGAAGGTTGATGGTGAGTGCTTAATCACTGCTGACCACGGTAACTGCGAGCGTATGAAGGATCTAGAAAAGGGTGTTCCTTACACTGCTCACACCAACTTACCAGTACCTTTCATCTACTACGGCAGAAAGGCTACTATGCGTGAAGGTGGTCGTCTATCAGACATCGCTCCTACCATGTTATATCTAAAGGGCATTGACATTCCTTCAGAGATGACTGGTTCATCAATTGTTAAGTTAGCTGACTAATCTTAGCTAATTACAAAAATGGCGCTTTTCCTTATGGTTAAGCGCCATTTTTTATGGTTGTTAAATGTTTTAGTTGCTAATCTTTGACATAAGGATAGAAAGGCTGACCAAAGGTCCTATCTAGTGAGTAGTTTTCCATCATGATAAGCAACATCACAGGAACAACATTTTCTAAGATCTCACAGGCATCACGCAATTGAATACGATTAGCTTGACTGCCAAAGGTAGAGCCTCCATGCATTACTTGATTACGCACGGTATAGAGACGGTCAAACACTACAAAGAGAATTTGTGAGGTGTTTTGCTCCGACATAGCCTTAATTGCTTTAGACTTACTTTGAGCAAAGACTTCTTCCCAGTTAGCAGCGCTCTCATCGCCATTGTAAAAAGCCCAGAACAAATTGAAGGTGAACTTATTTTCAAGCAAAACTTTTACGCTGTTTGAAAACACATCCCACAAGATGTGGTGCAAACTATTATTACTATCTAACGCACAGATCTCAGAGATAAAGCTTTGAAAAGCTTCTTTATCGCCTAATTGATAGTTTTTAAGATCTTTACCATACAGAGCATTGAAGGCAATCCACAAAGAAACAAACTTTAAATCAAGCTCATCGTCTTTTAGATCTTGTGACTTTTGAAGCCAACTTAAAGTGCGATGGCAACGAACTCTAAAGGCCTCAACAAAATCATATTTTCTTGAATAATAGAGATCATGAGCTTTTTTGATCATACTTGTTCCTTATGACAAAGTCTTTTTGCGTAAGTCCCAAAGGCCCCAAATAATACCGACTACTAAACCACCTAAATGACAGAAGTTAGCAATACCATCTATAAAGAAACCTAAAAGGATAAAAAGCACACTTACGGTTAATAGACCTTTTTGGAAGACAAAGCTTAAAGGTAAATCATCACGTCTTGAGATCACACCACTATAGCCAATTACACCATAGACCACACCTGACAAGCCACCAAAGACTGCCATATCATTTAACATAAAGCAGTATTGAACTACATTTGAAATAATCGCAATGCTAAAAATAAGTGGAAGGTACTTTTTAATACCAAAGCTTCTTTCAATAGGACGACCGATAGCCTCAAACATTACTAAATTAAAAGCAATGTGCATCAGGCCAAAGTGAACAAAGGAAGGTGTAATTAACTTGTAGTAAGAGAAGATATCGGTAAAGACATCAGCCTTAGATAAAGCTAAATACTCATAGACAAAATCTTCAAAGACAAAGGAAAGTAAGTAAACTACTACGCAGATAATTTCAACTATGGTAGTAACTGAGGTTAAATCAAAAGCTAGAGGTAAATAGAATCTTGATTTAATTTCTTTTGAGGATTTTAAAGTCTCGCCTCTTTCCCAACTTGCCTTATTAAAGCTTTTATCAAAAGGGGATTGAGCCCATCTTAAAAGCTCACGCTTAGCCTTACTTACATCAAGTTCATTAGTTACATAGATGTAATACTTATCAGACATACCTTGCTTAGCTATTGCCCTTACCTTAATTGAGTTTAGGTAATCGGCAAAGCTTAAAGCCTTCTCCTTTGGGAGAAGGCATACTTCAAAGGTAAAGTCGTCGACTATTTGGAATTGAGCCATTTTAAGTACTCAGCAACACCTTGTGCTACAGTCTTGAACTCATGGTCGCAACCTGCTTTACGTAACTGAGTTAAATCAGCTTGAGTAAAGCTTTGATAGTGCCCCTTTAAGTGCTCTGGGAATGGAATAAACTCAATTTCACCACGACCAAAGTGCTTAATTACAGCCTTTGCAATATTTAAGAAAGGCTCAGCACGACCGGTACCGCAGTTATAAATTCCTGATGGACCTTTGTGCTCTAAGAACCATAGATTTACTTCAGCAACGTCACCTACGTACACAAAGTCACGCATCTGACCGCCGTTCTCATAACCATCAATACCTTCAAATAGCTTTGGATTCTCGCCTTTTAGCATTTGATTATTTAAATGGAAAGCAACTGATGCCATGGTACCTTTATGGCTCTCACGTGGTCCGTAAACATTGAAATATCTAAAGCCTACAACCTGTGATTTTAAGGTTGGAAGACGACGTCTTACATACTCATCGAATAAGAACTTTGAGTAGCCGTATACGTTTAGAGGACCTTCGTTTTCTCTGTCTTCAACAAAGACATTACCATCACCATAAGTTGATGCTGATGATGCGTAGAAGAAAGGAATTCTATGAGCAGTTGCAAACTCAAATAAAGTTACAGTGTACTCATAGTTGTTTTTCATGATGTACTTACCATCCCACTCTGTGGTAGATGAGCAAGCACCTTCGTGATAGATAGCTTCAATGTTCTTGCAGCCATACTTTGCATCAAACTTCTTCTCATCTTGAACTAACTCAAGGAAATCTACTTTATCCATGTAGTCAGCAATATCAAGATCAGTTAAGTTCATGAACTTATGACCATTTGTTAAATTATCAACAACTAAAATATCTTTAATGCCACGATCATTTAAGTGCTTAACGATATTAGAGCCGATGAAGCCACAACCACCTGTTACAATAATCATGATTCAATCCTATTTTAATAAAAAAGTTCTAAAACCATTATAAACGACAATCATATATTAGGTTGTTAATTAACTTACTTTTTACTTATTTTGCAAACTGTTACCTCATTTTTAAGGCAAACTTTAAAGGCTTTGAAAAATACATCAAGATAAGAGTTTTCGTTTATAATTCTTAATCAATATTTAGGTAGCAAATACCATCAAAAGAGAGCACAAATAGATATGACAAGTCCTAAAAAATACTTAATTATTTCACCTTCATGGCTAGGTGATTTAATCATGGCACAAAGCTTATTTAAAACCTTAAAGCACAATGAGCCAGATTGTATTATTGATATTTATGCTCCTAAGTACACTATGCCTATCTTAGATAGAATGCCTGAGCTTAATAAAAAACTTATAAATCCATTTGAGCACGGTAGCTTTGATCTAAAAAGAAGATATAAAGAAGGTGTAAAGCTACGTAGTGGTCACTATGACAGTGTCTTTGTACTACCTAACTCTTTAAAATCAGCTTTAATTGCTTTATTTGCAAAGATTAAAGACAGACGAGGTTTTAAAGGAGAATCTCGCTACTTTATTTTAAATAACATGCGCAATAACAAAAACGACTATCCTCGCATGGTAGAACGTTATGTAGCACTTGCCTTTGATAAAGATAAAGTAAAATCATCAAAAGACTTACCAAAGTTTGACTATCCAAAATTAACTTTAAAACCATTAGATAAAAATCGCGCTCAAGAGCTTGGATTAGATTTTTCTCGTAAAGCCTTAGTTTTAGGATGTGGAGCTAACTATGGACCATCAAAGCTATGGCCTGTTGAGTACTTTGCAAAGGTATCTAATTGGTGGATTGAAAATGGCGGTATGGTAATTGGTATTGGCTCTAAAAAAGACATTCCAACAGTAAAAGCTATCTTTGATCATGTTGATAGTGATAAACAGACATACTTTGTAGATATCGCCGGAAAAACTAATTTAACAGAAGCTTTAGATATCGTAGGACAATCAACTGCTGCTGTATGTAATGACTCAGGACTTATGCACACTGTAGCTGCTGCTAATATCCCACAAGTATGTATCTTTGGCTCAACTTCAACTAAGTACACACCTCCATTATCAGATATTGCTATCTGTGTTGAATCAGATGAAAAGTGTCATCCATGTTTTAAGAGAACCTGTGAGCATGGAACTTACGCTTGTCTTAAAGGCATTAAGCCAGAATTAGTAATAGAAAAACTAAAAGAATTACTTAAATAATAATGAAGATTAAATCAGCTTTAACCTTACTCACATATAGAGGTTTAACTACACTTGTTGCCCCATTAGGCGCGATGTTTATAGCCTATAAAAAACGTCGTGATGCTCCTTATGGTAAAAGGATCTTTGAGCTTTTAGGATTCTATAAAGAAACAGCCTCAAATTGCATATGGTTCCATGGTGCCTCAGTAGGTGAGATCAACGCTTTAAAACCACTAGTTACTGAGTATGTAACAACTCACTTAGGTTGTGAAGTTGTTGTAACTACGATGACTACAACTGGCGCCCAAGCTGCAGAGAGTCTTAAAAAACTTGGAGTTAAAGTTGTATTTTCACCTCTAGACTCACCTTTAGCTGTAAATGGCTTTTTAAATAGTTTTAATCCAAAGCTACTAGTGATTATTGATACAGAACTTTGGCCTAATATGCTTTCTCTTACTCATAAGCGTGGCTGCAAAATTGCTATCGTCAATGCGCGTATGCAAGAGAAAAATTGTCAAAGCTACTTAAAGCATCAAACCATCGTTAAAGACTTAATTGCATCTAACTTAGATAAAGTTATGTGCATTAGCCACTCTGATCTTATGCGCTTTGAAAAGATTGGTGTAAATAAGTCTAATTTACTTTTAATTGGCAATATCAAATACGATCTAAAGCCTCGTGAAAATCTATTTAATGAAGCAAGAGCCATTAAGACTAATCTTTTAGGTGATAAAGTCTTAGGTGCTATCTCTATTCATGATGGTGAAGAAAAAACTGTCATTGATGCTTACTTAAAAGCAAAAGAGCAAGTAAAAGACTTAAAGTTAGTTTTTGTACCTCGTCATATGACTACAGCACAACTTGCTCGTGATTATCTTGAAAGTCTTAAAATTTCATATGTTAGAAAAAGTACTTTGAAGGATTTAAATACCTTTAAAGGAGATATTTTAATTGGCGATACTTTAGGCGAGATTGAAACCTATTTTGGTCTTTGTGATCTTGTCTTTATGGGTGGAAGCTTTGTTGATATTGGAGGACACAATCCTCTAGAGCCAGGCTTTTTCTCACTGCCTATTATTACAGGTCCTGACTACCATAACTTCAAAGAGCAATTTGATAAGTTAATTGAAACAGGTGGCGCGTATCAAGCAGATGATGAAGAGTTATTTGCTCGCTATATAGTTAAGTTAATTACTGATAAAGAGCTTTTGAAGAAGACTGGTATAAAAGCTTTAGATTTGCAGCAACAAGGACGTGGTGCTGTACAAAGAGCTATTGCCCAAATGGATTTACTTTTAAAGTAAGTTTAGTGTTTAAGAGTAGAAAAGCAGGATCAAAGCCTGCTTTTTTAATGTTTATTAGAGTTAAGGCCTTAAGTTATTTAACTTGAAATGACTTGATCCAGTCTACATACTCACGAGCTTTTTGACCTATAGCCTCAGCATCAACTTTCTTAGCGTCATTGATACCGTATAAAGCAAACGTACCTACATAATCAGCATCGCACATTTCAAAAGCACGCTGCATTGAAGCTAAATACTCTTCAATAGAACGGTGATGTCTACCTTGAGCAGTGTAAGCCTCTTCCTCACTACCACAAGTAACACATAGACCTATCTTTCTGCCTTTTAAATGATGACCATCTTTAAATGCCCAATCGTGAGTTAAAACCTTATCTAACCACTCTTTAGTTTTTGGAGGACAAGTAAACCAATAAATAGGGAATTCAAAAACAATAGAACCATTGTTATCAATTAAACAATGCTCATTTGCTACATCAATAGTGCCGGTAGGATAGGCACTTTGTAAATTGTGAATTAGGATGTCGTCTGGGTATTTACGCATTTCCTCGACGAATCTACGATGAGCATTAGATCTGTCAAAAGATGGGTGATCGACAATTACAACTGTTTTCTTTGCCATATTATTTCAGAAGATCTTCTTCTGCCTCAATACTATTAAAACAGTTCGATTGTACTTTATTTATAGTGTAGGTAATGCGTTATTTAGCAAAATTTTAAAAGATGCATCTTTATAGAACACAGAGTCACTTCCTTTTTTAGTAACTTCCTTTATAAAAGACCTATGAAGTCTTGAAACCACATCAATTCTATCTTTTACATCAAGCTTTTTATTAAAGCACTTATCAAAATCTATGATGTAAACTTCAGCATTATCATTGATAAGGATATTTCTAATATTCAAATCTGTATGAAGTATGTCTTTATCAAAGAACTGCTTGATGGTCTTGCCAATATTAGCAAGCTCAGTTTCTGTTAACTCTCTTTTTGAGATCACCTCAGATAAATCAACAAAACCGTTTAGTCTTTCAACCACAATATCTTGTTTTAACTTAATTCCTTCTTTGATCTCTCGTGCAATTACAGGTTTAGGCACTGGAAGATTAACCGATAGCATGTAGTTTAATAATTTAAATTCATCAAAACTGCGATTACAGTAAGACTCAAAGGTAAAAAAGCTATCTTTAACTAGCTTTCCAAATAGTCCACCACGTTTATAGTGACGCAAAATTAAGTCAAAACCATCTTTTTTAAAAAGAATAGTTTTACCTCTACCGCCTTTAGTTAAAACATCTTTTCCTTTTAAGATAGTATCTCTATCAAAAAAGCTTTGTAAATTAGTTAACTCATTGTTTTTAATAAAGTTATTGTTAACTAAAAAACTTACATTTCCAAAAACTAAAGGAGTAATTTCAACCATATAAAAACCAATTTTCAACGTCATATATGAAAATGATACAATAGGAATAGCAAAAGGAGCTATATGAACCCGTATCATTCTATCTGCGTACTAAGGCTATCAGCTTTAGGCGATTGTATCAATGCTTTTGGCTTAGTAAATGCCTTACAACAGCATGATACAAATCTTGATATATCTTATCTAATCGACAAACGCTTTGCATCTCTATTTATCAAAGATAATGGAGATAGTATTGTACCTTTAATTCCTGTAGATATAAAAAAGCAAGGTCTAATTAAGGCTTTATGGAATTTAAGAAAAGAGCAAAAAGAAATAAAATTCGATGCTCTTTTAAATCTACAAACTTCAATTAAAGCAAGTCTTCTCTCTACTGCAATTCACGCAAAAGATAAGTTTGGATACGATAAAGAGCGTCGCCGTGAAGGTCAGCGTTTATTTATCAATAAGATTGTCAAATCTCCAGATAATCCACACGTATTAGCAGGTTTCATGGCCTATGCTAAAGCTATTGGTATTGATAATTTAGAGCCTTGCTGGGACTATGATTTATCTGATGATGAAATGGCTACAGCTAGTGCTTTATTACCAGATGGTAAGATCTTCTGTATTGCCCCAGCCTCAGCTAAAAAAGTTAAAAATTGGACTGTAGAAGGTTACAGTGCTATTGCTCAATATGCAATTAATAAAGGTTTTAAAGTAGTTTTACTTGGAAGCAATTCTTCAGTTGAACAATACCTATGCTCAGAAATTGTAAAAAGCATAGATGGCAATTGCACTAATCTTTGCGGCAAGACTAACCTTAGAACTTTAGCTGCGGTTATCAAACTATCTAAACTTGTGTTATCACCAGATAGCGCTGCTATGCATTTAGCCTCATCACTTAACATTCCAGTAATCGGTCTTTTTGCCATTCATAATCCTAAGAGAGTAGGAGCATGGAACTTTAAAGACTTAGAAGTAAGTGTTTATGAAAAAATGGCTAAACAAGAACTTGGTGATAAAGAGATCACTTGGCGTTATCGTGTAAAAAATGAAAATGCTATGAAAGAAATTACTGTAGAAAGTGTAATTTCAATGTTTGATAAAGCTGTTACAAAATACAAGATTTAATATGGATACTATAGCTGTTTTTCCAGGTACCTTCGATCCATTAACCTTAGGTCACATGGATATTATTATAAGATCAACCAAGATCTTCTCAAAAATTATCATCGCAGTTGCTAATAGTCCTTCTAAACACACTTTATTTTCTTTAGATGAACGTGTGCAAATGTGCAAAGAGTGTGTAGCTCAATGGCCTAATATTGAAGTTATAGGATTTAGTGGCATGCTCATTGATTTTCTAAAAGAGCAAAAAGCTAATATCTTAGTAAGAGGTGTTAGAACTGTTGCTGACTATGAGTATGAAAGTCAATTATCAGGCATGTACCGTTTGGCAATGCCTGAAATGGAAATAGTGATGTTACCAACTAATCCAGTGGTGGGATTTATCTCTTCAACTTTAGTTCGTGAGGTTATTATTCACAAAGGAGATGTTTCTAAATACGTACCTGAAGAAATCATCTCTCATATTAACAAGTCTTAACCTTCTATTTTTGACAGTGAGGACAATAGTATGTAGTACGATGTCCTTGTACTGTACTTTCAATAGGTGTACCACAAACTTTGCAAGCTTCACCTTCATGTCCATAGACAGAAAGATTTTGTACAAAGTAACCTAGCTTTCCATCTGCTCCTTGGAAATCACGAATAGTGGTTCCACCTTTCTCAATTGAAGCTTTTAAGATCTTTACAATGTTATCAATTAAAAGCTGACACTCTTTTTTAGTAATTTTATTAGCTTTTCTAAGTGGACTAATTCTTGAAGCAAAGAGTACTTCTGAGGCGTAGATATTGCCAACACCTACAACTACAGCATTGTCCATCAAAGTTTGCTTAATACTCTTCTTATAACGCTGCAATTTGTTATATAGATAATCTACGTTAAACTCATCAGAAAAAGGCTCAGGACCTAAACTTTTTAGAGGTTCATTATCGTAAGGGGAATTGTCTTTAGCAAAATATAAGACTAGACCAAAACGACGAGTATCGTTTAATCTGATAACCTTGTGATTTAAGGTTGTAATATCAAAGTGATCGTGAAGTTGTCTTTCAACGCCTTCATCTAAAACACTCAAGTGACCGGTCATACCTAAGTGAATTAACAGATAGCCTTTGTCTGTTGTAACAACAATGTATTTAGCTCTGCGAGTAATATCAGTGACCTTTGCACCTTCAAGATTGTATAAATCTTTTGAAAAAGGTTTTCTAAGTGATTTATCGTCAAAATAAACTGACTTAATTACAGCATGATTTAATGCGCTACTAATACCGCGTAGGGTTACCTCAACTTCTGGTAATTCAGGCATGACAAATTCTCCAAAGATTTTTCTTTGGTTGAATTATATTTCTTAGGGATTATTTTGTGAAGATATTTTGAAGAGGTGGTGCTGGCACTAGGTCTCGAACCCAGGACCCCCTGTTTACAAAACAGGTGCTCTACCAACTGAGCTATGCCAGCAACAGCAAGAATTATACAGAGATTTTTTTGCTTTGCAAGAAAATTTTTTATCTTTTTACGACGAACAAACATAACCGATCATTGTCACAAAGTTAACTAGTGATAGCTGAACGGTCAACTAATTTTAATATTGCTAGTTCTTAACGAGCTAGTAGCTGTTTAAAAACTCATAAATTTATGCATTTAAGGCGATT